>JAEUMX010000084.1 GCA_016791285.1 Burkholderiales bacterium
GCTGATTCTCGGCCTTGGTCAGGCGCTCGTCGTTCTGGGCGACGCGCGAGGCCACCGGTTCCATCTGGGATTGGACCCATTCCCTGGTAGCGCACCCTGGTGTGATCGACAACGCTGTCACGACACCTGCTGCTAGAAAGATTCGGTAGGTATTCATGGACTTTCCCCCATTGCCTGTACGTTCCGTTGAGGAATGCTGCGTGACCATTACTTTGCGCGAGACGCGAGCGACCGCGATAGGATATTCCGAATCCTTCGTGGGCGTATCACCCACGCCGACCCGTGTCTCCGGTCCTGAATTCGAGCGTTGTTCTATGAGCTGCTCTCGAATTCGCCTGATACGCCCCCCGATCATAGGGTTGCGGAGGGAAGTTTATGCGTTATAGCACCGATGAAATCAAAACTCCTAGTTTTTTCGTGTTCCATGTCAGTCCGCCCCCTCATGTGTTGCAATTATGTCGCTGGACGCCGTCTTGCTCGCGTCGGTTCGGATCGAGCCGCCGTCGGGCTTGTCCCGCCTTGGGCAGTGTAACCTCAAGCCGTCTGCTTGCGATCGACGTATGGCCGTTGCCTACCAGCTCGTGATCGAAGTCGCGCGGCCCGTGCGCATCACCGTCGGATCACTCGGCCGTTACGCATTCCCTGCCGGCCGTTACGTCTACACCGGCAGCGCGATGCGCAACTCGGAAGCACGCATCGCAAGGCACCTCGCGCGCGCGAAGACCTTGCGCTGGCACATCGACTATCTCCTCAACGCGCCGGGAGTCCGCATCGTGGACGTCCTGCGCTTCGAGGAACCGGAATGCGTCGTCAATCGCGGGACCGCCGGGGAGATCGTCGTACCACGCTTCGGCGCCAGTGATTGCCGTGCCGGCTGCGGGAGCCACCTGAAGCGCCTGTAACCAGCCGACGCGACGTTCGTGGTCTATATTGAAAGTCCAGGACTCACGAATCGGAGGTCGCCATGATTGCAACGACGCTCGAGAACTATCTGAGATACATGCAGGTTCCCTTCGAGGTGCTGCCGCACCCGAAAGCCATGACCAGCCTGCGCAGCGCCAGCGCCGCCCACATCCCGGCCCACCAGATGGCCAAGGCGGTGGTCCTCGAAGACGAGACGGGCTACGTGATGGCCGTCGTGCCCGCGGACCGCCGGGTGCATCTGGGCGCCTTGCGTGAGCAGCTCGGGCGCACCATGGGGCTCGCGACCGAGCCGGAGCTCGGCACCGTGTTCAAGGATTGCGCGCTGGGCGCCATCCCCCCGCTCGGTGCGGCTTACGGCATCGAATCGGTGGTCGACGACGAGCTCCGGGAGGGCAGCGAGATCTACTTCGAGGCGGGCGATCACGAGGAAATGGTGCGCATGCGCCGCGAGGATTTCCTGCGGTTGCTCGGGCCGGCGCGGCACGGGCATTTTTGCAGGCACTGAGGGGCGTCTGCAGGGTTGAGGGGGCGCGGCAGAAACCGCGCCCTTCTCGGGCGGATCAGCGTCAGAGGTTCCTCCCTTCGAAGTAGCCAGCCGTGATGAAGTGAACCGTCGCAGCCTGGGTGTTGGTGCCGAACGCCGCGCGCAGGTCTGTGTAGTTGGCTAAGTATTGCGCCGGGTCGAACCGGTGGGCGGCGCGGTTCTCGAAGTAGCCCGTCTGCAGGTAGTGGTTCGTGCCGAGGTCGGGGTTTGGGTTCGCCGCGACCTGGCTGTGGAAGGCATTGATGAGGTCTTCGTGAGAGGCGATGTACTCCAGCCCGTTGAACGTGACCGTGCGCCCCTGCGCTCGTCCGTACTCGATGTAATGACGAACGCCGGCGTCGAGATCGGCACCGTATGACGTCACGAGATCTCCGTAGGACGCGAGGTACGCCAGACCGTCGAACGTCACGCCCCGCCCCTCGAAGCGGCCCGCCTGGATGTAGTGAGCGGCGCCTGCATCGGTGTTGGCGCCGAAAACATTCATGAGGTCCTGGTGAGACGCAATGTACTCGAGGCCGCTGAAGGTCTCGGTGCGGCCTTCGAATCGGCCCGTCTGGATGTAGTGGGCAGCGCCGGCATCGCCATTGGCGCCGAAGACGTTCATGAGATCCGGGTGGGAAGCCAGGTATTCCAGGCCATTGAAAGTCGTGTAGCGGCCTTCGAACATCCCAGCGGTCGCGAAGTGCTGATACCCGAGGGACTTGTTCGGTCCGAACGCGCCTCCCAGATCGGCATGGGAAGCGATGTAGTTCAGGCCGTTCACCGAAGCGAGATCGACGCTCGCATTCGGGTCCCGGCCCTCGGCCCAGCCCGAGCGCAGATATTGGGTCAGCGGATCGATTCTTGCCGCGGCCACATCGGGGTTGTGCTCAAGGTAGTAGGCTGGATCGAAGCGGCTGTCGTCGTCCGATATCGAGGCGAAGGCGACAGTGGTGCCTAGCTGTGCGCCGACGGGGTCGAACAGCAGCAGTTGCAGGCTCTCGCCGGATTCGGGGCGAATGTCGTCGATCATGTTCACCGCCACCGTCTTCGCCCGTTCGCCCGGGGCAAAGGCTAGCGTCTGCACGCCGAGTCCCTGGTAGTCCGAACCGGCCACCCCCGATCCGTCGACTGTCCGGAAGTTCACACTGACCAGTGAGGTGCTCGGGCGGTCCAGTGTCACGGTGAAATAAGTGCGCCCGGCTTTTTCGTCGACGACGGTGTCTGCGACCGAGATTACTGG
>JAEUMX010000088.1 GCA_016791285.1 Burkholderiales bacterium
CGAAGACGGACGCCGCGACCTCTGCCGCCGCACTCACGGTGAAGGAAGTCGACGCAGCACAGCAGGCGTGGTGCGACGGATTGCTCAGCATCGCCAAGGCGCACGCGGAGGGTCGCGACTACAAGCCGATCGCCGCGGCAGTGCTCTCGAACAATTACAACTACGACTACGGGAAGGTGCTGTTCCGGCCCACGCTCACCTTTGGCGAGCAGACCTTCCGGATGGACCGCGAGGCCGCCGCGGCGTACTTCATCGGCGGCAACCCGAAGTTCCCGAACGACAGCGGGTTCGCGCTCAAGCCCTGGGTCGGCTGCCGCTACACGAACGCGGGCGTGCTGATCGATGGCGACTTCGCGGCGACGATGGGCAACGTCTACCTGACCGATGCCAAGGGCAACGTGACGACGGTGGACAAGCTCTTCGTCTTCCGCCGCGGCAGCGACGGCAAGCTCAGAATCATCGTGCACAAATCGGCGCTGCCGAACCCGGTTCCGAAGTGAACGCTGTGGCCTTGCCAGCGATCGTGTCGTGATCAACCCCGAAGGAGGTGTGCATGAAGCTTTCATTGCGGCATAGCTTGTTCGTGACGGCGCTTGCGGCGCTGTTGGCGGCTACCGGTGCCGCCCGGGCCGCCGGCTACCTGGACCCCGTCGTAGACACTTCGGTAGCGGGGGGCGCGGCTGGACAACTGCAGCCCTTCGTCTCGATCACGCCGGTCTACCAGGGCAATGCGGACCTCGACAGCGGCGGTGATTTCAGCGCGCGCGGCGTGATCCTGCGCGGCGGGGCCGCCTACGATTTCGGCGGCGGCACGCGCGCCGGCCGGCCTCACCCTCAACTACGACTACCTCGACTACTCGTTCTCGAGTCCGAGTTCGTTGGGGCTGACCCCGCCGTGGGGCATCGTTCAGCGCTACGGCTTCAGCGTTCCGCTGTCGTTCCAGGTCTGGGATGACTGGAGCATCGGTTTCGCGCCCTCGGTCGATTGGGTCAGGGAAAACGGTGCGAGCAACAGCGATTCGGTCGTTTGGGGCGCGCTCGTCTCGGGCACCAAACGCTTCGACGATGGCAACCGTCTCGGCCTGGGGGTCGGGGTATACGACCGCATCGACACGACCGCCGTGTTCCCTTTCCTGATCGTGGATTGGCGCCTGGGCGACCGCTGGCGGGTGATCAACCCGCTGCCGAGCGGGCCGACCGGTCCTGCCGGCCTCGAGCTCGACTACCAGTTCGACGGTGGCTGGACCGCGGGTGTGGGCGCGGCGTGGCGGGTGCTGCGCTTTCGCCTGAGCGACGCCGGCCCGACGCCGAACGGCATCGGCGAGGAGCGCGGGGCGCCGATCTTCCTGCGCGTCACCCGCAACTTCAGCGATCAGATGGCGCTGCACCTCTATGGCGGCGTCGTCGTGGCCGGGAAGCTGCGTCTCGAGAACTCATCCGGCGGCCTGTTGCGCGAGGACGACTTCGACGCGGCGCCCCCTCTTCGGCGCGTGGTGGTGGCGCCCGGTTAACGGCAGCGTTGGGCCTCTCACGTTTGCGCTGTGTCCCTGCCGGAAGGATAATTTGCAGCCATTGGAGACGCCTCATGCGCAACTTTTCCGCAGTGATCGAACGCGACCCCGACACGGGACTTTTCGTGGGTTTCGTCCCGGGCTTTCCTGGCGCCCATTCGCAGGGTTCAACGCTTGATGAACTGAACGTCAACCTGCGAGAAGTCATTTCCATGCTCTTGGAAGATGGCGAACCAGTTCTCGAGTCGGAGTTCATTGGGGTGCAAAACGTCGTCGTCGCTTGAAGCGTGGGAAATGTCCCGGTCCTGAAGCCGGCTGAGGTTGTCGCCATTTTGCACAAGCTTGGTTTCACGGAAGTGCGGCAACGTGGTTCGCACAAGCAGTTTCGCGATAGTTCTGGACGCTCCACCACTGTTCCATTTCATTCCGGTCGCGACATCGCGCCGACTCTACTGCGGCAAATCGCCAAAGACATTGGTCTCACCATCTCGGAGTTGCTCGAGCATCGGTAGGCCCAACTCGGCGCTCAACCCACCAAGGCTGCCGGAGCCAATCGAATATGGGGTGCAGGACAGGCTGCTGCAGCAATACCGTCCCATCTTAGCCACAGCGGGGCACCGCTTCTGGCGAAGGAGACCTCCCAGGATCCCTTGGGTTGCCCTCTTTGGGTTCTGCTAATGCAGCCGCAGGATGCGCCGCAGTTCGAGGATCGCCTCGGGCGTCTCCTGCACGCTATGCCAGGACTCGATCACCTTCTCCGACGTGGCGCCGGGCAGATGCGCGCTGCGAAACGGCACGACGCCATCGTTGGAGTCATCGAGCGCACGACCGGGCGTGTGGTTCGCGATGATCGAGTGGTACTGCACGCCGGCGGCGATCGGCATGGTATCGGCAAGGCGCAGGAACAAGCTCTGGTCGCTCAGATTCTCGATGCTGTTCGGCACGCGCAGTGACGCGGCGCCGGGCTGATCGCCCGCGATCGCGGCGAGGTTGCGGTTGAGATCGGTGAGGGTGTCGAGCACGTCGTAGGGCAGCAGCACCAGGCTTGCCGCCCAGCGCGAGAGGCGCCGGTCCGCGAACGGCGTGCCGCGATGCGGAGCCGCGATGAAGACGGCGCGCGTGACCTGCGGCATGGGCTCGAAAGCGAGATAGTCTTCGAACTCGGCAAGCACCGGGGCGATCTGTTCGCCCTGGAGTCCCCGCTCCTCGATGAACGCGGGCTCCAGCGCAGCGCCCGGCGACGAGACCAGCAGTCGCGCCAGCACGCCCCCCATGCTGTGCCCGACGAGCACGATCTCGCTCGACGCCCGGGCGGTCCCGTTCGGGTCGAAATACGCGAGCGTGTGTTCGATGGCCAGTCGGATGTTGCGGCGGTTGAAGGCGATCGGCGCGTTGGTGGGGTACATCAGCTGCCACACCTGAAAGCGCTGCCGCAGTGTTTCGTCGCCGAGCAGCTCGTTCGCGACGTTGAGCCACGCCTCCGGGCTGCTCGCGAGTCCGTGCAGCGTGATGAGGACGTGGCGATCGGGATCGTAGGGCTGCATCAGAAAGATATGTGGCGCCGCCACGCCACTGGTGCGCCCGAGAACGCCCCGCAGGGCCTGTCTGGAGAAGCCGGACTGCGCCAGCCAAAGCGCGTAGCCCGCGGTGAAATTGGCGGCGAGCGGCACCTCGACGCCCGCGATCTTCACTGTCTCGTAACGATACGGATCGAAGCCGACGAGATCGATGTCGTGTGTGCGCAGGACCTCGTCCAGTGTGTCGCCGCGAAAGCGGATGATGGCGGTGATCGTCGGCACCTGCATTTCGGTGAACGGACGCGCGGGGTCGGCGCTCTCGTCCGGTTCGAGCACCGCGACCATCTCGGCGCCGAAGCCGTCGCGCCGGTAGACGTTTCTGAGCCCCTCGAAGCGCAGCGACGACGCCGGGATCAGCTCCTTCGGCACGCGCCGTTTGCCGGCAGGACGCCCGTCTTCGACGCTCAAGTTGATCTGCCATCGGCCCTCGGACAGCAGCGTCGGGCTCACTGGCGGTCGGCCGCGGTAGCGCGGGAAGATGAGCCCGATCGCGTCCTTCACGGCGAAGTTGTAAAAATCGAGGACTTGTATCTGGCGGTCCTCGAAGGCGCGCCGGGGCGGGCGGCGCGAGGTGAAGAAGAGATAGGCGTAGGCGTGTCGCGCCGTCTCGAGATAGGCATTGCGGATCGCTTCGGGCTGAACCTGGTCCGGCCCCGCGCGCTGCAACCGCAGCGCCCGCTGGAGCCAGAGTTCCGCGAGAGCGGAGAGCTTCGGCTCGTCGTCGAGCACCGACGTGCCTACCAGCGCGTCCCGACAGCGTGCGGGATCGAGCTCGCAGGACGACGCATCGACGCCCAGCGCGCGCAGGGTCTCGACAGTCGGCGCGCTCAGTCTTCCGGTACTGAGTATGTCGCCGCGCTTGCCCTCGACGTAGTCCCTGACCTCGATCGACGAGACCGTGATACCCGCGCAGCCCGACAGCACGGCGAGCAGTGCGATCCACCACACGGCGCGCGCGAGGCACGAATGGATTCCGTTCCCGGACATCATTGGGAGATCTTCGCTGCGGTCAGGATGCAAGCGTCGAATCACCGAGAAAGAAAGTCGAACGACAAGGCGCGAGAGTATGCATGCTCGGCCGGCGGTGTGACAATCGCGGTCATCCGTGCCGCGAGCGAGGTTGCAGAGGCCGGTCCGAGACGCTACGCTGCGGCGAGCCACAGCAGCAGTGCGATAGAATAATGTACTTTCCCGCGGTTTTCACCGATCCGTCAATCTCATCCGCGACCGGTCTCGTCATCCAGATCGCGCTTGCGCGGAGTAGTCTCTCTTGAGCGACATCACCATCACCTTCGCGATCCTGATCGCGGCCGTTGCGCTCTTCGTCTGGAACCGCGTGCCGGTCGCCGTGGTGGCGCTCGGCGTCGCGCTCGCGCTGTTCTACAGCGGCGTGCTCGATGCGGGCACGGCGTTCGCCGGGCTGGGCGACCCGGTCGTGATCTTCATCGCCACGCTGTTCGTCATCAGCACCGGCCTCGAGGCGGCGGGCGTCACGACGTGGGCGGGGCAGATTCTGATCCGGAAGGCGGGGGCGAGCCAGACGCGGCTCCTCGTCCTCATCATGCTGGTGTGCGTGCTGTTCACGGCCGCGATGAGCTTCATCGGCGCCGTGGCGGCGCTGCTGCCGGTCGCGGTGGTCGCGGCCATGCGGGTCGGCATGCCGATCTCGCAGATCGCCATGCCGCTCGCGTTCTCGGCGAGCGCGGGCGGGTTGCTCACCCTCGTCGGTTCGCCGGTGAACGTGCTCATGTCGAACGCGGCGGAGGACGCGGGGCTGGGCGGCTTCGGCTTCTTCGAGTTCGCGGTCGCCGGCATTCCGCTGGTGCTCGGCACCGGGGCGATCATCGTGCTGCTCGGGCGCCACCTGCTGCCCGAGCGCAACGGCGAGTCGCTGCCCTCGGATTTCAGCCGGCACGCGCGCACGCTGGTGGAGCAATATCGCATCGTGGACGGCTTGTTGCGGCTGCGGGTGCGCGCCAGTTCCCCCTATGTCGGCGCGCCGCGCTCGGCCGTCATGCTGGGTGACTACCCCGGACTGAGTCTCGTCTCGGTGCAGACCGAGGGCGGCCGAAGTGCGCGCGAACGCACGACGATTGCGGAAGGCGACGTCATCCTCGTGCGGGGCTCCGCCGAGTCGGCGGGACGCCTCGCGGACGACAAGCACCTCGCCTTGCAGGCTGCCGAGGGCGGTGGCGATGTCGTATCGACGCTCTTCAATCGCGAGTCAGGGCTCGCCGAGGTGGTGATTCCGCCGCGCTCCAATCTGATCGGGCGCAAGGTGTTCCCCGGCATGGTGACGCGCGACGGCGATCTCATCGTCCTCGCGGTGCAGCGGCGCGGCGAGGACCTGGGTGGGCAGCAGACGACGCTCGCCGCCGGCGACCACGTGCTGCTGCAGGGGACCTGGGAGGGGCTCGACCGGAAGCTGGCCGATCCGGGCGTGCTGTTCGTGGACTCGCCCGACCTCGTCCGCCGCCAGGCCGTGGCGCTGGGACCGGGCGCGAAGCGGGCGATTGCCGTGCTCGCGCTGCTCGTGTTGCTGCTCGCCTTCGGGGTGGTGCCGTCGATGATCGCGGGTGTCACCTGCGCGTGTGCGATGGTGCTCTTCGGGGTGCTCACCATCTCCCAGGCGTACAAGGGCATCGACTGGAACACGCTGATCCTGCTCGGCGGCATGATTCCGCTCTCGACCGCGATGACGCAATCCGGCGCGGCCGACCTGATGGCGGAGCACCTGCTCGCCGTGGTAGGCGACGCCGGGCCGCGCGCACTGCTCGCAGGCCTCTTCGTGCTGACGCTCGTGCTCGGCCAGCTCATCAGCAACACGGCGACCGCGCTCATCATCGCACCGATCGCGGTGGCCGCCGCGGTCGAGCTCGGCGTCTCGCCGCGGCCGGTGCTGATGAGCATCGCCGTCGCAGCCGCCGCTTCGTTCTTCACGCCCGTCGCCACGCCCCCGAACGTGATGGTGATGGGGCCGGGCGGCTATCGCTTCGGGGACTACTGGAAGCTCGGGCTGTCGTGCGCCCTGTGGTTCGGCGTGGTGGCGGTGTTCCTCGTGCCGCTCTGGTGGAGGTTCTGAGATGAAGGTACGCAACCCACGCGTACTTCATTGTGCCGTTCAGTTGGGTATAAGCTTTCGGTCAGCCGTCGTCTTCGCAAGGTCGACGGCCGTGTTCGGCATCAACCATGGACGGAGGGCACCATGTCCCATGCACGCGAGATGGCGGTCTTGTCGGCGGTGCTTTCTATCGCCGGCTGTGCGGCCCCGCAACCGTCCCCCGTCACGGTGCCGGAAAAGCTCAAGCCCGGCGCGAACGAATCGTTGGCGATGATCGTTCCCGCGAAGGGTGTGCAGATTTACGAATGCCGCGCTAAGAAGGATCAGGTCGCGACATACGAATGGGTGTTCGTGGCGCCCCTGGCCGAGCTCTTCGATGCGCACGGCAAGCGCATCGGCCGGCACTATGCCGGACCGCACTGGGAAGCGACCGATGGCAGCAAGATCCTGGGCACGGTCAAGGAGCGCGCGGAGGCGCCGGTGCCCGACGCCATCCCCTGGCTGCTGCTCGCCACGAAGTCGGTCGGCCCGGAAGGCTCGTTCAGCAAGTTCACGAGCATACAGCGCGTGAATACCGCGGGCGGCGTGGCACCCAAGGCCGGGTGTACGCAAGCCGAAGCCGGCACGGCGGCGCGCATCGACTACACGGCGGACTATTACTTCTTCAAGACCAGGTAAGCTCGCGCGGTGCGGTTTCTCGGACGAAGGAGCACGCGAC
>JAEUMX010000124.1 GCA_016791285.1 Burkholderiales bacterium
CGGGGGTCGGCGGGCCGGTGATCGGCGCGTTTGGCAATTCTGAGCATGCTGTACCTCGTTCTCGAGTGGTGTCCCGAACGGGCAATCCGTCCGGGATGACGGGGCACCGAATCGGCAGTTATCGTGCCACTGGCGAGCGAAAGGCGCCGATGCCGATAGAATGTCGGCTGGCACGCCACGGGAGATTGCGTATGCACTACTGGCTGATGAAGTCCGAACCGGACGTGTACGGGATTGATCATCTCGCCGCCGCACCGGATGCCACCACTGCCTGGTGGGGGGTGCGCAACTATCAGGCGCGCAACTTCATGCGCGACCGTATGCAGTTGGGTGATCAGGCGTTCTTCTACCACTCGAGCTGCGCCGAACCCGGCATCGCCGGCATCGTCGAGGTGGCGAGCCGCGCCTACCCCGACGACACGCAGTTCGACCCCGCGAGCGACTACTATGATCCGAAGGCCACGCGCGAGAATCCGCGCTGGTTTCACGTCGACGTGAAGCTGGTGCGCAAGACGCGGCTCGTGCCGCTCGCGGAGCTGCGCCGCCATCCGCAGCTCGCGGACATGCGCATCCTGCAGCGCGGGAACCGGTTGTCGATCACCCCGGTCACCGCTGCGGAGTGGCGGTTCATCCTCGGCCTGATCGACCGTGACGACCGCTAGCGGCGGCCCGCATGGCTAGCTTCTGGCCCTGGTACCTCGCGCTGGGCGCCTTCGCGGGGTTGCTCGCCGGGCTGCTCGGCATCGGCGGCGGACTGGTGCAGGTGCCGCTGCTCGTTTTCCTGTTCAGCTTGCAGCAGTTTGCGCCCGAGCACGTGCTGCATCTCGCGCTCGGTACTGCCATGGCGAGCATCCTCTTCACCGCCGCCTCGAGCACGTGGGCCCACCACGGCCACGGCGCCGTGAACTGGGGCATCGTCCGGCGCATGGCGCCCGGCATCGCGTGCGGCGTGGCGGTCGCGGCGATCATCGCCGGCCAGCTGCAGACGCGCTATCTCGCGATCTTCTTTACCGCCTTCGTCTACGTCGCGGCGACCCAGCTCATCCTGAATCTGCGTCCGAAGGCCTCGCGCACGCTGCCGGGCGCCGGCGGCATGTTCACGGCCGGTGCACTGATCGGCGGCATCTCGAGCCTGGTGGCAGCCGGCGGTGCGCTGCTGTCGGTGCCCTGGATGGCTTGGTGCAATGTGCGGCTGCACGAGGCGATCGGCACCGCCGCCGCCATCGGTTTTCCGATCGCCATCGCAGGCACCGTCGGTTACGTCGCCAACGGCTGGGGCGAAGCGCGCCTGCCCGAGTGGAGCCTGGGCTACGTCTATCTCCCGGCGCTCTTCTGGCTCGTGACGGCGAGCATGGCGATGGCGCCGCTCGGTGCGAAGCTCGCGCACCGGACCTCGACGCGCAACCTCAGGACGCTGTTCGCGCTGCTGCTCTACGTGCTCGCCACGCGCATGCTGGTGACGCTGGTTTAATCCTTCGTCTTGAGCCGGGCTTTCAAATCGGCGAAGGGTTGGTGTGTCGCCGGCGTCACTTCACTGCGCCCCGGCGCGTCCGGCGCCCGGCCGTGCTCGGTCAGGAAGCGCTGGTGCTCGTTCTCGTGGCAGTAGGTGCACAGAAGCTCCCAGTTGCTGCCGTCGGGCGGGTTGTTGTCGTGGTTGTGGTCGCGGTGATGGACTTCCAGCAGTTGCAGGTTGGCGTGGGTGAACTCCCGGCCGCAGCGCCCGCAAATCCAGGGATAGATCCTGAGCGCCCGCTCGCGGTAGCCCTGGGCGCGCTCATCGCGCGCGCGCCGCGCTTCGGCGACGACACGGTCGAGTCGGGCGTGATCGGGTCCGGTCTTGAGCTTGGACATTGGGTTCCTCCACCTCGTGAATACTGTAACGCTAAACCCGCGCTCGGCCGATAGAACTAGGCCGTCCCGTTCTGACTCGGTTTCTCGACTTTGCGCTATAGTTCTGCGATGACGAGGAGGTAAGCGGCGAGGGATTGCGAGCACCGCCGAGGCTCGACCAGAGACGAACGAACATGCCGGCGCAGGTCTTCATCAGCTATGCGCATGCCGACAACCCGGCTTTCGATACGGACACGAAGGGCTGGGTGACCAACTTCGTCGACCACCTGCAGAAGGCCGTCGGCATGCGGCCCGGCGGCGGCCAGGTGGAGTTCTGGATGGATCCCCGGCTGGAACCCCAGCGCGCCGTGGACGCCACCTTGCGAGCCCGTATCGTGGCGAGCCAATGCATCGTCGCGTTCCTGTCGCCGCGCTATCTGGAATCCGAGTGGTGCCGCAAGGAGATGGCCACCTTCGTCGAGCTGGTCGGCGGCGGCACTGCCAACGACCGCGTGTTCCTGGTCGAGCTGCTTCCCACCGGGCGGGAGCACTGGGACCCCGGCATCCAGTCCATCACCGCGATGCAGTTCTGGGGCAGCAGCCTGGATCAACCCGAGCCGATGATCCTGGGCTGGCCGGCTCCCAATCCGAAAGCCGACAAGACGTATTGGACCGGTCTCAACAGACTGGCCGAGATACTCGCGAAACAGATTAAGAGCATCCCATCGGCCGCGCAGGCCCCGGCGCCCGCTGCTGCCGTCCCATCGAAGCTCATCTGGATCGCGGACCCGGCCGACGACGTTCTGGAGTATTGGACGAGGCTCGCGACCGCGCTCCGAGACCTGCAATATGGCGTGGTGCCGGATGCAGCACTCAGCGATATGCGTGAGGACGAAGGCTCCTATCGGCAGACGCTGGCCGCAGACCTCGGGAAGGCCGATCTGCTGGTCCAGTTGTTCGGTCACGAGATGGGGGAGAAGCCCGCCTGGGCCGACTCGCCTCTTGTCGAACTCCAGACGCAGGCCGCACGTGCCGAAGCGCGGCGCCGCGGCATCCCGCTGCTCGCCTGGCGCAAGCCCGACATCCGGCTCGAAGACATCGCCGATCCCGCCTGCAAGACGTTGCTGACCGGAGCGACCGCCTGCGGCTTCGAGGAGTTTCATCAGCAGGTTCTGCGTCAGTTGGCCCACCCCGCCGCCCCGCCAAGGCCGCCGGCACCAACGGATGGCCCCCTGAGCGTAGTCGTCAACGCCGACAAGCCCGACCGCGA
>JAEUMX010000228.1 GCA_016791285.1 Burkholderiales bacterium
GCGCCTCTACTCTACGCCGCGGTGGGCTTGGCGCCGCTGGTCACCTTGACGCGACTGCCCGGAATCGCGCAGGCGCTCGACCTTGGCTACCGCTGGTTCGGGAAGAATCGCTTACTGCTCGCTGAGAGATGCATGGACAGAGCCTGCACAGTGGATTCGGAAAGGTCGAAAGCGTAGTTGCCGATTCTGCTCTCAGAATCAGCATCGGAGATTTGGGCCGGGACGTCCCTTCAACACCTTCGCGATACCGCAGTCCCCGGCAATCCGACCGTAGCTCTGGATCTGCTGCCTTCTGGCCCGGCAACCACTGCTTATTGGGACGGACACCAGCGGCCGCCCTGCAGCCATTGCCCGAAGTAGTCGCTCTGCTCGATTCGCTTGAGTTTTTCTGCAACAGCACCGATTCGCGCGCAGTCCCTGGCCTGCGCGAACTGGCAGTTCTGCCAGGTCCCGTCAGTTTTGCTAGTTCTCTTGGGCGGTACACGCTGATAGGTTCACGCGTAAGTGTCTTACGGTGTGAGCGTGTCCGGATTGGAAAGCGCTCGCTCTCGCAGAGTCGCTGCATCCCATCGAACGCACCGCTGAAACAGTATGGTGACTTACAGGTTTCGCTACGGCCCGCTTCTAGAGGGTGCATGCGCTCGGATATCTCGGGCGAACCGGCGTCCCTCGTTTTCACGCATACAGTCTCCCGCGCTAGCTCGGAACGCCACGAGATGGGAACCCTCGGGCTGCAGGAAACCGCACGCCGCCTCAGAGAATGCGTCCGAGCATGCTGCCGGCGAGTGTGACCGGGTGCTGAATCCCAATGCTCCCCACACCCAGGTTCGTTGCCTGTCCTGAGTGAGGAAGACCTTTACCGATATTCGACCACGCCTTCTGCGATTGCGGGACGCGCCAGATTACCTTGGCATGGACCGAAATCGTTTCAATGCGGAGGTCAGACCGCACATCACGGAAATCCCAATCGGTAAGCAGGGCGTTGCCTTTGATCGGCTTCAACTTGATGAGTGGGCGGATAGGTACATCGCGCGTTGCGGATGGCGCGATATTGACAACCGGCAAGGCGGGGATGAGGATAGGCGTCGCAGCGAGCGCCCCGTGCGGAAAGGAGGTTTAAGCAAATGGGGCGTAAGACGAGTCCAGGTCTCTACCAAAGAGATGGCATCTGGCACATCGACAAGCGAATCAAGGGGTACGGTCGCCTTTGCGAGAGCACTGGCACTGTCGAGCAAGAGGAAGCCGAGCGCTACCTCCGACTCAGACTAACTGAAATCCGAGAAGCAACTGTCTATGGTGTCAGGCCCCGCCATCTGTTTCGCGAGGCCGCAACGAAGTATTTGCTCGACAACCAACACATGCCTTCGATCGGTGACACCGCCATGCACTTGAGGCAACTCGACCCATTCATCGGCGACTTGCCTTTGGGGCGTGTTCACGATGCAACGTTGAAACCATTTGTGAACGCGCGCCAGCGGCAGGGGGTATCAAACCGCACGATCAACATCGCGTTACAGCGGGTCGTGCGGATCTTGCGACTTGCCGCAAGCGTGTGGCGCGACGAACACGAGATGACGTGGCTCGATCGCGCTCCGCACGTCACGGTGCTACCGGAGATGAATCGGCGCCCCGCGTACCCGCTTTCGTGGGAGGAGCAAGAGTACTTGCTTAAGTCGCTCCCTGCTCACCTTGCCAGAATGGCGCTCTACAAGATGAACAGCGGTTGCCGTGAGCAGGAAGTCTGCAGGCTGCAGTGGGGTTGGGAAGTGAAAGTACCAGAGCTTTCGACGAGTGTTTTCCTGATACCGCTAGACTTCGGAGGAAGACGGCCTAACTCGGGCGTTAAGAATCGGGAGGATCGTCTTGTCGTGTTAAATGATGTTGCGAAATCTGTCATCGAGGCACAGCGAGGTTTGCACCCGGTATGGGTATTCCCCTACCGCGGGCGCCCGCTCGCCAAGATGAATGACAGTGCGTGGAAGCGAGGGCGAGTCCAGGCTGCGCAGCAGTGGCGGCAAGACAAGGGCGAACCCGCGCATCCGGGGTTTGCGCACTTGCGCGTACATGATCTCAAGCACACGTTCGGGCGCAGGTTGCGGGTAGCGGGTGTGAGCTTTGAGGACCGGCAAGCGCTTCTCGGCCACAAGTCGGAAAGCGTGACGACCGATTATTCGGCAGCCGAGATCGCGCACCTGATTGCACAAGCGAACAAAGTGACGCTGGGTGACCAGCGCAGCTCACCAACACTCACCGTTCTGAGGAGGAAATCTGCGTGAGCGCCGCGAAAATTCCCGCAAAAGTCCCGCAGTGGATGCGAGTATTGGTGCTAGGAAAGCGCCTAAGTGCTTGATTATGTGGTCGGGGCGAGAGGATTTGAACCTCCGACCACCTGCACCCCATGCAGGTACGCTACCAGGCTGCGCTACGCCCCGAGAGCGCGCGATTATAGCAGAACGCCTCGCGCCGCGACGGGGTCGGAAACCCACCCGCGCCCGGGGATCCCGAATGCATGAGTCATGGCGTGCGCAGCAGGTCGATGAGCCCGCGCAGCTCGCTTTTCAGCTGTGCGAAATCGAGCTTGTCGGACGGCGCCGCGGCGCGCCGGTTGCCTTCCTGGCTCGCTGCGTCGAGTCGATTGCGGGCGCCGCTGATGGTGAAACCTTCCTCATACAGGAGCTGGCGGATGCGGCGGATGAGCAGCACCTCCTGGTGCTGGTAGTAGCGCCGGTTGCCACGCCGCTTGACGGGTTTGAGCTGTGCGAATTCCTGCTCCCAGTAGCGCAGCACGTGCGGCTTGACACCACACAGCTCCGAAACCTCGCCGATCGTGAAATAGCGCTTGGCGGGGATCGGCGGCAGCGGCTGCCTAACCGGCGTCGGCTCCACCGGCATTCTGCTCCACCATCGCCTTCAGCTTCTGGCTGGCGTGGAAAGTCACCACGCGACGCGCCGTGATCGGGATCTCCTCCCCGGTTTTGGGATTGCGACCCGGTCGCTGGGGTTTGTCGCGCAGCTGAAAGTTGCCGAAGCCGGAAAGCTTCACGCCCTCGCCCGCTTCGAGGGCAGTGCGCACTTCCTCGAAGAAAGACTCGACCATGTCCTTGGCTTCCCGCTTGTTGAGCCCGACCTTCTCGAAGAGCATGTCGGCCAGATCGGCCTTCGTGAGCGTCATCGTTTCCCCTTTCTTTGGGAAGCCTGTCAGGAACGCAGGCTCGCACCGTGTTCTTGTTCCGCCGCCGTGATCAGTACGGCCATCGCGGCATCGGCTTCCTCGTCGGTCAGAGTCCGCTGAGTATCTTGCAAGAGAATGCGGAACGCAAGGCTTTTCTTCCCAATATCCAAGCCCTTACCTCGATACACGTCGAACAGGACGACCTCCCAGACGACATCCGGTGCGGCCCGTAGCAGGCAACCCTGGAGCGATGCGGCGCTCACTTTCTCGTCCACCACCAGCGCGAGATCCCGACGCACGGACGGGAAGCGGGAAAGTTCCTGGTAGGTCGGCACGGGCACCCCTTGCAGGTATTCTGCGTCCAGCTCGAACATGACGGGCGCGAGGGGCAGCTCGTACTTCCGCTGCCAGCGCGGATGGAGCTCGCCACACCACCCGACCGGTTGCCCTGCGAGGAACACCCGGGCCGCCCGGCCGGGGTGCAGTGCCGGATGGTGTGCCGGCTCGAAGGTCGGAGCAAGCGGGTGGCAGAGGGCTTCGAGATCGCCTTTCACGTCGAAGAAATCGATGTTGCGGGCGGGACTGCCCCACTGCTCGGGCAGAACCGGGCCGTAGGCCAGGCCTCCCACCCGGGTCGGCTGCTGCGTCCCCCCGGCGCCCAGGAACACGGTGCCGATCTCGAACAGACGCACCCGGATCTGGCGGCGATTCAGGTTGAAGCGCAGGCGGTCGACGAGCCCGCCCAGCAGGGTCGTGCGCATGACGCTCATCTGACTCGCGATCGGATTGGCGAGCACGAGCGGCGGCGGCACGCCGAAGTCCGCTTCCCAAGCTGGGTCGACGAAAGCATACGTCACCGCTTCCTGGTAATCGCGCAGCGCGAGGCCGGCCCGGAGTTCGCGGATGGTGCGCGTCGTCTCCGGCAGGGGCAGCATGGCCGAGGCGGTGGCAAGCGGCTGCGGCGCGATGCGGTCGTAGCCGTAGACACGCGCCACCTCCTCCACGAGATCCTCCTCGCGCACGATATCGAAGCGAAAGGACGGCGGCGTCACGGCCAGGCTGTCGCCGTCGCGAAGGACCAACATCGAAAGCCGCTCGAAGATCGCAGCCACGGCATCGGCACCGGGGTCGATGCCGAGCAGCTTCGGCACCCGCGCCGTGCGCAGCCGCACCGGGGGCCGCGCCGGAAGCTCGGTCAGCGCTTCAGTGATCGGCCCGGGCTCGCCGCCGCAGCACTCGAGGATCAGCCGGGTGGCACGCTCGAGGGCGCACGCGGCCATTCCGAAGTCCACGCCGCGCTCGAAGCGGTGGGACGAATCGCTGGCGAAGCCGAGTCTGCGACTGCGCCCGCCGATCGCCTGCGGCTCGAAGAAGGCGCTTTCCAGAAACAGGTCGACCGTGTCGTCGCCTACCGCGGTCGGCTTGCCGCCCATGATCCCCGCGAGCGCCACGGGTCCCGTGGCATCCGCGATCACGAGGTAGTCGGGAGCGAGCGCGGCGTCCGCCTCATTGAGGCAAAGCAGCCGCTCGCCCGTGCGTGCGAAGCGCACGTGGATGTCGCCTTCGAGCTTCGCCAGATCGAATGCGTGCAGGGGCTGCCCCAGTTCGAGCATCACGTAGTTGGTGACGTCGACCACGGCACCGATCGAGCGCAGGCCGCTCTTCTCCAGGCGCCGACGCATCCAGAGCGGCGTCGCCGCCCCGACGTTCACGTGGCGCACCACCCTGCCGCAGTAGCGCCGGCAGGCATCGCCGGCCTCGATGCGCACTGCGACGCGATCCGCGATGGTGGGCGCAACCGGCTCGATCGACACCGGGCGCAGCGCTGCACCGGTGAGCGCTGCGGCGTCACGCGCGACCCCTAGGACGCTCAGGCAGTCGCCACGGTTGGAAGTGAGCTTGAGCGTGAGCAGACGGTCGTCGAGATCGTAATAGCTCCGAAAATCGGTTCCGACCGGCGCGTCCGGCGGCAGCCGGAGCAGACCCGACGCATCGTCGCTCAGGCCAAGCTCGCGCGCGGAGCACAGCATGCCGGCGGAGGCGATCCCTCTCACGCTCGCTTCCCTGATCTCGATGCCGCCGGGAAGCTTCGCCCCGGGCAGCGCGCAGGGGACGCGCATTCCCGCCGCGACATCCGGTGCGCCGCAGACCACGGTTCGGGGCGTCCCGTGGCCGGCATCGACCTCGCATACGCGCAGGCGGTCGGCGTCAGGATGCGAGCCCACGTGGCGCACTTCGGCAACCACCACCCCGTCGAATCCGGGTGCAGCCCAGGCGATTTCCTCGACTTCCAGCCCTGCCATCGTCAACGCATGCGCGAGCGCTTCCGTGTCGAGCGCGGGATCGACGAAGGTGCGCAGCCACTGTTCCGAGAATTTCATGCCCTCACCGGCACGCCATCAGTTGAACTGCCTCAGAAAGCGCAGATCGTTCTCGAAGAAGAGCCTCAGGTCGTCGACGCCGTACCGCAGCATGGCGATGCGATCGAGGCCCATGCCGAATGCGAAGCCCTGGTATACCTCCGGATCGATGTCGACCTGTCGCAGCACGTTGGGGTGCACCATGCCGCAACCGCCGATTTCCAGCCAGCGTCCCTCGCCCCAGCGCATGTCGACCTCGGCCGATGGCTCGGTGAAGGGGAAGTAGCTCGCGCGGAACCGCACCACGAGGTCGTCCCGCTCGAACAGGCGCTGCAGGAAGTCGGTGAGGACGAACTTGAGATTCGCAAAGCTCACGTCGCGGTCGATCCAGAGACCCTCGATCTGGTGAAACATCGGCGAGTGGGTCGCGTCGTAGTCGACTCGGTACACACGACCGGGCGCGATGATCTTGATCGGCGGCCGATGGGTTTCCATGTAACGGATCTGAATCGGGGACGTGTGGGTGCGCAGCAGAGACTGCCCGCCTTCGAGGTAGAAGGTGTCGTGCATCGAGCGCGCCGGATGATCTTGCGGCGTGTTGAGGGCGGTGAAGTTGTAGAAATCGGTTTCGACCTCCGGGCCCGAGGTGATCTCGAAGCCGAGGGAATGAAACAGGCCGGCAATGCGGTCGAGGGTGCGGGTGATCGGGTGCAGTCCCCCGCGCCCGGCGCCGCGTCCAGGCAACGTCACGTCGAGCGCCTCTTCCTGCAGACGCACCTCCATCCGGGCAACGCGAATCGCCTCGCGGCGCTCATCGAGCGCTGCTTCGAGCTTCGCTTTTGCCTCGTTGATACGGCTGCCAGCGGCTGGGCGCTCCGCCGGCGGCAGCTTGCCGAGCCCCTTCAGCAGATCCGTGAGCGCACCGGTCTTCCCGAGAAAGCGCGCCTTGACCCGTTCCAGCTCGTCGGGGTCGTCGATGGCAGTGAAATGCGCGAGGGCCTCACCTACGATGGCGTCGAGATCCTGCATGGCACCCCTGTCGATTCAGACATAGTCGCAGCCGCAGAAAAAAAAGGAGGCTCGCGCCTCCCCTTTTCACACTGGCGGACCTCAGAGGCCGAGACTCGCCTTCGCCTGCGCGGCAAAGCGGGCAAAAGCATCCTTGTCGTGCACCGCGATGTCGGCGAGGACCTTGCGATCGACCTCGACCGACGCCTTCTTGAGTCCGTTCATGAAAGCCGAGTAGGACAAACCGCACTCCCGCGCCGCGGCGTTGATGCGCGCGATCCAGAGCGCGCGGAATTCGCGTTTCTTGACGCGGCGGTCGCGATAGGCGTACTGCCCCGCCTTCATCACCGCCTCCTTGGCGATGCGAAACACGTTCTTGCGGCGACCGCGGAACCCCTTCGCGGCGTCCAGCACCTTCTTGTGGCGCGCGTGCGCCGTTACACCCCGCTTGACTCTTGGCATGGCATCGTCCCCCTCAGGTGTAAGGCATCATCGCGCGCACCGCGCGCACGTCGGCGGCGTTCACCTGGGTGGTGCCGCGCATATTGCGTTTGCGCTTGGTGGTCTTTTTCGTGAGGATGTGGCGCAGGAATGCCTTGGTACGCTTGATCCCGCCACTGCCTTGGACGCGGAAGCGCTTGGCGGCGGCCCGCTTGGTCTTCATCTTGGGCATGACAACTCCTTCGTTCTAGCCTGACGCCGGGCGGCTTCGGGCGAAGCGCTTTGCGACCCGGACATCACTTGTATGTAAGTCCGGTCACTGCCGGACGGCATCGGGACTGCCTGCGGCTACTTCTTTTTCGGGGACAACACCATGATCATCTGCCGTCCCTCCATCTTGGGGAACTGCTCGATGACGCCATAGGGTTCGAGCTCGCCCTTGATCCGCTCCAGCAGGCGTACGCCGAACTCCTGGTGCGCCATTTCCCGCCCCCGGAAGCGCAGCGTGATCTTCGTCTTGTCTCCCTCTTCCAGGAACCGTACGAGATTCCTCAGCTTGATCTGATAGTCTCCCTCGTCGGTGCCGGGTCGAAACTTCACTTCCTTGACCTGGATCTGCTTCTGCTTGAGCTTCGCCTCGTGGCGCTTCTTGCTCTCCCGGTACTTGAACTTGCCGTAATCCATCAGCCGGCATACCGGAGGTTGCGCCGTCGGCGCGATTTCCACCAGATCGACCTCCTTTTCTTCGGCCAGGGAGTTGGCGTGAGCGAGACTCACGATGCCGAGCTGCTCTCCTTCCAGACCGACCAACCGGATCTCGGGCGAGTTGATCTCGCCGTTGATCCGTAGTTCCTTTTCCTGACTTATGCGAATTCCTCCAGGCTCGTTCGCTCTGGGTTGCCCACTGGGCGCCACGGCGCCGGGCGAACCCCCGTCTTAAGACTCTTTCGATTCACTACGACGCGTCTCGGCTTCCGCCGTGAGCCGGCCAATCAAATCGTGGAGCGACATCGTACCCAAGTCTTTCCCGGACCGGGCACGCACCGAAACCGTTCGATTCACGACCTCGCGCTCGCCGACGATCAGCTGATACGGCAGCTTCTGCAAACTATGTTCGCGAATTTTATAGGTAATTTTCTCGTTCCTCAAGTCGGCAAGCGCGCGCAGGCCAGCCACCCTGAGTTGCGACACGGTGTCTCGCACGTAATCGACTTGTCCTTCGGAAACATTCATCACGACGACCTGAACTGGTGCAAGCCATAGCGGGAATGCACCACCATGGTGTTCGATGAGCATGCCGATGAAGCGCTCCATCGACCCCAGGATGGCTCGGTGCAGCATGATCGGCACCCGCCGGCTGTTGTCTTCGGCCACGTACTGCGCGTCGAGCCGCCCCGGCATCGAGAAGTCGAGCTGAATGGTTCCACATTGCCAGACCCGCCCGAGGCTGTCCTTGAGCGAGAACTCGACCTTGGGTCCGTAGAAAGCGCCTTCGCCGGGCTGCATCTCGAAGGTGCGACCGGTACTGCGCAGCGCCGACGCGAGCGCTGCCTCCGCCTCGTCCCATTGCTCTTCCGTCCCGACACGCTTCGGCGGGCGCGTCGACAGCTTGATCAGAATGTGATCGAAGCCGAAGTCCGCGTACACGCGTTCCAGCAGGTCGATGAAGCGCACGACCTCGCCCTCGATCTGATCCTCGGAACAGAAGATGTGCGCGTCGTCCTGGGTGAAGGCACGCACCCGCATCAGCCCGTGCAGCGCCCCGGACGGTTCGTTGCGGTGACAGGAGCCGAACTCGGCGAGCCGCAGCGGCAGGTCGCGATAGCTCTTGATCCCTTGATTGAACACCTGCACATGCCCCGGGCAGTTCATGGGCTTGACGGCAAAGTCCCGCGACTCGGATTCGGTCGTGAACATGTTTTCGCGGAAATTCTCCCAGTGCCCCGATTTCTCCCACAGCGACCGGTCGATCACCTGCGGGGTACGGATCTCCAGGTAGCCGTTGTCACGAAACACGGCGCGCATGTACTGCTCGATCTGCTGCCACAGCGTCCAGCCCTTGGGGTGCCAGAAGACCATCCCGGGTGCTTCGTCCTGATGGTGGAAGAGGTCGAGCTGTCGGCCAAGCTTGCGGTGGTCCCGCTTCTCGGCCTCCTCGAGCGCATGCAGGTAGGCGTCCTGATCCTCTTTCTTAAGCCATGCCGTGCCGTAGATTCGCTGCAGCATCTCGTTCTTCGAATCGCCGCGCCAATACGCACCGGCCACCGACATCAACTTGAAGACCTTCAGCCGCCCGGTGGACGGGACGTGCGGGCCACGGCACAGGTCGATGAAATCGCCCTGACGGTAGAGCGACACCGGCTCCCCGGCCGGGATGCTCGCGATGATCTGGGCCTTGTAGTGCTCGCCCATGTCCTTGAAGTAGCTGATAGCCTCCGAGCGATCCCACACCTCGCGCTGCACCGGAACGTCGCTCTTCGCGAGTTCGGCCATGCGCTTCTCGATGCGCGCCAGATCCTCGGGCGTGAAGGGTCGACTGAAGGAGAAATCGTAGTAGAACCCGTTCTCGATCACCGGACCGATCGTGACCTGCGCCTCGGGAAAGAGCTGCTTCACCGCGTGCGCGAGGAGGTGAGCGGAGGAGTGGCGAATGATCTCGATCGCCTCGGGGTCCCTCTCGGTGACGATCGCGACCTCGCTATCCTGCTCGATTGCAAAGGACGTATCCACGAGCCGGCCATTCACCTTGCCTGCGATCGCGGCACGCGCCAGCCCCGGTCCGATAGCGGCCGCCAGCGCGGCGATTGTCATCGCCTGCTCGACGCGTCGCTCGGACCCGTCGGGTAATCTGATTACGGGCATTTTCGACTTCTACTCTTCGGCTGACCTGAGCCAGGAACGGGAGTATGAAGGGATCAGCCATCACGGTGCAATCGGCCAACTCCGCAACAACGGTCAAGTATCAGTGCCCGCTCGACAAGACGAGGGCGTCGCCAATTCCACGGGCAACTTTGGCAGGGGCACGTTGTCCCACGGCTCGATGTTGGCGCGAAAATCGCTAGACGCGCTTCGGCTTCAAGCTGTGCCACAATGTTCTCGCTCAACACCCGAACGTTGGCCAGCTCCCCCGAGGTAGACTTGCGGTAGAGCGACCGACGGCAGCGGAGGTTCGCATGGAAGGAAACCCAACACACATCCTCTCGGCTTTTGGAGAGGCTTCAACAGCGGCAACAAGTCGCGGCGCGCACGAGACCGGAGCGAACTTCCTGGATCGTTTCCGGGAACGTTACGAGGGTGGGCTCGAAGAGGAGTATTCGCTCGCCGAGTATCTCGAGCTCTGCCGCACCAATCCCGCAGCGTACGCCACCGCCGCCGAGCGCATGCTGATGGCGATCGGCGAGCCGGAGATGATCGACACGCGCGCGGATCCGCGACTGTCGCGCATCTTCTCCAATAAGATCGTTCGTGTCTATCCGGCTTTCCGCGACTTCTTCGGCATGGAGGACACGATCGAGCAGATCGTCGCCTACTTCAAGCACGCGGCTCAGGCTCTGGAGGAGCGCAAGCAGATTCTCTATCTGCTGGGCCCACCCGGTGGCGGCAAGAGCTCGCTCGCCGAGAAGCTGAAGAGTCTGATGGAGCAGATGCCCTTTTACGCGCTCAAGGGTTCGCCGGTAAACGAGACCCCGCTCGGTCTCTTCTCTGCGGAACAGGACGGCCCGGCACTCGAGGCGGAGTATGGCATTCCTCGCCGTCACTTCGATCCCATTCCGTCGCCGTGGGCAGTGAAACGGCTCCAGGAGTATGGGGGCGACCTGTCGAAGTTTCGGGTCGTCAAGCTGCGTCCTTCCGCGCTGGCGCAGATCGGGGTATGCAAGACCGAACCCGGGGACGAGAACAACCAGGACATCTCTTCGCTGGTCGGCAAGCTCGACATTCGCAAACTCGAACAGTATGCCCAGGACGACCCTGACGCCTACAGCTACTCGGGCGGCCTGTGTCGCGCCAATCAGGGGCTGCTCGAGTTCGTCGAGATGTTCAAGGCTCCGATCAAGGTGCTGCATCCGCTCCTCACCGCCACGCAGGAAGGCAACTACAAGGGTACGGAAGGCTTCGGCGCCATCCCATTCGACGGTATCGTGCTGGCCCACTCCAATGAATCCGAGTGGCAGAGCTTCCGCAACAACAAGAACAACGAGGCGTTCCTCGATCGCATCTACATTGTCAAGGTCCCGTACTGCCTGAGGGTCACGGACGAGATCCGCATCTACGAGAAGCTCATCGCGTACTCGTCGCTTGCGGAAGCGCCGTGCGCGCCGGGGACGCTTCGCATGATGGCGCAGTTCGCCGTGCTGACACGCCTCAAGGAGCCCGAGAATTCGAGCCTCTTCAGCAAGATGCGCGTGTACGACGGCGAGAATCTCAAGGACGTCGATCCGAAGGCCAAGTCGCTCCAGGAATATCGGGACTTTGGGGGCGTCGACGAGGGCATGACCGGCCTTTCCACGCGCTTCGCGTATAAGGTGCTCTCGAAGGTGTTCAACTTCGACCACAGCGAGATCGCGGCCAATCCCGTGCATCTCCTTTACGTGCTCGAACAGCAGATCGAGCGCGAGCAGTTCCCGGCCGAGCTCGAGAAGCGCTATCGCGCGTTCGTCAAGGAGCATCTCGCCGCGCCTTACGTCGAGTTCATCGGCAAGGAGATCCAGACGGCCTACCTCGAGTCGTATTCGGAGTACGGCCAGAACATCTTCGACCGCTACGTCACCTACGCCGACCTGTGGATTCAAGATCAGGAGTACCGCGATCCGAACACGGGCGAAATTCTCGACCGCGCAGCGCTGAACGACGAGCTGGAGAAAATCGAGAAGCCTGCCGGTATCGGCAATCCCAAGGACTTCCGCCACGAGATCGTCAACTTCGTGCTGCGGGCTCGCGCCGCCAACGCCGGCAAGAATCCGTCGTGGACCAGCTATGAGAAGCTGCGCTCAGTGATCGAGAAGAAGATGTTCTCCACTACCGAGGATCTGCTGCCGGTGATTTCGTTCAACGCCAAGGCATCCGACGAAGAGCGGAAGAAGCACCAGAACTTCGTAGATCGTATGGTCGAGAAGGGCTATACCCCGAAACAGGTGCGTTTGCTGGTAGAGTGGTACCTCCGCGTCAGGAAATCCAGCTAGGCCGTGGCCGACATCATCGACAGGCGGGAGAATCCGAGGCACAAGAGCGCCGTCAACCAGCAGCGCTTCCTGCGGCGTTATCGGGCGCAGGTTCGCGAAGCCGTCGCGCACGCCATCGCCGGCCGCAAGATCGCTGAAGCCGATCGCGATGCCAGCATCTCCATCCCGGCCCGCGACCTGAACGAACCGGTTTTCTCGCATGGGATCGGCGGTCGTCGCCAGATCGTCCTGCCGGGTAACCGGGAATTCGTGACCGGCGACGCGATTCAGCGCCCGCAAGGTGGAGGGGGTGGCGCGGGTGGGAGCGGTGCCTCGGACGATGCCGAGGGTGAAGATAGTTTCCGGTTCCGCTTATCCCGCGAGGAATTCCTCGACTTCTTCTTCGAGGACATGGCGCTGCCTGACCTCGTCAAGACACAGCTCGCCGCCGTCCCTCATCAGCGGCGTGTGAGGGCGGGTTACCGCATCGATGGCACACCCTCCAGCTTGGCCGTTGTCCGCACGATGCGCGAGTCGCTCGCACGCCGCATCGCTTTCGCGGGACCGGCGCTCGCCCGACTGCGGGAAGTCTGCGATGCACTCGACGCCCTCGGCGGCGATGCGGCCGACCCTGAAGACCCGCAGGTAGCAAAGCTCCTGCAAGAGCAGGAACTGCTGCGTGCGCACATCGGCCGCGTCCCGTTCATCGATACTTTCGATCTGCGTTACCGCAATCGTGTCACGCAACCGATACCCATAGCGCAAGCGGTCATGTTCTGCGTGATGGATGTATCGGGGTCGATGGACGAATCGCGCAAGGATCTCGCGAAGCGCTTCTTCATTCTTCTGCACCTCTTTCTCAAGCGCCACTACGACCGCATCGAGATCGTGTTCATCCGGCACCACACGTCGGCCAAGGTGGTCGACGAGGAGGAGTTCTTTCATTCCACCGAGAGCGGCGGCACGCGCGTGTCGAGCGCGCTGGAGATGACCATCGACGAGATCAGGGAGAAGTTCCCGCGCGATCGGTGGAACATCTACGTTGCCCAGGCGTCGGACGGCGACAACCTGGAAAGCGACTCTCCGCGGTGCCGCGAACTGCTCCTGAACGAGCTGCTGCCGATGGTGCAGTACATGGCGTACGTCGAGATCACCACTGGCGAGCCGCAGAATCTCTGGGTCCAATACGAACAGGTGCGCGCCGCACGGGCGAACTTCGCCTTGGGACGCATCCGCGACCGCGGCGATATCTTTCCCGTCCTGCGCGAGCTCTTCGCGAAGAAGGACAAAGAACGGACGGCGGCCTGATGCCATGACTACACAAGAGCCCGCACCCAAAGAATTGCCGGCGGCCAAGCCTCTGCCATTGCCGCTGCCCGAGGATTTCATGGACGCTGCCCCGCCCGCGCTGAGGCGTCGCGCGGGCGCCCCCCTGCCTGGCGGTTCCGAATGGTCGTTCAGTCTGGTGGAGCGCTACGACCGCGAGATCGCCCGCGTCGCCGGAGCCTACGGTCTCGACACCTTTCCCAATCAGATCGAGATCATCAGCGCCGAGCAGATGATGGACGCCTACGCGTCCAACGGTATGCCGATCGGCTACTATCACTGGTCTTTCGGCAAACACTTCCTCGCGACGGAGCAGACCTACAAGCGCGGTCGCATGGGTCTCGCCTACGAGATCGTGATCAATTCGAGCCCCTGTATCGCGTATCTGCTCGAAGAGAACACCATGCCGATGCAGGCGCTTGTGATCGCGCATGCCTCGTATGGACACAACTCGTTCTTCAAGGGCAACTACCTTTTTCGTACCTGGACTCAGCCCGACGCCATCATCGACTATCTCCTGTTCGCCCGACAATACCTAGCCGAGTGCGAGCAGCGCTACGGCGAAGAGGAGGTGGAACGGACGCTGGACGCCTGCCACGCGCTGGCCAATTTCGGCGTCGACCGCTACAAGCGCCCAGCCAAGCGTTCGCTCGCGCAGGAACGGGTACGCCTCAAGGAACGTGAGGAGCACCTGCAGCAACAGGTGAACGAACTCTGGCGCACGCTGCCTCGGCGTCAGATCGAGAACGCGGAACCGGAGGAACAGCGCTTCCCGCCCGAGCCGCAGGAGAATCTCCTTTACTTCCTTGAGAAGCACGCGCCGCTACTCGAACCGTGGCAGCGCGAGATCGCTCGCATCGTCCGCAAGCTTGCCCAGTACTTCTACCCGCAGCGCCAGACGCAGGTGATGAACGAGGGTTGGGCGACCTTCTGGCACTACACGATCATGCAGACGCTGTACGACGAAGGTCTGCTCGCCGACAGCTTCCTCCTCGAGATCCTGCATTCGCACACCAACGTTCTCGCGCAGCCGGGATTCGACAACCCGCACTTCGGTGGCATCAACCCCTATGCCTTGGGTTTCGCAATGTATCGCGACATACAGCGCATATGCCAGTCGCCCACTGAAGAGGATCGTCGGTGGTTTCCCGATGTGGCCGGTTCGGATTGGTTGCGCACGCTCGATTTCGCGATGCGCAACTTCAAGGACGAGAGTTTCATCCAGCAGTTCCTGTCGCCGAAAGTCATGCGCGATTTCCGGCTGTTCTGCCTGATCGACGATGACGACAAGCCGCATCTCGAGGTGGGCGCCATCCACGACGACGCCGGTTACCGCGCCTTGCGAACAACCCTGGCGCAGCAGTACGCGCTAAGCGAACGTGAGCCGAACATTCAGGTCGTGAACGTCGATGTGCGTGGCGATCGCTCCCTGACGCTGCGCCACTATCGCAACGACCGCCGCCCGCTTACCCCCCCCTACAAGGACGTGCTGCGCCATCTCGCCTATTTGTGGGGTTTTACCGTCCGCCTCGAAACCGCCAACGAGGACGGCACTGTCGTCCCGACGCACGAATGCCGGGTGGAGAAGCGGCGCGTCGGCGCACTATCGCCCTCCGTGCTCCTGCGCAACCTGTCCTAAGCGCCCGGACGGGTTGCCCGACGCGGGCTCATGCGTCCAAGATCACCGCGAAGCGGACGTAGCTCATACGCTCGCCGTCAAAGGACATCAGGTTCGCGTCCGACTGCAGCCGCGGGTTGGCCATTACCTTCTTCATACCCTCGGCACGCATGCCCCGCGAGGGGTATCGTCCCGTCGAACACCTGCGCGAAGGCGCCTCGTGAGCGGCGGATGAGATAGAACTGGCGGACGGGGTCGTGAAGGGATTGGGCGGCGGCGCCGATGATGGGAATACCCCTATCAATCCAGTATTCCTCTGAAATCGGGGCATGTATTGTCTCGCTCGATGATCACCTCAGGCTGGCGCGGCCACTCGATCGCAAACGCCGGATCGTTCCACCGCACGCCGCGAGCGCTGGACGCGTCGTAGATGTTACTCATCTGGTAAAGAACCTCGGTGCCGTCAACCAGCGTGATGAAACCATGCGCGAAACCCTCGGGAATGTAGAGCTGCCGCCCGTTCTCGGCCGTCAGTTCCGCACCGATCCACTGCTTGAACGTTGGCGAACCGGGCCGCAGGTCGATGATGCAGTCCCAGATCGCGCCCATCGTGCAGCGAACCAGCTTGGCCTGCGCGAAGGGGGGCAGTTGCAGGTGCATGCCGCGCAGCGTGCCGGCCTTCTTGTTGAAGGAGACGTTGCACTCGAAGAGGTCGGAATTGCAGCCGTGCTCGCGCATTTCCCTTGCCGACCATGTGCGCGCGAAGAATCCTCGCGCATCCTCGAAGCGCACGGGATCAATGACGAAAGCGCCGCTCAGCAGGGTCTCAGTGAATCGCATGGGTGCTCAGGCTCCGGGCAACGGTGATCGGCCGCAGCGTCTCATCCGGCATGTCATCGGTGAGCCGTTTCTTGATGTGCGATCTGCGCCAGGTCGCGCACGCGGTGATTCTCGCCGGCCTGTCCGATGTTGGACGCATAATTGTACACCCCCTCCTCCGGCGTTCGCAGCATGCTGACGAACGCGTCTGAACTCGATCAGATCTACCTCGGCAGGATGGCGACTTGGCCCGACGGCACCGCAGTACGCCTGGCAGTCGCATCCGAGAAGCGCGCGCTGCGGGCCTTGACGTTCGATGGCCAGGAACCCACGCCGATGAACGCTACGTCCGGAGCCTGTCCCCATTTCAGGCGTTTGTTTCTGGTGACCCGTGCAAGGCGCTCGACGGCAGTCGAGCGCTTCGTCGTCTTCGTGCGGTCCGCCGCCGTGCGTCACATGCTCACCAGCAAGGGACAGTGGATTCCATGAAGTCGCCGCAGGTAGCAAGGCCGAGCGAGGCCCGGTTGATTTCGGTGATCGGCTGGGTCGCCACCGCGGTGGCGTTGACGGCCGCGCTCGTCTTACCGGCGGGCTACGCGCTGTTGGCATACCGCAACCTGGCTTCCCGCACAGACCTCCACGCTCAAGTCGAGGCAGCGGAAATCAGTGCGCTCATCAGCCGCAGCGCCGAGTACTGGAGGTACGAGCTCCATCGAATGGAAGAACTGCTCAGTCGCTACCAGGTCGAGCTGGACGATTACGCAGCCGGTGTGTACGACGCGAATGGCGTTCGCCTCTTGCGTGTAGGCGTGTCCCCGGAGTGGCCGCTGCTCCGGCGTTCGCGCGCGCTTCATGATTCCGGGCGGGTAGTTGGCCGTGTCGAAATCGAGCGCTCGCTGCGGCCGGTCGTATATGGCACAGCGATGGCGGCGCTGTTTGGCCTCCTCCTCGGTACCGCGATCTTCTGCGCACTCCGGCAGCTGCCAACGCGCGCGCTCCGGCAAATGACCAGGAAGCTGGAACAGGAAAGGGCACTGCTGCGGGAGAGTGAGGAGCGCTACCGCACCGTCGCCAACTTCACCCACGATTGGGAATATTGGCTGGCACCGGACGGCAGCCTGCCGTATCTGTCCCCTTCCTGCGAGGATGTTACCGGATACGCGGCCAAGGAGTTTCAACGCGATCCGGGACTGATGTTGAGGATTGTGCACCCCGACGACCGCGCACGGCTCTCAAGACACTTTCGCAAATCGACTGCCGCTCGGGCAACCAGCGACAGACACCACGAGGGGGATTTTCGCATTCTTACCCGTAGCGGCGAAGAGCGCTGGATCAACCACGTGTGTCGCGCCGTCTTCAGCCACAGCGGGCAGTATCTCGGCCGTCGCGCCAGCAACCGGGACATCACCCAGCGGAAACAGGCCGAGGAGGAGTTGCGCGTCGCCGCCGCCGCGTTTGACGCACAGGAAGGCATCGTGGTTACCGACGCCAAGATGGTGATCATGCGCGCCAATCGCGCCTTCGAGGAGATTACCGGCTATACACCTGCGAGAATCGTGGGACGCACGCCTCGCTTCATCTCCTCGGCGCACCACGACAAGGTCTTCTTCGGCGGCGTCTGGGACAGCATCAAGCGCACCGGTTCGTGGAAGGGGGAGCTCTGGATCCGACGGCGCGGCGGCGAAGTGTTCCCTGGATGGGCGACCATCAGCGCCGTGAAGACCAACGACGGCGTAGTCACCCGTTACGTCGGCACGCTGACGGACATCACGCAGCGCAAGGCGGCGGAGGCGGCGATCGCGCATCTTGCGTTCTATGATCCGCTCACCCAGTTACCCAACCGGCGGCTCCTGCTGGACCGGCTGCAGCACGCCGTTGCGGCCTGCGCTCGGGGTCGGCAACATGGGGCTGTCATCTTCATCGACCTGGACAATTTCAAGACCCTGAACGACACCCGTGGTCATGACGTGGGCGATCTGCTGCTCCAGGATATCGCTCACCGCCTTCTCAACTGTGTGCGCGAGGGCGACACGGTGGCACGGCTCGGGGGCGATGAGTACGTGGTCGTGCTGGAGCGCCTGAGCGAGAGTCGCGACGAGGCCGCGGCGCAGGCCGAAACCGTGGGCGAGAAGGTCTTGTCGATAATCAGTCAACCCTCCCTCCTCGCCGCACAGGAACACCACGGATCCGCCAGCATCGGGATTTCCCTTTTCGCGTCATCCGGGCAGACCGTCGACGATCTGCTGAAAGAGGCCGATCTGGCGATGTACCAGGCAAAGGCTGCGGGCCGCAGCACGCTTCGCTTCTTCGATCCCGAGATGCAGGCCGCGATAACCGCGCGCGCGGCAATGGAGGCCGAGCTGCGGCGAGCTCTTCGGGAGAGTCAGTTCTCGCTGCTCTATCAACCCCAGGTGGATTCCGAGGGACGCGTCACGGGCGTCGAGGCACTCGTGCGCTGGCGGAACCCGCAGCGCGGCCTCGTGTCGCCGTCGGAGTTCATTCCCCTCGCCGAGGAAACGGGGCTGATCCTCCCCCTTGGTCGTTGGGTGCTTGAATCCGCCTGCGCCCAGTTGGCAGCGTGGTCAGCCAAGCCGGACACCGCCGGGCTCGCGATAGCGGTAAACGTCAGCGCCCGCGAGTTTCACCATCCGGATTTTGCGCAAGGTGTGATGGACGCGCTCGATCGCACGGACGCCGATCCGCGGAAGCTCACCCTGGAGTTCACGGAGAGCCTGTTGCTGAACGACATGGAGGATGCCATCACGAAAATGGCCGCTCTGAAAGCGCGCGGTGTCGGCCTGTCTCTCGACGACTTCGGCACAGGCTATTCGTCGCTCAGGTACGTAAAGCACTTGCCACTGGATCAGTTGAAAATCGATCAGTCGTTCGTGCGGGATGTGTTGACCGATCCAAACGATGCCGCCATCGCCCGCGCCATCCTCGCCCTGGGTCAAAGCCTCGATCTATCAGTGATAGCCGAGGGGATAGAAACCGAAGCGCAGCGGGACTTTCTCGCCAACAATGGCTGCCGCGCGTTCCAGGGCTATCTCTTTGGACGCCCGGTTAGCGTGGAGGCGCTGCGTGTGAAGAGAACCGGGGCACCCTGACCACCTCCGGCCCGGGGCTCCATGTCCGACATCAGTTCTCCATCCTCGCCAGTCGCGCGCTTTCGAGCCACAGTCTTTCTGCAGCGACATCGTCTTGCGCCTCCAGCGCCGGCGATGCGATGCGGCACCGATGGAAGTACTCGCCGCTGTCGTGGGCGACATCGTCGGACGTAGCGAGATGGACGATCGTTTTGGCGCCCTCCTCCGGCGAGATCGCCAGGAGTTTGGCGAGCCGGATGACCCACGCGCCCAGTCCTCCGCTTTCGTCGCCAAAGCGCGTCCCGACGAAACCGGGATGCAGACAGTTGGCGGTGACCCCGGTCCCGGCGAGGCGACGCGCAAGCTCGCGCGTGTAGAGGATATTGCACAGCTTGGAGCGCCCGTAGACCTTGAAGCCCGAGTAGCCGCGCGTCGATTGCAGATCGTCGAAGTCAAGCCGCGCACCCCGGTGCGCCTCCGAGGCGGTATTGATCACCCGCGACTGTGCCGACGCGACCAGGCGTTCGCGCAGGCCGTGCGTCAACACGAAGTAGGCCATGTGGTTGAGCGCGAAGGTGCGCTCCAGTCGGTCCTCGGTGACGCGGCGCTTGTTGAACATGGCGCCGGCGTTGTTGATCAGCACGTCGATGCGCGGTTCCGCCTCGGCGATCTCGCTCGCCACGCGCTTCATCTCGGCAAGACGCGAGAGGTCCGCGAAGTGAACGCCGTGCGCAATGCCGGGGGCTCTCTCGCGCAGTCGCGCCAAGGTGGCCTCCGCGCGGCCCCGGTCGCGCGCGACCAGCACGATGCGGGCGCCAAGCTTTGCCAGCCGCTCCGCCGCGACCTGCCCGATACCGGAGGTTGCTCCGGTTATGACGACGACCTTGCCCTTCACGGAAGCGCCCGCCGCTTCGTGCCGTCGCGGCAGTGATCGGACAGCTTCGCCACGATCGCGTATCGCCCCTTGTCCCGACCCGAGGTGGGCGGATTCATGAATTCGGCGATCAGAGGTTCGAAGCCCAGTTCGCCCAGCATCACGAGCACGCGCGAGGGCAGGTGCGAATCGTAGAAAAACGTCTCGCCGAACATCGTGTCCGTGAAGGCCGGATGCTCTGACCCGCCGACCGTAAGCATGATTCTCCCGCCAGAGTCGAGACTCATGGCCATTCGCGCGAGCAGTCGTGCATGCACCGAACGCTCGAGATGGAAGAGCGTATCCCAGCAGACGATTGCCGCGCAGCCAGCCGGGATGGCGTAGTCCTCGAGTCGCGATTCGATCCAGGTCGCCTCGGGGAAGCGCGCACGAGCGATCGCGAGCAGCTGCGCAGCCTGATCCACGCCCGTGACGCGGTGTCCGCGCGCGAGCAGGTATTCGGCGATGGGTCGTCCGGTGCCGCACCCCAGGTCGAGGATGGCCGAGCGCTGCGGCAGCCCCTCCAGAAGCGCATCGATGTATTCCCGCTCGCGACCGTAGAAAGCGAAGCGTGCCCGGTCCCATTCGGGCGCGATGCGGTCGTAGGCCTCCCGGTTCATGGCGGAAGGCGCTTCCTCGGGGAGAGCCTGTGGCGTCGCGCGCTTCTCGTGCTCCGCGCGCTCACCCCACCCGGACACTGATCCCTTCCTCCCGCGTCGAGAGCTCCATGGTCTCGCCGGGCGCGAGCAGGAACTCCTGCCGGGCGAGAACTGAAACGTCGCGCTCGTGAAGACGCGCACCCGCAGCGGCGCGGTTGCCTCGTTCGTGAGCGATAACGGCACGGCGCCCGCAGTACCCCCCGAGGCGGTGGAACCGCTACGGAGATACCCGCGCACCGCGTCTGCGATGCCAACCGGATCGCCCGCCGGAAGCACCGTGAAGGCGAGCTCCGCTGCGACATTGAGCGCCAGCGTCGCGCCCGGCGGCACGCTGTGATCGCGGCTGCGCGCGCCGCTCGGTGTGCCTGCCTCGTCGAGCCAGGGCGAATCACCGTCGCTCATGAACGCATTGGATCGATGCCAGACGCGAACGATGAAGGCGCGCGCGGGGTCGGTGTTGCGAATGCGCAGCGCCGGCATCAGAAGCACGACCGGACCCACGTC
>JAEUMX010000242.1 GCA_016791285.1 Burkholderiales bacterium
GATCACGCTCGCCCTCCGCGCACTGTGCCTGCGCGAGATCATGGACGAGCCGGTAGTAAGGGTCGCTGCCCCAACCCCTACCCTCAACCTGGGGAAAATTCAAACGACGATTCTGCGGAGTATCAATCCGACGGTGACACCTGTTCGTGCGACTCGCCCACCCCGAGGCGCGCCTGGAGGCGATCACCAGCCGCCCGTTCCTGCTCTCGGCGATCGGGCGCATGACCTCCCATGCCGGACAGACTCATCTGTCGATCACACCGATGCACGCAAAGGCCACCCACGCCCGAGCCCTGCTCACCGCGGTCAGCCAGCGGCTGCAGCGCTGGAAAAGATCTGCGGAGCAGTTACCCTGCATATCGGTGTGGCAGCGGGTGTGCGAGTTCATCGCCACTCACGTGACCGGATTCAACTGGCTCGCCGCGCGATCGGGACCCCTCTTGATGCATCGCACATAGAGGCAACTGCGGTTTTTAGGTTCACTCGAACAATCAGTTCTTCACCGCCTATCCGGAACTGGTGAACCGCGCCGCCAAGACGATGCTGACGGTGGATGGCGTGGACAAGCGAACGAAGCAAAAGGAGATCTTCGCGACCTTCCGGGAACGGCGGTCGCTGTTCGGGATGATGGGTGACGCATTCAAGCTCTGGAGGGCGCTGCGATGAGTGTTGCGATCAATGTGGAAGAGAAGCTGTACGGAACCGCTACCGCGTCGACCACGGTCGGCCGCACATCCGGATGATCCTGAAGCCGAGCGCTGTCGCACCGACTGCAGCACGGAGCAGTGCACCTACGTGGGCCCGGCCGCGTGCTACAAGGCCGAGGGCAACGGCGCCGTGCTACTGATCACCGACGGCTGCCTGGAGTGCGGAAGCTGCCGCATCATCTGCGACGAACACCGCAACGTGGCGTGGGAGTATCCGCGCGGCGGGCACGGCATACTCTTCAAATTCGGTTGACGGCGCGCCCGCCTGGCCCACCTCGACGCAAGGTGCCATGAACTTCGCTGTAGCCGTCTCCGAGCGCGTGCACTGGATCGGCGAGCTCGACCCGGGCATGCGCACGTTCGATGTCATCCTCAAGACACCCAGCAATACGGCGAGATCATCGATGGCTGGCGCAGTCTCGACAGCGCCGAAACAGTCGCTGCCGCAATGAAGCGTGACAACCTGAGCGGGCGGGAGTGTCGTCTCGCCTTGCCAGACGCAGGTGTTCGGCGACAGCGTCGTCGCCCCCCTGTAGCCCACCGGGAGACCTCATGGCCAATGCCAAAATTACCTTCGCCGATATCGGCGTATCCGTCACCGTGCCCGCAGGCACGCGCATCATCGAGGTGTCCGAGAAAGTCGGCTCCGGCATCTCCTACGGTTGCCGGAAATCGGATTGCGGTACGTGCCTCACGACCGTCGAATCCGGCATGGAGCATCTGTCGGAAAAGTCGCCCTACGAGATCGCCACCCTCGCCGGACACAAGGTTCCGGACAACGTCCGCCTCGCGTGCCAGACGCTCGTGCTGGGCGACGCGGTGATCCGGCCATACGGAACCTGAGAGCAGAACAGCGCCTCTCACGCAGCCGAGAGGCCACACGCTTCCGACATCTCCCGCCACGCGCGCGCCTCGCCGTGCTGGTCGCGCAGGACCTTGCAGGGAAGGACCCGGCTGAGAAAATGGGGTCTGTCCCAGGGCCTGTCCCCGGCTGTGAGAAAATGGGGTCTGCGATCGATTACGTGCGAGAGTCGGAGGAGGAAGAATAGGAATAGAGCTAGGTGGGCGGGGGCCGCTCCGACGAAGAGAGTGGCACCTAAAACGGCGCGATCGCTCTGCTGGCCGGCTTGAAGATCGTCGAGTGACGAGGAGTCGGCGCCCCTCTCGATCGTATCTGGAGAAAGGACTATCGAATGGAACTCACCAACAGCAAGCGCCTCCTGTACACGGCCAGCTACGTCACGACCCAGCTCAAACCCGAAGAGCAGCGCCATATCGAATCCAAACCGGGCGGCGGGTTTGCCAAAGCTCATATGTTGCGATCACTCGATCTCGGAGCCCGAGACCTCGCTCGGCTGCAGGCCGCGTTGAACACGGAGCCGCACGCGCACCGGAACGAGCACGAACGACTGTTCGCCCTCTCTCAGAGACTCACCGACGAGCGGCCGATGTCCATGCTGGAGCTTGCCTCGGCCATGGCGCCGCTGTCCTACGATGCTGTCGACTCCTTCGTGGAGCTTTCCTCGAAGATCAAGGGCCTGTCTTTCGAAAGCAGGATCCTCCTTGCCCTTGGCAAGCGGCGGCGCAAGATCTCGCCGATCGGCCGAATCCATCTCGAACGGATCGAGATGTATCCGGCGGGAGTGCAGAAAGGAGAGCTCGTATTTACGGTTCCCATGGCTCCGGGGGAGACGGTCATGGTCTCCCACAAGGAGTGGTCCACGTCGACGCGTGAGTTCGAGGAGATCGTCCAGGACTTCTTCGAAAGCTACAGCGAGCGCGGCGTCGCGGAGAAGAGCGACGCGGCCATGTCCGCGGAAAACGAAGCCACTCATTCGAATGCCCTGAGCTTCGGTGCGTCCGTGTCCGGCACTTACGCGGGCATCACGCTGACGACGAGTCTCGGTATCACCGATTCGAGCACCGAGCGGCAGTCCGTCAAGCACTCTATGCAGAAGAATCGCGAGGTCACGGAGAAGGCCTCGGCGCGTTCGCGTAAGGAACACAAGGTCTCCATGAAGGTAGTGACCGCGACCGGCTCCGAGGACCGTACGGCGAAGACGATCACCAACCCAGGCACTACCGCGCTCCGCATCGACTACTACCGCATGATGCGCAAGTGGAGGACCGACCTCTTCCGCTACGGGCTACGCCAGACCTACGACGTAGCCATTCCGCTGCCGGGTGTGCGGTTCTGGGGACTGCACCAGCGACTCGCCGAGTTGGAAGCCGCATTGCGGACGCCATTCACCTTCAGCCTGAAGCCGGACGAGCTGCACAACGGGAACTGGATGGCAAAGGCTGCCGAGTTCGAAACTCCTGCGGACTCCATTGTGCCTCCGCCTCACGAGCAGATCAACGTCAGCATTTCGTCGATCATCGAGTTCATCGACGAGGAGGCCTCCGACATCACCCGGTTCGGCAAGATCGACTTCGAGGTGCCCGCCGGCTTCGAGCTGTCACATGCCGAGGCCGTCGCAAGCGTCGCGAACTGGCCCACGTGGTCGTGGCAGTGGCGGCAAGGCAGCAACACCGGGAACATGTCGACCATGATCTTCAAGGGGGACCTCTCCGAACTCTACCATCGTACGGGACCGATGTCCGCCATCTACTCCTATCGCGGGATCAGCTTTGGCGCTCTGAATCTGTTCTTGAGGTTCGGCCGCAGGCTCGAACACCTGCGTGCCTGGCAGCTCGCGGCATGGGGCGCTATCAGGGCCGCCGCCAAGGCGCGACACGATGAAAAGATGGCTCGCCTCCAGGAAGAACGCGATCGACTGTGGAGGCTCCTCAACGGCAAAGACACCCTGTCGCTCCGTCGGCTCGAGCGTGAAGAGTTGGTGCGACTCGTGATGCAGTGGCTCCTCGGCCCGAGTTACCCGGTGGTGGCGTCTCCAGGCGATCCAGCCTCCACCCCTCCGACCCCTCCCGGCCAGGAGACCATGAGCAAACTGCTCGCAAACGAGCGCGCGTTCCAGACTGCCAAGGCGGATCCTCCCGCGCCGACGTACAGCCCTACTTTCGGTGGGGTCACCGACGGGGCCTGGTACGACGCCATCCTGTTCGGCGAATTCGTGAAGTTCGTCCACCAGGCGATCGAGTGGGAGAACATCGTCTATTTCCTGTACCCATACTTCTGGGGTTCCGAGCCGGTCGGCCGCGACAAGCTCCTGTTCGAGCACGGCGATCCCGAGCACGAGCGCTTCCTTCGGGCCGGATATGCCCGCATCGTGCTCACCGTGCGGCCCGGCTTCGAGGAGGCCTTCACCAGCATGATCGAGAACGGATCGCTCGCCGGCGACCTGTCCTCCCCCTACCTGCCGATCGCCCAGGAGATCGCCAACTTCGCGCGCACCAACTACGCTGGTATCCCTCCCGCCAACCCGGAGAAGCACGCGCGGCCCCTTCTGTTTCCCGAGCAGCGCGCCACGTGGGACACCATGCAGGAGCTGATGAAGAGGATCGACGCCTTCAAGCTCGCCAACGGCCACTATCCTGAAAAGCTCGACGACTTGCCCGCTCCTGGCGCCCCCGTGGACGCGTGGGGCAACCCCTTCGTGTACCGCCAGCCCGGGCTGGGCGCCGACTACGACCTCGTCTCGCGCGGTGCAGACAACGAGGAAGGCGGAGAGGGATTGGACGCCGACATCTCTTCGGCCGCCGGGGCATCCCTCGTCGCGACCTGGTTCGACTACACGCCCACGAGCGCGATCGACATAGAAGTGGACACCAAGCCCGAAGACATCGCGTGAGAGCGCCACACCAATGATCGATGGTCCAGTTCGTGGCGTCCTGCGGGGCGAAGGGATCTACGCCGACAAGGTGTACTTCTTCAAAGGCGATCAGTACTGGCGGTATGATATCGAGAAGGACTACGGCGAGGTCGACTACCCGCGACCGTTGAGCGCTTGGAAGCTGCCGGGCGACTTCACGCGAGGCATCGACGCCTGCTTGGCCGGAGGGGGAGCGCTCAAAGGACGCGCCTACTTCTTCCGCAATGACTCATACGTGAGTTACGAGTGGAAGTCGGAACGTGTCAGCGAGCCCAAGCCGCTCGCGGCATGGAGCAAGGACCGGCCGTTTCCGTTTCCCGCCGGCATCGATGCGGCGTTGACCGGTCGCGGACCCTACGACGGCAAGGCTTACTTCTTCAAGGGTCCGAGATACGCGCGCTACGACTGGAAAGCGGATCGGGTCGATCTGGTGGATCAGCCCGTGTCTGCATGGAATCTGGGAGAGCGGTTCGCATCCGACATCAGCGCGTGTCTTGATTACGGGGAGGGATTGGCCGGCCGGACGTCGATCGCGTACTTCTTCAAGGGGAACGAGTACGTAAAGTACGACTGGGGCGAGAATCGCGGCCGTCAAGGCTACCCCCTGCTGATCCCCGCAGGGTGGCCGAGCGGGTGCGCGGTGTGGGCTGGACACAGTGCGGCGCCGACACTGGTGTGCGACGACCCGCGGCTCGACGGCGGCAAGGCCCGGGTTGCGTACCCGTCGGGCTCGCTACGTGGCCAAGGCGGATGGCAGGCCTCCGTCAAGTTCACGGACATCAAGGGGCTGGCCAATCAACTGAGTGCGCTGAGGATCCCCGTGTACTACGGCGACGACCAGGCCGGGAAGGCCATCGTGCCGCCGGGCCGCATCACGCGGTTGGCGATGAACGCGCACGGGATGGGCGGATCTTTCGCCGCCAATGGCCCGGAGCCCGGTGACTTCTCCGGGCACGTCACCGATATGCGGCTGCTTCAGAATGAGGAGCTGCGCGCCGCCTTCCAACGCATTCGCAGAATGCTCGCGCCAGGTGCTCCCGTTCTGCTCATGGGATGCGAAGTCGGGCAGACGCTCACCGGCAGCAACTTCCTGATGGCGCTGTCAGACGTGCTTCGTGATCATCCCGTGACGGCATTCACGAGCATCGGCTATGCCGGTGGTCCGTCGGCGAAGCGACCCAATGAGAGCTGCTCGGAAGCGGGCATGCGCGACACCGGCATCCTGCACGCGTCCGGTTCTCAGCGAGAGGAAGACCAGCGTGCGAAGTACTGGGACGACCTGAAGGCGTGGCCATGGGCTTCGGAGTTCTCGCCGAGCGCGAAGACAGCGCTGAATGGCAGGATTATCAAGCGCGCGGAGTCGGACGTTCCGTGACTCGACGCCCAGAATCGGCGCACCTGGAATCGGCCCGGTCATTCAATCTCTTCCCACTCCGTTTGCAGTTGCCGATCACGGCCGTTTCTTCAAGTCATAGCTGCGACGAATCGCGCCAGACACCCATCAGGATCAAGCGAGCGGCGCTGAGGCAGCCTGTCGCCCTGGCGGCTTTGCCGCCCCAGAAGAACGTTGGTGCCGCACCGTGTCCAATGGGTTCATGACAGACCCGTGGCTGCCGAACGGCTGGCGCCAATCCCTGGCTGGCTCGCGATGCGGGCGATCCGCTTTTGTCTGCAAATCGGTGACGGGCGCCCGGCGTCCAATTCAGACCCGTTGGTTCAAATTCCAGTTCCCTAACCCAACTTGAGCAGTTCAAGCCTCGTTTTCAGAAATTTGGCGAGGGCGGCTTCAACGAAATCATCGCCTTGTGTTTGGCATGGGGCGGCAAACGGCGTGTAGTGCCGACCTTGCCTCTTGCCAGCGGCATCGGAGTGCGTTCTGATGCGTGCTCATGTATCTGCGCTACACGACGCGCAAGAAAGACGGCAAGGTGCATCGCACCTGGCGGCTGGTGCGCTCGGTGCGGGTTGGGCGGCGCGTCGTTCAGCAGACGGTTGCGCATCTGGGCGAGCTGGATGAAGCGGGACGGCTGCGCGCACGGGCGCTGGCGCGTGCCCTCGTTGGCGAGCCCGAGCAGGCCGAGCTGTTTGATGATGGCACGTGCAGCCAAACGGTCGGGGTGCGGCTCAAAGGCGTGCGCATCGAAAACGGACGGCAGTTTGGCAACGTGTATTTGGCGCTGGCGCTGTGGCGCGCCTGCCGGCTCGATGAGTTCGCCGCCGCGCACCTGCCGAGCGGCAAAGAAGAGGTGTCGTGGGAGAAGATGGCCGCGGTGCTGGTCGCGGCGCGCCTGTGCGAGCCATCGAGCGAACTGCACATTGCCGAGGACTGGTACCGGCGCACGGCGTTGAGCGATCTGTTGCAGCTGAACGAGGCGCTGGTGAACAAGGATCGGCTGTATCGCGCGCTCGACCGATTGCTGCCGCACAAGGCGGCGCTCGAGGCGCACCTGTCCAGGCGGGTGGGGGAGCTGTTTGCCGTGGACAATGACGTGCTGCTCTATGACGTCACCTCGACCTACTTCGAAGGGCAGGCCGCGGGCAATGTGCAGGCGAGCCGCGGCTACTCGCGCGATCACCGCCCCGATTGCAAACAGGTGTGCATCGCGCTGGTGGTCACCTTCGATGGTTTCCCGCTCGGCTACGAAGTGTTCCCCGGCAATACCCACGACGCCACCACCGTGCAGCGCATCGTCGCGACCATGGAAGCGCGGCACGGGGCGCTGGGCAAGGTGTGGATCATGGATCGCGGCATGGCGAGCGCCGAGAATCTGGCGTGGCTGCGCCAGAGCGGGCGGCGCTACATCCTCGGCACGCCCAAGTCGGAACTCAGAAAATGGGCGCCGGCGCTGGCCGACAAAGCGCACTGGCGCGAGATCCGCGCAGGCATCGAAGTGAAGCTGTGCGCGGCGCCCGAGGGCGAGCAGGAGACCTTCATCCTGTGTCGCTCGAAGGATCGCCGCGAGAAGGAAAAGGCGATGCATGAGCGATTCAGTGCGCGCATCGAACGGGCGCTGGCGAAGCTGCAGGCACGTATCGCCCAATCACAAAAACCGCTGAATCGGGATGCGATCAACCGCCAGATCGGACGCCTTCTTCAACGCAACCAGCGCGCCGCGGCGCGCTTTGCGATCACGCTGAAGGATGCCGACAACCGCGCCGGGTTCGTGCTCGCGGTCTCGATCGAAGAGCCCTTCGATCAATGGGCGACCCTGTCCGAAGGCACCTACCTGCTGCGCTCCAACGTCACCGACTGGAGCGACGAGAAGCTGTGGCGGGCGTACATCCAGCTCACGCAGGCCGAAGCGGCCTTCCGCATCCAGAAGGATCAACTGGCGATTCGCCCGATCTGGCATCAACGCGCCGATCGCGTGCAGGCGCACATTCTCGTGTGCTTCCTGGCCTTTGTGCTGTGGAAGACGCTGGAGCTGTGGCAGGCGCGCGCCGGGCTCGGCAACTCGCCACGCACGCTGCTCGAAGAGTTCGCGCGCATTCAAGCCCATGACGTAATTCTGCCGACGCACGCGCACGGCGAGATCCGACTGCGCTGCGTGACGCAGCCCGATGCCGCACAGGCCGCACTACTGGATCGCCTCGGCATCGTGCTACCGAAACGCATCCGCCTGCCTCCCATCGCCGTCGCCGAGCCCGCCACGCACGCCACTGCTTAACGACCAACAAGATGTAGTGCCGACTTCTTGGCTAAGTCGTTGATTTCGCGTTGCGCAACATACGATTCTGCGCAAGTTGGGCTAGAGAATAGCCATGCGGCCCGCTGATCCGCAAATCGCCCCGCGGATATCTTAGATCAATCCATCCTCGTTGGGCGGTGCGCCACCGCCGCGCCGGACGCCCGGGTCCAGACTGCCGGCATCCCTGCGCCACGGCTCATGCGCCTCGCGCGGAGGGCATAATATGTAGTGCCCGCTAAACATGTCGCGCGCGGCGCTCGAACGCATCGGTCTCATGTCCCTTGCCATGCTGCATTCAACGCGGACCGGAAGGCTTGAGGATGCGGTCATGGCGCGCCGCCTTTCAGGGCGGCGCTCTTCAGACAAGGAGAACGTGAATGTCCACCAGGACACTTCGACTGAACATGCCGCAATGGCAAGGCGGCGATGAACCCGCATACCGCTTTGGCGGCGAGTTGCTGCGCTGGCTGGCTCCCCCTCACGACGGGCCGGAAGAAACGGTGGCGGTTCCCGTTGCCGACGGGCAGCCGCTGGCGATCGAACAGGGCATCAAGGGACGTACGGCCCTGCTGTCACAGGCCCGTGCCGCGCGTGCCGCCATCGAGCGGCACCAGCCCGACCGCATCGTCACGCTGGGCGGCGATTGCCTCGTCGACCTGGCCCCGATGGCCTACCTGAATCGCCGGCATGACGGAAAGCTGGGGGTGCTGTGGGTCGATGCTCACCCGGATGTCATGAGCGTCGCCGAGTTCTCGCACGCCCATGCCCACGTGTTGGGCATGCTGCTGGGGCGCGGCGATGCGGACTTCACGGCCGAGGTCGATCGCAAGCTGGATCCGGCGCGCGTCATGATCGCGGGCATGAGTGCCTGGACGCAGGCCGAAGGCTCCATTCTTCAGGGACTGGGCGTCCGGCACACGCCGGCGGCCGAGATTGCCGACACCAGCCAGCCGATCCTGGACTGGATCAAGAGCGAAGGCATCACCCATCTGGCCGTGCATTTCGATCTGGACGTACTCGACGCCGCCCACTTCTCGCCGCTTCTGTTCAACAGACCCGACCAGCCGGAAGGCTCATTCGACGGCATCGTGCAGGGCACGATGAGGCTGGGAGAGGTCATCCGGCTTTTGCAGGATGTGTGCGGTGCCTGTGATGTGGTCGGGCTGGCGATCGCGGAGTTCCTTCCCTGGGACATCCTCCGCCTCAGGAACGCGCTGGCCAGCCTGCCGATCATGACGCGTCAAAGGCGAGCGTGACAAAACCGGCGTGGCGAGTTCCTCGGGCCGGACGCGCGCCCAGAGACCCGTCATCGCGTCGCGGAAGTGGGAATGCCGCCGCCGCTATGGCAGCGAACGATTCGGGGCGTTGACCTCGACGCACGCCTTCGTCCGCCGACTTTTCGATGGCGTGCAGCACGTGGTGCAGCGCGACGGCATCATCGAAACTCGGCGCGGTCCGCGTGCCATGGCGGAGATCATCGGCGAAGCACTGGTAGATGCGTGACGATATGGTCGGGCGCGTCCGCCGGGATGGTGGCGTCTGTTTCGGCCACCTGCACCTGGGGGTAGCAGGTGGTGAGCATGCCCAGGTGGGCTGTCTCAGAACGCTTTCTATGTTTCGTGGCTAGACCGTCACGACGACCTTGCCCACCTGGGCGTTCGATTCAAGGTAGCGGTGGGCCTCCACGATGCTGTCGAAAGGGAAAGTCTTGGCGATGAGGGGGCGAAAGTCTCCCGAAGCGAGGCCCGACGTGACGAACCGCTTCACTTCCTCAAGTTTCGCATCGTCGCTCGTCACCTCGAACAGCTCGTAGCCCCGGATGGTGAGGTGATTGCCGAGCGTTTCGAGGAGCGGAATGGTAGTCGGTTGCCCGGCACCGAGGGCACCGTAGAGGAGCAGGATGCCACCCTTCGCGGTCGCCTTCGCGAGCTTCTCGAAGGTAGCCCCCCCGACCGGGTCGAAGACGACCCTGGCACCCTTGCCGCCGGTCAGCTTCTTCACCTCTTCGACGAGGTCCTGCTCTTCGGTCGCGATGACGTGGCTCGCCCCCGCTTCCTTTAGGAGAGCGGCTTTGCTTGATGTGCGGGTCAAGGCCACGGGCTGAGCCCCAACGCGGCGTGCCACCTGAATCGCCGCTAGACCGACACTGCTCGACGCGGCCGGGATGAGGAGCATATCGCCCCGGCCGAGCTTCGCGATGTCGATGACGCCGCCCCACACGGTCACGTACTGCATCCAAGTCGACGCCGCCTCCTCCCAGCTCAAGCTCTCCGGGTGCTTGACGGTCGCTCGGGCCGGGGCGAGCACCACCTCTCCATAGAGGCCGTATTCCGCGAAGCTGAAAGCCGGGATGACGCTCACCTTGTCGCCGCGTCCGAAGCCGTTGACGCCAGGACCGACCGCATCGATTTCGCCAGCGGCTTCATACCCGAGCTGAGCGGGGTAGTGCGGCTCAAGGAGATAGGCACCCGACCGGTACATCACCTCGGCCCGGTTGAGCCCGATGGCCTTGACCTTGATGCGGACCTCACCGGGACCAGGCTCAGGAGTGGAGACCTCGACGATTTTCAGGACTTCCGGCCCGCCGGTCTCGGAGAAACGCACCGCCCTCGACATATAGCACCTCATTGATTTGCATTCGTTGCTGCCGACCGGGAACCCGCGTCGTTTGCCTTCGTGGAGAGAAATCGGCAGAGAGAAATCGGTGCCAGTTCATCTTTCTGGCCGCAAAAACCGGATCTATTTCGCTTCGCCATGAAGTCCGCCTGGGTTCACTCTACCAGGGGAACTCCCGTTTCAGGTGGACCAGGATCTGGGGGCCAGCTCACAGCTTACTCGATTTCGACGCGCACGCCTTCGTCCGCTGACTTTTCGATGGCGTGCAGCACGTGGTGCAGCGCGACGGCATCATCGAAACTCGGCGCGGTCCGCGTGCCATGGCGGAGATCATCGGCGAAGCGCTGGTAGATGCGTGCAACATTGCCCGCCACGAGCCCGAGCGACTCGAGCGGATCGGGTGCAGGGGGAATGTCCCGCAGCCGCGTGTCCGCCCCGAGACGCTCCCAGATCCTGAATGGTGCGATCTGAGCATAGCCATGAGGCCCGGTGATCCGCAGATCGCCCTGCGTGCCGCGGATATCCCAGATGAAGCCCTCATCGCCGGGCGGCGTGCCGCCGATGTAGGTGATGGCCAGCGGAGCGCCGTTCGCCAGGCGGCCAGCGACGACGATATGGTCGGGCGCGTCCGCCGGGATGGTGGTGTCCGTTTCGGCCACTTGCACTTGTGGGTATCGCGTGGTGAGCATGGACGAGACTTCGGCGATCTCGCCGAGCACGTCCCGCAGCGCCGCCATCATGTGCCCGAAGGGGATGGTGAGCAGGTTCGCTCCATTGCGGCGCTCGCGCAGGTAGCGCTCGCCGGCCAGATCCGTGATGCGCGGCCCCCAGGTTTCGACATAGCCGCTGATGTTGGTGGAGACGATCCGCCCGATATGGCCGTCGGCGACCAGGCGCTCGAGTTGCCGGATCGCGGGTGAAACGCGGGCCTGGGTGCCCGTAACCGTAAGACAGCCTTTAGAGCGAGCCAGGTCGGCCAGTTCAACCGATTCCGCCAGGGTTCGGCCCAGCGGCCACTCGCAATAGACATGTTTTCCGGCGGCGAGCGCGGCCTTCACGGCGTCGGCGTGTTGCGGTACCCGCGTCGTCACCACGACGAGATCCATATCCGGCGAAGCGGCCATCTCCGCAACGCTGGCAAAGGCCTGCGGGATCTCATGCGCCTGGGTAGCGGCGCGGGCGCTTTCGAGCGTCGAATTTGCAACCCCGACGACCTCGAAATCATCGCCAAGCCGGCGGAGCGCTGGAAGATGAGCGATGGCGGCCCAGCTCTCGCGGGGACGCATGCCAACGATGCCGACACGAATCTTTTGCTTCTGTGTATCCGTGCTCATCTCAGGCCTCGTTGGTTGAAAAGACCGGCAAGGCGCCGAACATCTTGTCGTGGCGAACGGCCATTCTGACCAATTCCTCGACCTCGCTGCGGCTGACCGCCCGGCCGGGCGAGGACAGGAAAAGGCTCCGGGCGACCGGCCGTTTGATGGATGATCTGGTACCCGAAAAATGGACGCCACGAGGCATGGTAGTTTGACCTTGTGGAGGTTCGATATGAAGCGAGTGAATCGGAGTTACACGCTGGAGTTTCGGGCGGCGGCAGTCAACCAGGTGACCGACGGCGGGCGCAGCATTGGTGCAGTGGCGCGGTCGCTGGAGATGTCGGCGAAGACGTTGGCGAACTGGGTTTTGCGGGCGCGCAACGGCCAGG
>JAEUMX010000348.1 GCA_016791285.1 Burkholderiales bacterium
GCGGCCGCGCCGCCGACATACGTCTGGCATCCCTCGACCAGCGCGCACGAGGTACATGGCGCGATCCAGGCCCTCTATCTCGCACTGGGCGGCAGCCGAGCCACGACGAGGCGCGCCGCATGCTCGACGATCAGCTCGGCGACCTGGGCGCCGGAGACAGCTGGAACATCAGCGACGGACCGTGCTCGTAGCCGGTGTCGGGGTGGAAGGGGGCAAGCACCCCCTTCCCGCGGGATCGACCGACCGAAACCGAGCAGCAGCGCACCGTGCGCTACCCTGCGGCGTCCGGCGCCGGCGAACCTGCTCCCCGGTCGAGCGATCGCGGCGCCACTCAAGCCGTTGTGCTTCGCACGCCCCCGAGGCTGCAACGGTACGGGAAATCGTGTCTAATTCCCCTCGCTTCGCCCCGCGCCACGGGGCCGTGGAAGGGAGATCTCGGTGGCAGACTCGGGTGACACGCAACAGCCGGGGCACGCGTGGCTGCGCTCGCGGCGCACGGTCGTTGCCGCTGGGCTGCTCGGGTTGCTGCTCCTCGTGCTGCTCGTCTGGTGGATCGGCTACCGTCTCACCCACTCCATCACCGACGATGCGTTCATCGAGTCCGACATGGTCGAGCTCGCGCCGCGCGTCGAAGGCCAGATCGCCGAGATGCTCGTGGAGGACAGCCAGCCGATCACCCGCGGGCAGTTGCTGGCGCGCATCGACCCGCTGCCCTATCAGCGCAAAGTCGCTCAGGCGCAAGCCGCGCTGAAGGTCGCCGAGGCCGACCACGCGACCGCCGTCGCCGCGCTGGAGCGGCTGGAGGCGCAAATGCCGCAGCAGATCGCCGCGGCCGAGCATCAGCTCGCGGTGGCGCAGAACGAGAGCAAGTCGGCCGCCCACAATCTCGTCCAGGCACGCGCGACGTTCGAGCACGACGTGCGGCTCGCGGAGCAGGGACTCAAGGCGTCGCAGGCAAATCTCGACTTCGCGCGGGTGACCGCCGAGCGCTGGAACGCGCTGGTGGAGGACCGCGCCGTGGCGCCGGAAGAGCGCGATGCGAAGCAGACCTCGCTCGCCAACGCGACCGCGCAGCACGCGCAGGCCGCGACCCGGCTCGCGCAAGCGAAGAGCGACCTCGCCCGCGTGAAGTCTGCCGAAGCGCTCGCCCTGGCAGCGGAGCAGCGCGGGCGCGAGGCTCAGGCGCAGCTCGCGATCGCACGCCAGGGTCCGCTCGAGATCGCGGAGGCGCGGCGCAGGGTGGAAGCGTCGGCCGAGCGCATCGAAGCCGCGCGCGCGGAGCTCGCGCTGCAAGAGACGCAGCTCGCCTATACCGATGTCGTGGCACCCTTCGACGGTGTCGTCGCCAAGCGCTTCAAGTTCCGCGGCGACTTTGGCACCCCCGGCGTGCCGATCTTCAGCCTGTACGACACCGAGAACCTCTACGTGACCGCACACCTGGAGGAGACGAAGCTCGAGGGCGTGGGTCCCGGTCATCCGGTCGACGTGACGGTCGACGCATTCTCGAAATCGTTCAGGGGGCGCGTGCTGTGGGTCGGCAAGGCGACCGGCGCGCAGTTCGCGCTCATCCCGCGCAACCTCTCCACGGGCGAGTTCACCAAAGTGATCCAGCGCGTGCCGGTGCGTGTCGCCATCGAGCGGGACGAGCGCTGGTCGAAGCTGCGGCCTGGCCTCTCTGCCACGGTCGCGATCTCGCACAGCGGACCGAAGGGCGAGGCGCGCCCGGGCGCCCAGGCAGCGAAGCCGGACTGACGCGGCATGACGATGAGCGAACCGCGCGCTGCTCCGACGTCTCCCACAGTCGCCGCCGGCGACGAGATCGCGTGGTTCGGCTTCGCGCGCAAGTGGTGGGTGCTGGCCGTCGCGACACCGAGCGTTGCGCTCGCCGAGATTGCGTTCACCGGACTGCTCTTTTCCAACACACAGGTGCTGCAGGGTCTCGACACCGACAGCTACGGCTATCAGTGGGCAACCGGTCCTTACATGGTCCTGCTCGTGATCTGGGCGCTGATCAGCGTGCGGCTTGCCGCGCGCTACGGCTCCGAGCGCGTTTTTCTCGCGGGCGCCCTGATGACCGGGGCGGGGTGCGTCATCGCCTCGTGCGCGGGATCGCTGGCGACGATGGTTCTCGGGCGGCTGCTGATGAGCACCAAGGGGCTCGTGCTGTCGGTGGCGCTCTCGCAGATGTGGCTCGCCTTTCCGCGTCGCAAGGGGCTCGCGATGGGCGTCTTCAACGCGGCGACCTACGGCGGGATCTTCATCGGCGCGGCTCTCGGCGGATTCCTGGAGTTTCAGACCTCATGGCGCGCCATCTACGCGACCGCCGGCCTTTCCTTCCTCATGCTCGCCGTGGCGGGCCACCGGGCCTTGATCCACGACCGGCCGGCACGGCCGGTTCCGCTCGAGCTCAACGGGCTGGAGACGGCGCTGCTCGCGGTGGCGCTGGCGGTCGGGATGCTCTTGGTGTTTCGGGGCCAGTATTACGGATGGTTCGATTCCGATCTCATCGCCTTCGGCGCCGTCGCAGGTGGGCTCGCGTTCGCGGGATTCGTCTGGGCTGCGTTGACTTCGCCTGACCCGCTGGTGAATCTGCGGCTCGGCAACTTTCCCACCCTCGCGCTTACCCTTCCGGTCATCGCCATGTTCGGCGCCGTCACGCTCGGCATGCTGAACACGTTGCCGAGTTACCTGAATCTGCGCGGTTATCCGAGCGTAGTCGAAGGCTGGGTGCTTTTCGTCCCCGGCGTGGCGATCGTGCTGTCCTGTCTCGCGAGTGGTTTCGTGTACGGCCGCAAGTGGACGGTCGTCGCGCTCTGGATCGGGCTGGCGGTGAACCTGGGCGGGGGTCTGTGGTTCTACGCGGCCGATCTTTACACCGCGAAGGAGACGATCGTCGCCATGCTGGTCGTCTGGGCGTTGGGGGCCGGCGTGGTGTTTCCGACGGCACTGCGCCTTACGTTCGCGGGGCAGGACCCGCCGGCCGTGCGCCAGCTGGCGGGCGTGAAGGTCGCACTGCGCTTCGCGGCGACCGTCCTCGGCTCGTTCGCGGTGGTCGTCCTGATCCAGCGCGGAACGGACATCGGTCAGGATCTGCTGCGACAGCGCGTCGACCGCAACAATCCCGCCTACGCGCAGGTCATGGAGCGGGTGCAGCAGCATGTCATGGCGCGCGGCAGTCCGCGGCCGATCGCAATGGAACAGGCTGGCAGCGTCGTGGGCGAGTGGGTGACCTACAACGCCCGGATGACCGGACAGCGCGCGGGACGCCGCTTTCTTCTGGCGCTGACGGGCATGGCGTTCGTGCTCGCGCTCTTCATCCGGCTGCGGCCGGAAACCTCGGTACTTGCCGACGATGTGCACGACATCGGCTGGGGCTGGGGTGACGGGGCGCATGCCAAGGCCGGCGCGCCGCATGGGACATCCGGATGAGCCGCGGTGTCACGGTCGTCGTGAGTGCCGTGCTGCTCGCGGGGTGCTCCTTCGCGCCGAAGTACGAGCGCCCGCCCACCGATCCACCGGCGACCTGGCGCACGCCGGACACGGACACCCGGTCGCTCGCCGACCTTGCATGGTGGCAGGTGTTCCAGGACGAGACGCTGCAGGGGATCATCGGCGTCTCGCTCGCCGAGAACAAGGACGTGCAGATCGCCGTGACGCGCATCGCGCAGGCCCGGGCCGAGGCAGGCATCGTGAACGCGGCGCTCTGGCCGCAGATCGGCGCCAGCGGATCCGCAGCGCGCGAGCGCTTCTCCGAGCGCACCTATCCACCGCTGCGCGAGCCGTTCACGAACAACAATTTCGCCCTTAGCGCCAACGCCGCGTTCGAGGTGGATCTGTGGGGACGCCTGCGCAACGCGTCGGCCGCGGCGCGGGCGAACCTGCTCGCCACCGAGGACGCCCAGCGCACGGTCGTGATCGCGCTCGTGAGCGACGTCGCGCAGGCGTACTTCGAGCTGCGTGCCTTCGACCAGGATCTCGAAGTCGCCGTCCGCACGCGCGACACCCGTGCCGAGTCGCTGCGCATCGTGCGCAGCCGCTACGACCGCGGCATAGCGAGCGAGCTCGACCTCGCGCAGGCGCAGCGTCAGTTCGAGGCCGCCGTCGCCGCGATCCCGCTCATCGAGCAGAGCATCGCGCAGACCGAGAACCGGCTCTCGATCCTGCTCGGGCGCAATCCCGGCGCGATCGTACGCGGGATCGCGCTGGCCGAGCAGCCGGTTCCTCCCGAGGTGCCCGCGGGGCTGCCTTCGGCGCTGCTCGAGCAGCGCCCCGATCTGCGCGCGGCCGAGCAGCGCATCGTCGAGGCCAACGCCCGCATTGGTGAAGCGCGCGCCCTGTATTTCCCACGCATCGCGCTGACCGGCGACTACGGCTACGCGAGCAAGTCCCTGTCCGATCTCTTCACGGGTCCGGCGCGCGTCTGGCAGGGCGCCGCCGGTTTCACGGTGCCGATCTTCGATGCCGGCCGCATCAGCGCGACCGTGGATCTTGCGCACGCGCAGCAGGAAGAGGCGATCCTGCGCTACCAGCAGTCGGTGCAGCAGGCGTTTCGCGAGGTCGACGACGCGCTCGTCGCGTACCGCAAGACGCGCGAATCGCGCGACGCGCAGGTGCGACTGGTGGAGGCGGCGCAACGCGCGTTCACGGCTGCCGACAAGCGCTATCTGCACGGCGTGTCGAGCTATCTCGAAGTGCTCGATGCCCAGCGCGAGCTCTTCAACGCGGAGCTCGCCCTGACGCGCACGCAACTGGGCGAGCTCGTCGCGGTCGTGCAGCTCTACCGTGCGCTCGGGGGCGGCTGGTCGCGTGAAGACACAGACGTCGTGTCGGTCAGCGTCGCCGGGCAGACCGAACCTCCTTCCGCACCGTAGTGTCGAACCCCGCTAACCCAGGCAGGAGATCCACGGTGAACGAAGACCACCCGCATCTACCCCACAAGCCCGCGCGCACGCGGGTGCCGATCCACGAGTTGCTTGCCGCGCGCTGGAGTCCGCGCGCCTTCGATGCGACGCGCCCCGTGACGCGCGAACAGATGAACGCCTTGATCGAGGCCGCGCGCTGGGCGCCCTCCTGTTTCGGCGACGAGCCGTGGCGCTTCCTGGTGTGGGACCGCGCCACCGACGGCGCGGGATGGCAGCGCGCATTCGATTGCCTGTCGCCGGGTAACCAGAGCTGGGTGAAGAACGTGCCGCTGCTCTTCTCGGCGGTCGCGAGCCCGACGTTCGATCACAACGGCACGCCGAACCGCTGGGCGCAGTACGACACGGGCGCCGCGTCCGAGAACCTCGTGCTGCAGGCGGTCGCGCTCGGACTCGCCGCGCATCAGATGGGGGGCTTCGACGCGGAGCGGCTACGCGCCGAGTTCGGCATTCCCGAAGGCTGCACGCCGATGGCGATGATCGCGGTGGGCTACCAGGCCGCGCCCCACCACTTGACCGAAGAGCAGCGCGCGAAGGAAGTCGCGCCGCGCGCACGCAAGCCGCGGGAGACACGCGTCTTCGCCGGGAGGTGGGGCGTGCCGGTCGAGTAAAGCCCACTGCTGCCTGCCGGCCGGGGGCGGTCGCTGCGCGCAGACTTCAAAGTGTCATCCAAAACAAGAAGCTGTCCGCGACTTCGCCGACGGCGTCTGGTCTTGGCGACAGAAACCAGGGGCAAACCCGGTCGATCCAACACCGCACTTGCAGGGGCTGGCATAGCTTACGAAGGTTGACTCTCCGCGAACCAGCGGGCGAGAGTCTCCAGCAGCCGCCGCGGCGAGCCGTAGTTGAAGCGCCATTCGCACTCCTTCAGAAAAAGGAGCAAGTGATGCGACGGAACCCCGTTGTATCGCCGTAGGTTGCGCCTGACCTGACTCTGGAAGTTTGCGATGCCGCCAATGTGCGCCCGAAGGGCAAGCGACCCTTCGCGTTGTCTTCGTCGTGTGCGTCGACGGCTGCGAACGTCGAGCAGCTCGCATACATCGAGCGTTGCCACATGGATGTTCGCACCCGGCGGCACGACGTCCCGCTTCGCGTGCGGGATCAATGCGGTGTAGACCTTGCCGCCGCACGTCAGCAACGCCAGCACGACATCCTCGCCTGCTTCGCTTGCAGCGGTGCCCCTCGTCTGCGTGTCGCCGAATGAAGACTGAAATCGTTGCCACGAGCCCACTGGTCCGAGGGGGCTGAGACTCTCCAGGTGTTCGGCGATCACCTCGCGCAAGCAGTGATAGAAGCGCGTGGCCGTATTCCGGTTGACCCTCACCAGTTCCGCAGCGGTGCGCGCTGGCGTACCCGCGACGAAATGCTCGAGCAGTCGCCCGGTCTGTTGAGCGGTCAGTCGTGATCGTCGACGTCTCATGAGCAAGGTGAGGGAGGCGTGCCCGAGCGCGCCATATCTGTGCCAGCCCGGCACGCTCCTGTGCGCCCGGCACGGATGTCGCGCACACGGTCCGGCCGACTCGCCGCCGCTCTCGCCAAGTATCGCGTCCGGGTGCAGTCGAGTCGTTCCAAGCGCAGGCAAACCGCACGCATACATGAGCCGAGGGGGTCATGAACAGAACAATCGCTGTGTCGATGTTGCTGGTGCCGGCGTTGGCCGGTTCCTGTCTGCTATACGTTGCAGACGCCGCTTCCCAGACCGCCGTGGCCAAGGATCCGGGCGTGCGTCCCGGGCCCGCAGGGGCCGGGGGAGCGCTGCCGGCGCTCACGGGAAGCGAGGCCGCGCACTTCAACGTGGGAAGGACCGACTTCATGGAGGTGGAAACCGCCACAGATGGTCTCGGCCCGACCATGAACCTGAACAGCTGTGTCGGATGCCACTCGCAGCCGGCGACCGGGGGCAGTAGCCCGGCCGTGAATCCCCAGGTCGCGTTCGCCGCCAGCATACGCAACGCCGTTCCATCGTTCCTGTCGGAAAAGGGGCCGGTCCGTGAGGCGAGATTCATACGGAACGCCAACGGGACCTCGGATGGCGGCGTGCATTCCCTCTTCAGCAATTGTGGCCCTCAGGAAAACTTCGAGGCAGCCGTCAGAAATCGAAACGTGAGCTTCCGCATTCCCACCCCGGTGTTCGGCGCAGGTCTCATCGAGCAGATTCCGGACACGACGATTCTTGCGAACCTGGCCGCCAACGGCGCTCAGAAGCGATCCTTCGGCATCGGCGGACGGGTGAACCGGGTTCGCGTCGGCACCATCACCGGCCAGCCGAACGTGAACGGGAATGACGGCACCATCTCACGGTTCGGGTGGAAGGCGCAGAACCAGTCGCTGCTGCTCTTCTCCGGCGAGGCCTACAACGTCGAGATGGGCATCAGCAACGAGCTTTTCCCGCAGGAGCGCCGCAGCTGCCCGTCAGCTGCTGCAGCCGTTCCTAACGACGTGACCGAAAGCGGGCTCAGCGCGATCGAGCTCTTCGCGCTGTTCATGCGCTTCCTGGCGCCACCGGCGCCTGCCACGGACACGCCGGGCGGAAGGGACTCCATCGGGAGGGGGGGCAATCTGTTCACCAGCACCGGCTGCGCGCTTTGCCACACCCCGACCCTCAGGACGGGCCGGTCGACCGTCGCTGCATTGAGCGAGAAGAACGTGAATCTCTACTCCGACCTCGCCGTCCACAACATGGGGCCGGGTCTCGCCGACGGCGTCAGCCAAGGGCAGGCAGGGCCACAGGAGTTCCGGACGGCACCGCTCTGGGGGCTCGGGCAGCGTATCTGGTT
>JAEUMX010000354.1 GCA_016791285.1 Burkholderiales bacterium
CGGGATACTCGCGCGGATCCACCGGGAAGCGATGCTCGTAATAGTGAACGCTGAACATCCCCGCGTCGGGTTCGTAGGCGATGCGCAGCTCGCCGCGTTCGAGGAGCGAGCCGTAGTGGTCGCCCAGCACCGGCACCAGCACCCGGCCCTTGAGCGCAGGGCTCACGGGATCCCAGTCGATGTCGAAGAACCCGGCGTAGTGGGAGGCCGGTCCGTTCTCCAGCACGTCGAGCCACCACAGGTTGTCGGCGCCCATGACCCCCATGTGGTTCGGCACCATGTCCAGGATCTGGCCCATGCCGTGCGACTTGAGCGCATCGACGAAGGCTTCGAAATCCTCGCGGCTGCCGATCTCCGGGTTGAGCGCGTTGTGGTCGATGATGTCGTAGCCGTGATGGCTGCCGGGACGCGCCTTCAGGTAGGGCGAGCAGTAGACGTGGCTCACGCCCAGGCGGGCCAGATAAGGTACGAGCTGCGCTGCCTGACGGAAGCCGAAATCACGGTTGAGCTGCAGGCGATAGGTCGCGCGTGGAACGATCGCCCGCACACCGTCCTGCGCCCGCGAATGCGGGAACAGCGCCTGCCCGCGCGCCTGCGCGAGCGCATCGGTGAGGGCGATGAAGCGTGTGTCCTCGGGCCATTGCTCGAGCGCGAGCGCAAGCTTGCGCCAGGCGTTCGCGGGCCGGTCGGCAGCGGCCGGCTCGACGGTGCCGACGATGTCCTCCAGTCGCACGGTCAGCAATCTGGCCGGCGAGCGTGCGAGATGGACATGCAGTGCCCGCGCGAACGCGTCCGTCATGGCGGGCAGCGAGAGCGGACTCACCGTCGCAGCGGGCGGCAGCAAACCCTCCCGTTCGAGCGCGAAGAGCAGTTGCGCACGGTCCTGCGATCGCCGCACGATCTCCGCCTGGCGTTGCTCGTCGGAGTCGAACGTGCCTTGCGCCTTGCGTGCATCGAGATCGCGACCCTCCCAGAACGCCGCGAGGGTCGGTCCTTCCGGCGTGCTTGCCACGACCAGGCTCTGTGCCGGGTAAGCGGCGGGCGCTGCGAATCCGCCGCCGCCGTCACGCTGGTGTTGCAGTTGCGTGCACGAGAGCAGGCCGACTTCCGCGAACGCCTGACGTGCGGCGTCGGGTAGCGTGCCCAGGTCTTCCGCGATCACGAGGCACCGGTTGCGCTGGCTTTCCAGCGCGACGATGCCCAGCAGATCGGCAGTGGGGTAGCTCACGTAGGCGCCTTCGCCGGGGCTGGCACCGGCAGGCAGCCAGAAGCGACGCGCGAGTCCGGCTGCGTGCTTCACCCGCAGCGCGCCGTTGTGCCGCATGTTCGCGCGCAGCACGGCGATGAAGGGGCGGTATGCGACCTCCCGCAACCGTTCCGGATGCGGCGGCGCGAACCCCCAGTCCCGGCCGCTGGCGTGGTCCGCATCGGGGGGAGTGCCGACGCTCGCAGCGCGTGCAAGCAGGCCGCCGTCGGTCCAACTCTCGGCGCCGCCCCGCGCCACGTACAACGGCAGGTCCCCGACCAGCCCGACGCCCACGCCCACCTCTTCGCAGCGCCAGCCGGCCCTATGCCATTGCAATTCGGCGAGCCACTGCAGGTACTCGAAGAACTCCACCCGTTCGCGGTTTTGCTCGGCGAAGCTCGCGACGGCTTCGGAGGCAGGGTTCCGATACGGCTCCGGCCACTTCGGCCAGCCGTCGACGGCGGGGTCCTCGCGCTGGAAGTGCTCCTGCAGCGCCTGGAAGAGCGCATGCCGTCGCAGGCGCTCGCCCTGGGTGCGGCGGAACGCTCGAAAAGCCCCGGCGCGCGCGGTGCCGTGGGAGAGATGGCGCGCGCGAAAGCTGCCGTAGAGCAGTGCGAGCACCCTGAGCTTCACCGCTGCGACACCCGCGAGGTCCACTCTGTCGGCCGCGCGCAGGCGCGCGAGCCGCGATTGGAACTCGGCGCTGCGGACCAGCGCTTGCGCTTCTTCGTCCTCGCGCAGATCCTCGATGCGCTCCACGTCGATGTAGACGGCATCGGGATAGAGTCGACTCGACGGTCGGTGCGCGTTCGCGCCCGGCCCGTGTTCCGGCAACGCCGCGTGCAACGCTTCGACGCCGATCGCACCCGCGCCGCGCGCCGCCCACTGACCGATCAGGATCCGAAGATCGGTGAAGTCCCCGATGCCCCAGTTGCGCGAGGAGCGCACCGTGGCGAGCCGCACCGCCGGTCCCCAGACTCTGCTGCTCCCGGCAATGGCGTCCGGCTGATACGCCATGTCGGGGCAGACCACGAACACCGTCTGCGCGAGCCGCTCCTCGCCGTCGCACAGTTCGATGCGGTGATACCCGGGCTCCGGGCAGACCGGCAGCGCGAGTCGGCGCAGCGCGAGTCCCGAGCCGCCCGCGTCATGGGTCGCGAGCAGCGGCAGATCCTGCGGCCGGAAGGCGCCTTCCTCCTCGATACCGCTCTCGTCCTGCACGCGCCAGCGCAATCGCTTCGCATCGAGCGTCGTGCGCAACCGGATCTCGATCGTGCCCGGCAGTTCGGAGGCGCGTCGCACCAGCACCGGCGGCAAGACTTCGCGCCACCGTCCGAGCTCGTGATCGGCGATGGCCCGCGCGACTTCCGCCTCGGTCGCAGCCGGCACTCCGAGGGCGGCGAGCACGCCCTTCAGCACGCGGGCCGATACGGTCTGCGGCTTGCCGGTGCGATCGGGGAGGGTGGTCTCGACGCCGTGCAGGCGCGCGAGCGCGGCGAGCCGCTCGTCAGGCATCGGGCGCTTCCAGCAGCCATGCGACGCTCCACGGTGGGCAGGCGCGCTCCGATGACGGATGGGTTGAGTGGATGATGCGTCCTCGCGGCAGCGCCACGTCCTCGAGCGCCGCGTCCGACAGGTTGCACACGAGGTGCAGCAGCGTGCCGTCGCCGAGTTGCCAGTCGACCGCCAGTCCATGACGTTGGAAGCGTCGGTACTGGCCGCCTGTGCGCATGCCTGCGAGCCGCGGCACGATCTCGGTGCGGCGCAGCGCGAGCAGCCGTCGATAGCGCGCGAGGCACGCGGCGCCCCGTTCGCATTCGCCCCAGTCGAGCTTCGACGAGACGAAGGTCGCGCCTGCGGACGGGTCCGGGATGCGTTCGCGCGCGGCCGGGTCGCGAAAGCGCGCCAGGCGTGCGAACTCCCGGCGGCGCCCGGCCGTCACCGCGGGCGCGAGCGACGGCTCGAAATCGCAGAAGAACAGGAACGGCTGCGTGGTGCCCCATTCCTCGCCCATGAAGAGCAGCGGCGGGGCCGGTGCGAGCAGCAGCACCGCGAGCGCCGCGGCGAGCGGGGCGGGGCGCGCGAGCACGGTCAGACGCTCGCCGAAGGCGCGGTTGCCGATCTGGTCGTGGTTTTGCAGGAAGCTCACGAACGAAGTCGCCGGCAGCGCGCCGCTGGGTTCCCCGCGGCGACGTTCGTCGCGATAGACGGAGCGCTCCCCCTGGTACGCGAAGCCTTCCGCCAGGCAGCGGCCGAGATGCGCGATTGGATCGTCCGCGTAGTCGGCGTAGTAACCGTCGCGCTCGCCCGTCAACAGGACGTGCAGCGCGTGGTGGATGTCGTCGTTCCACTGCGCTTCGTAGCACGCGCCTGCCTTCCGCTGGGCACAGAGGTGTTGCACGCGGTTGTCGTCGTTTTCGAGCACGAGGTGCACGTGCCGCGTCGCACCCGGGCCGGCGCGCACGGCAGCCGCGATCTCCTCCAGGATATCCGGACGCGAGCCGTCGTGGATCGCGTGCACCGCATCGAGTCGCAAGCCGTCGAAATGGAACTCCTCCAGCCAGTAGAGCGCGTTGTGCACGTAGAACTCGCGCACCGTGCGGCGCGCCGGGCCCTCGAAGTCGATGGCGCTGCCCCAGGGTGTGTGGTGGCGGTCGGTGAAGAACTGCGGCGCGTACAGGTGCAGGTAGTTGCCCTCGGGTCCGAAGTGGTTGTA
>JAEUMX010000395.1 GCA_016791285.1 Burkholderiales bacterium
CGTCCTGGTGCCGAGAAGAGGACTCGAACCTCCACAGGGTTGCCCCCGCCAGGACCTGAACCTGGTGCGTCTACCAATTCCGCCATCTCGGCTGTCGGTCGGGGATTTTAGTTGAAACTGCCTGCTTGTCAAATGCCGAAGACACGCCTTCGTAGTCGTGATCCTTACCTGGAAAGGGAAAAAAATCGCTACGGTCATGCCCTGCCGAGCCGCGAGTTCATCCTCGAGGTGCTCGAGGAGCTGGGCGCCCCGGTGACGCCCGCTCGCCTCGTCGAGGTGCTGGAGATCGAGCCCGAAGAGGATGCTTTCTTCCAGCGTCGGCTTGGGGCCATGGAGCGCGACGGCCAGTTGCTGTTCAACCGCAAGGGGGACATCTGCGTCGCCGGCAAGCTCGAACTCATCGCCGGTCGTGTGCAGGGACATCCCGACGGTTTCGGTTTCCTCGTCCCGGACGACGATGGACCCGACATCGCGCTCGGCCCGCGCGAGATGCAGAAGGTGTTGCATGGCGACCGCGCGATGATCCGCCGCAGCGGCGTGGACCGGCGGGGTCGGCCCGAGGGGAAGATAGTCGAAGTTCTGGAGCGCAGGAACACGCGCGTCGTCGGCCGCTTTCACAACGAGCACGGCGCGCTCTTCGTGGTGCCGGAGGATCGCCGCATCGCCCAGGACATCCTGGTGCCGCCGGACGATGCTGGCGGTGCGCGCCCCGGCCAGATCGTGACGGTGCAGATCATCGAGCAGCCGAGCTTCCACGCGCAGCCGATCGGGCGCGTGGTGGAGGTGCTCGGCAATTACGGCGATCCGGGCATGGAGATCGAGATCGCACTGCGCAAGCACGCGCTACCCTGCGTATTCTCGGCGGCGGTGGAAGAGCAATCGAAGGCTCTGCCGCCGGGGGTCACCGAGCCCGACCGGGCAGGGCGGATCGACCTGACGAGTCTGCCGCTCGTGACGATCGACAGCGAGACCGCGCGCGACTTCGACGATGCGGTCTACTGCGAGGCACGCGGCAAAGGCTTCCGGCTGGTGGTCGCGATCGCCGACGTGAGCTACTACGTGCGGGATGGCGACGCCCTCGATGCCGAGGCACGGGAGCGCGGCAACTCCGTTTATTTTCCGCGGCGGGTGATCCCGATGCTGCCGGAGGCGCTGTCGAACGGACTGTGCTCGCTCAATCCCGACGTCGACCGTCTGTGCGTGGCCTGCGACATGGACATCGACCACCATGGCGAGATCGTGGCGTATAAGTTCTATCCGGCGGTGATGCACTCGCACGCACGGCTCACCTATACCGAGGTGGCCGCGATTCTGCAGGATGCATCCAGCGCGGCCGCGCGCTCGCGCGCGGACTTGGTGCCGCATCTCGAGAATCTGCATCGACTCTTCAGGATCCTCACCGCGGCACGCGCCCGGCGCGGCGCCATCGACTTCGAGACCATCGAAACCCAGATCGTGTTCGATGACTACGGCAAGATCGAGCGCATCGTTCCGGTCCAGCGCAACGACGCTCACCGGCTGATCGAAGAGTGCATGCTGGCCGCAAACGTGTCGGCCTCCGACTTTCTGCAGGGTCGCGAGCATCCGGCGCTCTACCGCATCCACGAAGGGCCGCTACCGGAGAAGCTCGAGCAATTGCAAGAGTTCCTGAAGGGGTTCGGCCTGCATCTGACAGGAGGTGACGATCCGAAGGCGAAGGACTACGCGAGGCTCCTCACACGCATCAAGGACCGCCCCGACGCGCAGCTCCTGCAGACCGTGATGCTGCGGTCGTTGTCCCAGGCCGTCTACAGCCCGGAGAACGTCGGGCACTTCGGGCTCGCGTACGAAGCCTACGCGCACTTCACTTCGCCGATCCGGCGCTATCCGGACCTGCTCGTCCACCGCGCCATCAAGGCCGTGCTGGAAGGGCGCACCTACACGCCCGGCAACTGGAGCGAGCTCGGGCGTCACTGCTCGGAGACCGAACGCCGCGCGGACGAAGCTTCGCGCGATGTCATCAACTGGCTCAAGTGCTATTTCATGCAGGACAAGATCGGCGAGGAGTTCCCGGGGACCGTCAGTGCGGTCACGGAATTCGGCATCTTCGTCGCGCTGGACGAAATCTACGCCGAGGGACTGGTGCACATCTCGGAGCTGGGCGCGGATTACTTCCATTTCGATCCGCCGCGGCACCAGTTGCTCGGCGAGCGCACCGGGCAGCGCTTCCGGCTCGGCGACCGCCTGCCGGTGCGGGTGGTGCGCGTGGACATGGAACGCACACGGATCGACTTCGTCCTCGCCGGCGCGGAGGAAGCCGAGGCTTCCGCACGATCCCGGCGACGCAAGTCCGGCGAGCGCCGCGGCCGCTGAGTCACGCTTTTTCAGCCTGCGACGAAGCCGGTGGCGCGCGAGCGGATCATCTTCGGTTTTCACGCGGTCAGGAGCCGCATCCGGCAGGATCCGTCTCTCGTCGCCGCGCTCTACGTCCAGGACTCGCGCGACGATCCGCGCATGCGCGATCTGATCGAGTCTGCCGGGCGCGCCGGCTTGCGGATCATGACGGTGGCGCGTGAGCGTCTCGACCGCCTCGCCGGTCACGCTCGCCACCAGGGCGTCGTGGCCTCGATCGTTGCCGGAGAGCCGAAAGCCGATCTCGACGGCATCCTCGGCGCGCTTGCCGAGCCGGCGCTTTTGCTCGTGCTGGACGGCGTGCAGGATCCGCACAATCTCGGGGCCTGTCTGCGCGTAGCAGACGGTCTCGGGGCGCACGCGGTGATCGTCCCGAAGGACCGCTCGGTCGGCCTCACGCCGACCGTCGCGAAGGTCGCCAGTGGCGCCAGCGAAACCGTGCCCTACGTGGCTGTTACGAATCTTGCCCGCACGCTGCGATCGTTGCAGGATCGCGGCATCTGGATCGTGGGGGCGGACGCGAGCGGTGCGACGACCCTCCCGGACGCCGACCTCGCTGGGGCGATGGCGTGGGTGCTCGGCGCGGAGGGCGAGGGTCTGCGCCGGCTCACGCGCGAAACCTGCGACGAGCTGGTGCGAATTCCGATGGTGGGCACCGTCGAGAGCCTGAACGTATCGGTCGCCTGCGGCATCTGCCTCTACGAAAGCCGGCGTCAGCGCGCCGGACGCGAGCCGCCGGGGCGATAGATCGGCTTGCCGGCACCGTCCGGTCCCGGCTAAAATGCGCGGTTTTTCAGCCTTGCCCCACCACTTGCGGCGTGGGGGGCTTACATCCACAAGGAGCCTGCAGCATGCGCCACTACGAAGTCGTCTTCATCGTGCATCCCGATCAGAGCGAGCAGGTGCCCGCGATGATCGAGCGATACCGCACGATGGTCACCGCCCGCAACGGGCAGATTCATCGCCTCGAAGACTGGGGTCGCCGTCAGATGGCGTACCCGATCCAGAAGATGCACAAAGCGCACTACGTGCTCATGAACATCGAGTGCGACCAGGAAGCGCTCGACGAGCTCGAACATGCGTTCAAGTTCAACGACGCCGTGCTGCGCCACCTGACGGTCAAGATGACGGAAGCGGTGACGGCTGCCTCGCCGATGATGCGCGAAGAGAAATCGCGTCCGGTCGCAGCACCCGCGCCCGAAGAGACCCCGAAGGAGGCGGCGCCGACGGCGGCGGCCTGACGCACCGGCGCAGCGGCAGTGAGCGTCGAATCGAACACCGTGTTGCTGTCGGGAACCGTCGCGCGGATGGACGTCCTGCGGCACACCCCAGCCGGCGTACCCGTGCTCGACTTCTCGCTGGCCCACGCGTCGTCGCAGCTCGAAGCCGGCCACGCGCGGCGGGTCGAGCTCGAAGTTCCGGCCATTGCGATCGGCGAGCTGGCGACCCGGCTCGCCAGCCGACACCCGGGTGATCGGATCGCGATCGCCGGGTTTCTGGCGAGCCGCAGCCGCCGCAGCGCGCAACTCGTGGTGCACGCGACGCAAGTGCAGGATTGATCGCAAGCGGTGGGGCTTTTCCCCCGCCGCCAACTGAATCGAGGACAAGATCATGGCATTCGGAAGAGGACCCCGGCGCAAGGACGACAAGGGCAAGAGCAAGGATGGCGGCTACCGCGGCCTGTTCAAGCGCCGCAAGTTCTGCCGCTTCACCGCGGAGGGCGTAAAGCAGATCGATTACAAGGACATCGAGGTCCTGAAAGAATTCATCGGCGAGAACGGGAAGATCATCCCCGCCCGCATCACCGGGACCAAGGCCCGCTACCAGCGACAACTGTCCACCGCGATCAAGCGCGCGCGGCTGCTGGCGCTGCTGCCTTACACCGACCTGCACTGAGGAGACCGGCCATGCAGATCATTCTGATGGAGCAGGTGGCCAACCTGGGACAACTCGGCGACATCGTGAAGGTGAAGGAAGGCTACGCACGCAACTACCTCATCCCGCAGGGCAAGGCGAAGCGGGCGACGCAGGCAAACCTGGCCGAGTTCGAGGCGAAACGCGCCGAGTTGGAGCGGGTGCAGGCGGACAAACTGACGCACGCCCAGGCGCTGGCTGCGAAACTCGATGGCATCGTGGTCCGCGTCGCGCAAAAGGCGGGCGTCGATGGCAAGCTCTTTGGCTCGGTGACGAACATCGACATCGCCGAGGCGTTGAAGAAGGAAGGGTTCGAGGTGGCGCGGTCATCGATCCGCATGCCGGCCGGCCCGCTCAAGCACGTGGGCGAGCAGGTGCTCGAGATCGTGCTCCACCCCGATGTCACGATACCGATGACGGTATCGGTCGTGGCCGAATCCTGATCGGCTTCGGGTCTCCAGGGGGCCGCTGCCGCGGCCCCTTTCTTTTTGCACTGGCGAGCGAGAAGCGCGGTGCTAGAATCTTCGCGGTCCGAATCGCGTAGAGCCCGCAAAACGTCTCGAGCATGAGCTCCGTCCTGTCACCCGTCACCGCCGATGTGCGCGTCGATGCGCTCAAGCTGCCGCCGCATTCGATCGAGGCGGAGCAGGCGGTGCTTGGCGGACTCCTGCTCGACAATGACGCGCTCGACCGCGTCGCCGACATGATCTCGGAAGGCGACTTCTACCGCCAGGATCACCGGCTCATCTTTCGGCATGTGTGCCGGATGGTGGAAAAGAACAAGCCGGCGGACATCGTGACGGTGGCCGAGATGCTCGACAGCTGCAATGAGCTGGAGGGCATCGGCGGGCTCGCCTACCTGAGCGCGCTGGCCCAGAGCACACCGTCGAGCGCCAATGTCCGTCGCTATGCCGAGATCGTTCGCGAGCGCGCGGTCATGCGCAAGCTGGCGGAAGTCGGGTCGGCGATCGCGGAATCCGCCTATACGCCGGCTGGCCGCTCGGCTCGCGAACTCCTGGACGAGGCCGAGGCCAAGGTGTTCGAGATCGGCGAAGCCGGGGCGCGCAGCCGACAAGGCTTACAGGAGTTGCCGCCCCTGCTGACGGAGGTCGTCGAGCGCATCGACCAGCTCTACAGCCAGGGCGGTCAGAGCGATGTCACGGGCATTGCGACGGGTTTCGCCGATCTCGACCGGCAAACCTCCGGGCTGCAGCCGGGCGATCTCGTCATCGTGGCCGGGCGGCCCAGCATGGGGAAGACCGCATTCGCGCTGAATATCGCCGAGCATGTGGCGCTCGAGCTCAAGCAGCCGGTGGCCGTCTTCAGCATGGAGATGTCGGGTGCGCAGCTCGCCATGCGGTTGATCGGATCGGTGGGACGGCTCGACCAGCACAAGCTTCGCACCGGACGCCTCGAAGACGACGAATGGCGTCGCCTCACCCACGCGGTTGGCCGGCTCAACGACGCGCCGGTGTACATCGACGAGACGGCCGCCCTGAATGCGCTGGAGTTGCGCGCGCGAGCGCGGCGGCTCGCCAGGCAATGGCAGGGTGGACCCGGGCTCGGGCTCATCGTAATCGACTATCTCCAGCTCATGTCCGCTTCCGGCACGGGTGAGAATCGGGCAACGGAGATCTCGGAGATTTCACGCTCGCTCAAGGCGCTGGCGAAGGAGCTGCGGGTTCCGGTGATGGCCCTCTCGCAGCTCAATCGAAGCCTCGAGCAACGTCCCAACAAACGCCCGGTCATGTCCGACCTGCGCGAATCGGGCGCGATCGAGCAGGACGCCGATCTGATCCTGTTCATCTATCGCGACGAGGTCTACAACGCGGAGAGCCCGGACAAGGGCATCGCCGAGATCATCATCGGCAAGCAGCGCAACGGACCCATCGGCACGGAAAAGCTGACCTTCCGCCGCGAATTCACGCGGTTCGAGAATTACGCGACGCCGGGACGGTACTGAGGCGCCGGCAGGGAGTACGGGCTGCGATGAAGTGCGTCAGAGCTGCGCGATGCGGCGAAACGCTATGAATGCCGCGAGACTCAGACCGATGAAGAGCATCGTGTAGGGCCCTGGAGCGGTTTCTTCATTCACATGGGGCACGCTGCCGCCGAAAGACGCTTCGCCGATCCCGCTGGGGGTCGCATTTGCCACCGCGCCCAGGCGTCCCATGCCAGCAGCCGCTACCTTCTTCCCACTGTCGGACACCGTCACACCATCGAATCGCCCAGCCATCCCACCCAGCTGCGAAGGACCGTACACACTCCCTGGTCGCTCGGCTGCGCCGTGTGGGCGGGAAAGCGCGGGAGTAGCGACGAACCCCGTCGCGCTGCGGCGCGTCCAAGCGTCCGAAGCCGGCAAGACAGTATCCGGCCGTGACCCGTCACTGACGTGAGCGAGGACAAGAGCGGGCAGATGTTGCTGGGACTCTGCCGCACTCGCCGGTAATACCAGTGCGAAATCGATCATCGCCAGGAAGACCGCCGAAACAGAAGCGACCGCCTTGCGCCTATGGCACGTCATATTGCCCCCGAATCTAGTGTTCTGATTCTCGTTGACGACGAGGTACACGACCTGCGCCGCACCGCGACTAGGGAGCGATCCCGGGTTTCAGGCAGAGCATCCTACGAAACATGGCTTCCCCCATGTTGTGTGTCGAGAAAAAGCGCGGACTCGAGCTGGGCTCGGTTGCCGCTCGCTATCGCAGCGGCCCTCTCCTTATCTGGCCCCCTTTTTATGCTGCGGGGGCTTCGCGAAATCTCACGCTTTGTGAGGTTGAAGCATAGAAAATTGGAGACGAACGGTCAACCAGTACCGACGACCGGCTCCGGATGGCTGCTTTTGCGAAATCATGCACTTGCGGGGATCTCGCAAAAAAAGTCGAAGGATGGGCGGCTTTGGCGGTCGAGCGGGGCGGCAACGGATTTCGCCTCGCGCGCAAGGGTCGTGCAGTGCATAATCGCGCAGCTTGAATACGCAACCTGAGGGAAGACGCGAAATCGTGATTACGGTGGAGACGTTGCGCAGCGAGGCGATGAATGTCGACATCGCCGTGCTGTCGAAGGTGGGTGGTCGCGAGGTCAACGAGGACGCCTGCGGCTACTGCACGACCGGAGAGTTCTGCTGCTGCGTGCTCTCCGATGGCGCTGGCGGGCACGGCTGCGGCGAGGTGGCCGCGCAAGTGGTCGTGCGGACCGTGCTGGAGAAGTTTCGCGCTGCGCCAGGCGGCTCGCGTGAAACGGTTGCGATGCTGCTCGACGCTGCCAACGAAGCCGTCGTGGCGGAACAGCACAGGGTTGCGGAGCAGGCCGACATGCGTGCGACAGCCGTCGTCCTGATCCTCGACCTCGGCAACGCCACGGCGATCTGGGGGCACGTGGGTGATTCCCGGGTCTATGGCTTCCGCAACGGATCGCTCTTCTTTCAAACCCGCGACCACAGCGTCGTCCAGTCGATGATCGATGCCGGTTTCATCGAGCCGAGCAGTGTTCGCACGCACCCGAAGCGCAGCGTGCTGACGGCCGCCATGGGCGATGCCGCGGGATGTGAGTGCGCCGCGCCCGAGGCTGCGCTTGGTCTGACCGCAGAAGAGGTCTTTCTGCTTTGCAGCGACGGGTTCTGGGAGTACGTCGACGAAGGCGCGCTGGAAACGGAGCTTGGCCGCGCCGTGAGTCCGCGGCCGTGGCTCGAGGCTCTGGAGGCGGATCTCCTGCGCAATGCCCGTGCTCACCACGACAACTACTCCGCCATCGCGGTCTGGTTGACTTCCCAGGACGCCATCCTGTTCTGAGTCGACGCGCCGATTCCCCCAATCTATTTCGCGAGCAGTGTTTCGATGTCGGCCTCGATCGCGTCGGGTTTGGTCGTCGGTGCGTAACGCTTGACCGGCTTGCCGTCCTTCCCGACCAGGAACTTCGTGAAGTTCCACTTGATGCCCGGGCTGCCGAGCAGACCCGGCTCCGCGGCCTTGAGGTACGCGTAGACCGGATGCGTCTGCGGTCCGTTCACGTCGATCTTCGCGAACAGCGGAAACGTGACGCCGAAGCGCTCTGCGCAGAACCGCCGGATCTCCCCCTCCGTCCCCGGCTCCTGCGCACCGAACTGATTGCACGGGAAGCCGAGCACCGAGAAGCCGCGCGCTGCGTACTTGCGATGCAACTCCTCGAGGCCGGCGTACTGGGGTGTGAATCCGCACTCGCTCGCGACGTTCACGAAGAGCAGGATCTTCCCGCGGTAGTCCGCGAGGGGTTGCTGCGTACCTTCGATGTCGCGGGCGCTGAAGTCGTAAACGCTCGGTCCTGGCATCTGCCGGTTCCTCCTCGACGCACGAGGTGGTTGAGACAACTTGGCGCCCCCGAGATTCGCATCGCCCGCAGCGGCGCGCCGGTCGGGTACGATAGCGGCCTCGCGACACTTCCACTCACCCCGTTTCAGGCGCATTGGACACCTTCATGAGCGGCGACGCGACCATCGCCAGCACGGCACCCACGGCCACGGCCGCGCGCCGTAGTTTCTCGATCTCGGCCCTCGGCCATCTGCGCCTTCTCGGCCGCTACGCGCGTCCCTACCGTCGCCAGATACTCGCGGCCGCCGCTGCACTCCTGGTTGCGGCGGCGTGTTTCATCGTGGTCGGGCAGGGCTTGAAGCGCGTGATCGACGAGGGCTTCGTGCAGGCGAATCCCGCGGCGCTCAACCAGGCGCTGCTCGCCTTGCTCGCGGTTGTCATCGTCATGGCCGGGGCGACGTATACGCGCTTCTATTTCGTCTCCTGGCTCGGCGAACGCATGATCGCCGACATTCGCCGCGACGCGTTCGACCACATCCTGAAGCTGTCACCGGGATTCTTCGAGGCAACGCGCACGGGTGAGCTGATCTCGCGTCTTACCGCCGATACGGCCCTGCTCGAGACCGTCATCGGCAGCAGCGTGTCGATGGCACTGCGCAACGCGGTCCTCGGCGCGGGCAGTCTCCTCATGCTTTTTCTCACGAGCTGGAAGCTCACGCTTCTCGTGCTGCTCGGCGTGCCCCTCGTGCTCCTCCCGATCCTGTTCTTCGGCCGGCAGGTCCGCCGGCTCTCGCGCGCGAGCCAGGACCGGGTGGCGGACCTGGGCGCTCACATCGACGAGTCCCTGCACGAGATCCGCATCGTCCAGGCTTACGTCCACGAGGATGCGGATCGCCGCCTTTTCGGGCAGCGCGTCGAGGAGGCATTCGCGACCGCTGTCGGGCGCATCCGCAGCCGCGGCGCTCTCATTGCCGCCGTGATCGTCGTGGTCTTCGGCGGGGTCGGCTCGATTCTCTGGGTCGGGGGCCACGATGTGCTGGCCGGACGCATCACGGCGGGCGACCTGTCCGCGTTCGTGTTCTACGCGACGATGGTGGCAAGCGCCTGCGGGTCGTTGAGCGAGGTGGTCGGAGATCTGCAGCGCGGGGCGGGGGCCGCCGAGCGCCTGGTGGAGATCATGCGCACCGAGCCGCAGATCAGGGCGCCGGCGCTGCCCGTACTGCTGCCCACCCCTGCGCGCGGGGAGGTGGCGTTCGACCGAGTGTCCTTCCGTTACCCCTCGCGACCGAATCTGCCGGCGCTCGACGCACTCTCGCTCGCGGCCAGCCGTGGCGAAAAGCTGGCGCTCGTCGGACCCTCGGGGGCGGGCAAGAGCACGGTGTTCCAGCTCCTGCTGCGATTCTACGATCCCGAATCAGGCGCGGTCCGTCTCGACGGCGTCGATCTCAGGGCAGCCGACCCGATTGCCGTGCGCAGCCGCGTCGCGCTGGTACCGCAGGAGCCGGCGATCTTCGCCGCCAGCGTGGCCGAGAACGTCCGCTACGGTCGGCCGGAGGCGACGGACAACGAGGTACGTGCCGCCTGCGA
>JAEUMX010000436.1 GCA_016791285.1 Burkholderiales bacterium
GCTTCAATGAGGCCGCGGCGAATCGCCGCGGATAACGGTCGCCCTCGAACCCCGCTCCAGACCTGGCGATGCGCCCCATGTTGCGAGCGCTGCGGTTCGAGGGTAAGCCCGGTGCATACGAACGGCCAGACAGTACTCTACCACTCAACGATTGCTCCGACTTTTCAAAGAGCTGGCGCTCGCGAGCGCTCCCCGGCATTCCTGGCAGCACCGCAGCGCTCGCGAAGCCACGGCGGAAACCGGTCATACGACGATCGCTTCCCGCACGACCTCAGTATAAGTCTTCCCGAGACTCGTGACACGCGGCAGCACGCGCTCCGCCGGACCGAGATCGAGGATCACGATGTGGTCCTCTCCGTGATGGATGATGTTGTCGAGGAAGTGGATGAGCTCGGCCCGCCGCCGCTCGCCCATCCGACACTGGAAGACGGAGAGCTGCAGCCAGTCGCCGTAGCCCTTCATCACGCGGAACACGCGACGCCAGCGTTTGGGATCCGCGATGTCGTACGCGACGATGTACAGGTGCTCGTCCATATTCACCGGGTCGTGAAGTTGGGGTAGTCCTCGAGCTCGCCCAGCAGGTGGCGGCCGAGGAGACGGGCCTGCAGCTCCATGATGCGGCGGTAGCTCGCCCGATAGCCGAAGAGCGGGTGCGTGACCTCGTGCCCGAGCCGGCGCTCGAAGGCGGCGATGAACCGCTTGCGCCCGTCCGGCCTCAAGGCGACGCTCCCCGCCGCCGAGATGAAGTCCGTGGGGCGCACCTCGCCGTTGTTGATCGCCTGAATGACGCTGGAGTCCGCGATGAGTGGCCGAAAGGGCTCCATCAGGTCGAGTGCGAGGGCGGGGCGTCCGTAACGGGGCTGATGATAGAAGCCACGATAGGCGTCGAAGCCGACCGCGGTCGCCGTGACGGTCCAGGCGCGCACCAGCAGCGCGTAGGCGAAGGAGAGCAGCGCGTTCACCGGATCGGCCGGCGGGCGCCGGTTCCGGGTCATGAAGTCGAAGCGGAGCGTGGCACCGTCGCGATCCGCGCTCAGCATCGCGCCGAAGCTGCCGAAGTAGCGCGCGGCCGCCTGTCCCTCGCTGCCGAGCAGCTCGGCCAGGTCGCGCGCCCGCTGCGCCCGGCGGATGTCTTCCTGAAAGCCATCGAGGATTTCGTCCGGCCGGTTTTCGCGCTTCCAGTTCCGGCGCAGCAGCGTGCGACAGTTCTGGATCTTTGCCACGACAAGCCCCTTCGCGATGCGCAGGCACGCCGCCTGATCGAAGCTCGTCCGGTACTGAGCAGTGCGCAGCTCGACGTTCTTGTGGCCCGTGCCGACAGTGTGGCCGATGAACCAGCCGCCGAACGAATGCCAGGAGACAGGAATCTCGCGCGTCATGAGCTCGTGCAGCGTGGGAGTGGTGACGTAGATGTTGCCCATCAGCACGACCTGAGAGATGTCGACGAGCCGCGCGTCCTGCATCTTCGTGTCCTCGATCGACACCTCCAGCACTTCGCCGCGCTTGGCCACCTTGGCACTGTGCGCCTGCACGTAGAGCGGCAGCGCTTCGTCGCGGCCGACCGCGAGCGGGCGCGGGCTCGCGGCAGCCCGCCGCAGAAAATTCACCTCGTCCGGCAGGCAGATGCCCACCAGCGAACAGCGGGCGCACTTCGGGCTGTCTTCGAGCGGGGGCGGCATCTGCCCGCCGGCGGCGATCAGCCGCAGACCGTCGATGGCATTTTGTGTCATCGCCCGCAGCTCGTCGTCGAATGCAATCGCGACACGCTCGCGGCTCTCGGCGTAGTACAGGACGCCCTCGGTGCACGTGTAGCCGTGCTCCTGCAGGATCATCCCCTGGATGCAGAGCTGTACGCGCTCGGGATCGTAGGCGCCCCTCGCGACGTGGGGACGCTTCCCTTTCTTGTAGTCGACCGGCGTGACCACGGAACCGTCACCCTCGATCAGATCCAGCTTCGCGATGAGACCGAGGCGGTTCGACGACAGCGTGATCGACCGCGCGTGCACACGCTCGCCCTCTTCCGCCGTCTCCGGCTCCGGGAGGTCGCCGCGCGGCTGGTCCACACGCCGGTGAACGTGCCTGCCTTCGACGGTATCCGCCGAGTCGGCCCACTCGCCCTGCACCCATTCGAGGTAGGCGAGACGCGGGCAGTACTGGTATTCGTTCACCATGCGCGCGGGCAGGAGCGGGAGGTCCCCAGACAGCTCGGGGAACGCCAACGGCAGCTCGGCCTGCCGCGGGATGGTTTCGTTGTCGTGTGTCGTGTTGTCCTGCATGATGTCTTACGAACTGCAATGTGAGGAGACCATGGCCGGATTCAGTCTACGGCTACCGGACGAGCTGGAGGAAAAGCTCGGACAGGAAGCACGCCGAGAAGGGATCGCGCAGTCCGAGGTTGCGCGGATTGCGATCGCCGAGTTCCTTGCGCGTCGCGAGCGCGAGCGGTTCCTGGCGGCCTTCGTCGCCGAGGCTAGGGCTGCTTACGGCGATTCGGCGATCCGCCGCGAGGCACTTGCGATCGCCGAAGAGGCGCTGCCGCTCGACAACGAAGCGCTCGAACGCGCAGAGGCGCGAAGCAATGTCAGGGCGCCGGCTTCGCGTCGCTCGCGCTCGAAGCTCCGGTGAAGCGCGGCGAAGTCTGGGTCACGAATCTCAACCTACGGGATCGCCTGAAAGAAAGTTGTCAGATCGTCGTGGATCAGCCACGGGCGCTGGATCGCGCGCGGTTCGGAGATGGGCCGCCCGCGCCACCTGGCCGATCTGGGGACGTGATACCCGGCTATGAGGGGGTGTACTGATCTCGCCGCCCGCCGTAATCTGGACCCTCGGCTCGCTCGGAGCGAATACTCGCGCGAGCCAGTAGCGCCAGTCGGCGAGGGCGGTATGCGCGTCTTCGTCACCGCCGAGGATATCCGACTGCTCGATCGGCACACCGAACTCGCGATTCGCGATGCGGACCATGACGGACATGCGCTCGGTACAGAGGTTTTCGGGAGCCATGCGCACCGCTTCCACGCACTCACCCTTCTTCAGTGGCGACAGCGGGCGCGCAGCCGTGCGGCGCGCGGTAAAGGGCACGGCAGCTTCTGTTCAAGGTAGCAGCAGGCGTCGACGGCGATCCCGTCTGCGATGCGACATTCCCGGGTGGGATCGGGGGCCGTCTTGGGTACACCGGTACTCGCCTACCGGTTCATCTTCAAGCTACCCGCGCGCGAGGCGCTCTTGCCAGACGGCCTGCAGCGGCACGAGGTCGCGCGCGTCGGCCGCGCGCAGCGCGGCGAAGTAACGCTCCCTCGGCTCGCCGTCTTCCGGCGCCAAGTCCACCGCCGGCAGGTCCAGGCGCCGCAGCAGTTCACCGAGAAACAGCCGCGTCACGCGGCCGTTGAAGTCGACGAAGGGGTGGATGTAGAGCAGCCGATGCTCGGCGAAGGCAAGCGTTTCAAGCAGGCGCGCGGGCGAGTCTTCGACGTGCCTGAGCCGCTCGTTCAAGTCCAGCACGTAATCGCGCATGGCGCTCGCTACGGCGTGCGGGGGTGGCGGTTCGTGGCTGCCGACGGTGACAGGGCGGTCGCGCCAGCGGCCGGCGAAGGCCGGAACGAGGTCGCCGCACAACTGCTGGTGCAGCAGCCGAATGAAATCGTCGTCGATTGCGTTGGCCGCGAAACGGCCTCTGGCGACGCTGTCTGCTATGAGCAGCGCTCGTTCCGCAAGGTGCGGCGCAAGCTGGCAGTAGCTCAAGAGTCCGAGCGCGGTGTCGATGCGGCGCGTGGCGCATTCAGGCGGCGGTGTAGTTCCTCCAGCCGACTCAAACTCACCGGCTCGCGCTCGAACGCCATGCTCTGGGCGACCTGATGCGGCACCCGTTGCAGACGAATGCGGATCTTCTCCTGTGGCGGCAGCGCGCGCCAGCGTGCGATCGATTCGAGCCAAGTCATGGTCGCGAGTTTCTTCCGCAGTAGAACGAGTGTCAACGGGGCGGAACAGGCCGAGGCCGAAGCTGCTCGAGTGTCCCAAGCGCACCGGCCCAGTAACAGGGGACGCGAACCGCAACCGGAACATCTGTCCTCGGCGGTCACCGATGAGCGCGCGCCTGTTCGTCTCTCGTCGAGGAACATGTACCGATACCCAAGCGGGTGATCCGACCGGCTCGACCTCGACATGCGCGGTGAGCCCGCGCAGCTGGAGTTCGCGACGGATTTGCTCGACCGCCGACTCCCGTTCTCGCTCCTTTCCTCCTCGGAGATGATGACGCGGCGGAACGTACGGCGTCACCGACTCCCAGACCTTCGACGATTGGCTGCCGAATCCCGGCGGTGGCGGGACCGCTCGGTCCAGTGGGACGAGACGCACCTTCCACTCATCGGAGTCCGAGCCTGCTGCTGCCCACGACACGTCGCGCGCGGCTGCGAGCAGGATCGCCTCCTGCTCGTCGGCATCGAACGCGCGCGAGCCCCGCCAGACCAGGAGGCGCGTGGGCCGACCTTTCTCACACCAAGCCAGAAACTCCGTGTGGCGATGCCCTTTCAGCGCGTCGCCGTTCGCGTCTTTGCCGGTCATGTCGGCGACCGCCTCGCGCACATCGCGGCTGGCTCTCGTCCAGTTGGCCGAAGCGTCACCCGTCTTCAACCGCAGCAACTCACGGAGCACGGCCCCACGAAACCGCGCCGTGAGTCGCACGATCGCGCGACGTTCCGGCGCGACGTTCCAGCCGATGGCGAACTGCATCAGATGGCAATCTGGTCGATGCTCAGGTACGCGGCGGCGCTCGCGGGCTGCAGGCCGTTGCGGTCGCCCCGCGTAGAGCCATTGCGCACCGGGCGGGACAGCTCGCTTCACGGTCTCGGGGTTGTCGGTCGTACGCTCGATGTCTTCTCGCGTGGCTTGCGCGAGCGGTGACAGCACAGGCGCTGCGCCCGCCGTGCGCCTGTCGGCGAGTGTGCAGTTGGCCTCAGGAATCTCGTCGGTCGAAGCCGCCACGCGAATGCGCGTGAGCGTCTCGGCACGCCCGAAGTACGTCATACGCTCGAGGCACCGGGCGAGCACCGCCTGCAACTCGTTGACCCAGTCATCGCCCTCGATGAACCACCACACGGGAGCCTCGGGCGGCACACACCAGTAGTTGTCCTGCACGAGGCTTGTGCCGTAGCTGCGCGTTCCCGCTTTCTTCTTCTCGGCCGGTCGCCAACCGAAATCGGTTGGGTGGTACTGCCGGAGCGGGCTTCCCTTCCTTGCGTCGGGCGGCAGATGGAACGCGTAGGTGCTCGTGCAGAGCGCACTCTGCAGCTTATCGAGCTGCGCGCGGTCGGGCTCCTTTTCCGCTTCGCGCGCCCACTGGTACCAGCGCGCAGTGACGGCGCGAACGAGGCGCCATGGGCTCGGCGGCCATTCGCCATGAGGATCGTCGAATGGGTTCACGCGCCACGGCGTGGCGTGGAAGCGGCCGAGTGGGAACTCCTGTCGGAGGACGAGCTTCATGTGTCGTTCTGATCGGTGTCATCGCTGTCGTCGGCGCTCTTGACGGCCTCAGCCTGACCTTCTCGGTACAGCTCCTCACGCGGCCAGAAGACGTCCGTGACCCGCTGCGCGCCGAAGCCCGCCGCAGTGATTGCTGCCGCAATGTCGACGTCGAGTACGATCTCCTGCTCGTAGCTCTTGAGTGTCGTGCGACGGAGGTAGCAGCCGGACCGAAAGCGGAAGGGCGATGCGAGGAGCCTCTCGATCTTCCACAGCGCGAGCGCGACGAGGAACTCCTGCTGCTTTTCCGAAAGGCCGACCGTGTTCTCGCCCCTCTTGCGCCCAAATGAGCGGATGAGGCTGACGTCGAGAACGAACGTCGCTCGGATCGACTCGGCGGTCGCGTCATCGACCGCAAAGATCGGCTGCCCAGACGTCGTCTTGCCGAGCCGGTCGAACTTCACGCCGGAGCGATCGACGCGACCCGCACCGAAGGCCTCGAGGTGAGCCGTGAGAGCGCGCTGGATCTTGATCTGCCACTGCGGGAAGAGCACTCCGTGGACGAGGGAGTTCGGATCGACCTCGAAGATGTTCTTGAACACGTCCCACCACTTCTCGGGCGGCGGGTGCGCCTTCGAGCTTCCGGGCAACACGATGCCGAACTTCGTGATGAGCTCGCCCTCGAATGTGCCATCCCCCTTGCCGCCATCGCTCTTCAGCGATGCGCCATCCAGGAAGTAGGACGAGGCGATGCGGTGGCCTTCGGTGAGACTGGTGACGATCGTCTCGCGCTTGTCGTTCGGGAGCTTGTCACCGACCAGCTCGCCCGTGACGCAACGGATATAGGGCATGCCGCTGAGCTCGTCGACGAGATCGAGGTCGTGCGCGCCACGCTGGCAGACCGCCTCTAGGTGGTTGGCCATGCTCGCCGCACTGTCGACGATGCAGACATTCTCGGTGTTGCCATCCTTGCGCGGGGCCTTGTAGATGACGTGGCCGATCTCGGGGAACCCGGCGGGCTGGAACCGGTCGCCGACGATCGGCTCGAGCGTCGCGGTCAGGACGAGCGGTGACTCGCCCTTCAGAACGTCGGCGGGCGTGAGCTTCTTCGGGGGGGTCTTCTTCTCTGCTTCAGACATGTGCTTCGCTCCTTTCTTGCCGGCGACGAGGACGAAGCCAGCGTTCAAACAAGACCGCCCGATCGCGGTCGGAGATGGTGAACAGCAGGGCCGCGGCGAGGCGGTCCGGGGCGTGTGTGGCGAACGTCGCGTCGAACGAGGCGAGGCGCGCGCCTGCCATCGCGTAGCGGCTGCTCGCGAGCCGCAGCGCGGCGTCGAGGGTTCCCGCGCGGATCAGCGTGACCAGCGTGCGCGCCGCTTCCGTGGTGCGTGCGCCGGTGTTCGCGGAGAGCAGATCATTCGATGACAGGCTGCGGATGGCCAACGGGCGCTGGTCGACGAGGGGCTGCAGAAGTCCTAGCAACGCCAACTCCCCGTCTGCTCGCGGGGTGCTGGCGTCCCTCTGGATGAGCGAACGAAGCTCCTGCGGAACTCTTCTCCAATCGAAGAGCGCGAGACGAGAGAGCCACGCAGAGATCAGCGACTCGTCGAGATCACCGGCGAGCCAATGCCGTACCTGCGACGTCGTCGCTGGAAGGGGGGCGCGGCCACGGCGATGGGGCCCGTCCGCGTCCGCCTCTTGGTCGAGGAGTCTTCTCGACAACATAACGGCAAGGACTCGAGCCAGCTCACCAGGACCCCAAACCCAGCGCGCCGGAGGACGCTCCGTGTGCGTGTAGTTCGCGTAGGTAAGGCCGTATTTCCACTCGACGCCGAAACGATACGTGGCGCAGGGCTGTGCGACCGAGAAGGCCGATACGAGCGACAAAGCGAGCCGTGCCTCGACTCCGGGTTGTTCATCGGCGAACAGCGACGGCAACCATTCGAGCGGCAACGGCTCCCAGCGAACCTTGCCCTCGCGGAAGCTCCGGTTGCGATCGATGCGATCCAGCGCACTGACGATCGCATCGAGCAGCGCAATGCCCGCTTCGGAACGGTGCGGCTCTGCAGCGACGTCGAGGAGCGCCCATTCGATGGGTCCTCGAAGTCCCACGAAGCGCCAGCGCTGCCCCACTTTCCGGTCACGAGGGAAGCTGCTCTGTTCAATGAGAGCGGTGACACGTTCGAGCGTGAGCGACGCGGCAGCGCCCGTCGCATCAGAGCCGTTGTCGAGCGCGAAGCGAGCCTCCAAGCGGGGCTCGAAGGTGTTGGCGCTGGTCGTTCGGCCAAGGGTGAATCGGCGGAACTCGCTGACACCCGCATCCACACCGCGCTCGAGAATTGCCGTCGCGAACGCGGCGGGCGTGAGCGCTCCACGCCCATGCAGCTCAGCGCGCCCACGCGAGAACAGCGTACTCGCCTCGGCGAGCGACATCGGTCGGCTCCACAGCGGAGTCCAGATCTCGCCGAGGATTCGACCCGCTTCACCTGCAGCCTCCGGGGCGGCCGACTGCGTGACGAAAGGGAAGGCGCCGACCACGCGCGCCGAGCGAGCCCCGAGTCGCCGAGATGCACCACCCGCGAGGAACGCCAGCCCTTCGCAAGCAAGCACCATCGCCCACGGCGAGATCTGCCCTTCGCGCCAGGGCGACTGACCGCTGTTGTAGAGTTTCGTTGCTTCGCTGAACCACGAGCCTGCCGCCAGTTTCTCGACCATCCACGTAATAGGTTGACCGAGGAGGAATGCATGCAGTCCGCTTCGCCTCTCGTCTGGCGCCGCCGAGCCACCGGCGCTGGCCTCCGATTTCTTCTTCCCTCGTCCCCTGGCCAATTTGGGCGCTGCCGCCAGCACATCGACGGCCTGCTTCCAGCCCGCCGCGAAGTCGCGGCGACCTGCGTTGCCGCCACTGCCAAGGAGCGGATTGAAGCTCACGCGAGCGTGGGGCACTGCGTGGGCAGCGAAGAACTGAAGCTGGGCCTCCTGGGCCTCTGCTTGCCAGAGAGCGAGCGGCGCACCCGATTTCGCTTTCGTGCCCTTCTTCTGCGCGTCAGACCACGCCTTGTCGTACTGGGTCCATTCGCGCTTGCTGACCTCCGAGTCGACCTGTGTACCAGCGATCCGCACCAACTCGTCGAGCAGGTCATCGAGCGTCGGCGGACCACCGACCACCTGCAGCGCCTCGTCTCGCCACGCGATCCGCGTGCTCGACCATCTTCGAGACAGCACCCGCAAGAGGCCGAGCGACGCGAGGTAATTGCCGAGGCTATCGGGCGACAGACCGGGCAGCGCCAGCACGGGAAGCCGAAGTTCAGCGGCCATCGCGCACTTCTCCCTTCGGCGGGCTCGTGTTCGGGGTAACGGGGTGCGGAGACGAGACCAGCTGCTCGCGAACATTCACCAGCAGATTCTTGAGCAGCATCTCCGGCGTGCTCTCGCCAAGCTCCTTCAGGACGTCCTGAACGAGCGACTCGCTCAGGAAAGTGTCAGTGCTCGACCAGAGCTTCGCGTCCTGCATGCGAGTGCGCGCGTCGTTCATCAAGCTGGGCGTAGGCTCGTTGTGGGCAATGTCGTTGCGAAGCTCGCGGATGTTGTTCCCGAGCGCGCGATCGAACTTCGTCAAAGCGTCGCTCCGGAGGAAGTGCTTGGCGATACGCGCACCGGGACCGCCGTCACCGTCGTAAACCCAGTACCAACCGATGCCGCCGTCCGTGTCTTTCAACTCGAACGGGCGCTTCCGATCGTCGTCGGAGCCGTCACTTTGTCGGAGAAGCTTGTCGCCCGTCGGCGCGTCACCGCTCTTGATCTTGAAGAATCGGCGCCTCGTCGGGTCTGAGGAGCGCTCGATGCGCTCACCGAGCCTGTCCCAGAGCGCGGCCTCGAAGAACGCCACGGTGCCGTGAACCGCTCTCGGGATGTCGCCCGCGCGAAGCGCCAGCTCAACGCGCAGCCCGGCTCGGACCGCCATGCGCTGGTGGTTCAGAACCGCGAGGTCGCATTGCGCCGGCAGCGGCAGCGATGATGCAAAGTGCGCCAGCCATTTGAGGACCTGCGTCCATTCCTGGCCAGGCGCGCCTTCGAGGTGACTGACGGCCCCCCATGCGCCGTGGAGGTTGCCCTTTCCGACGAGCGAGAGGGCATGCCAGCGAGCGCCGTAGCCGGCTGCGGGGTGGAACTTCTCTTCGACAGCTCGATCGACCTGGTTGGCGTGGTCACCATCGGGCACCTCGAGTGCCGTGACCCTCGGCCCGCCGACGCAGTGCAGGCGCACCAGCTCGTTGATGAGCTCGTTGGCAGCCGCGAGACCGCCCGTCGTTGCCACGAACACGCGGTCCTCCGGTTTCATGTTCGCCGTGGCGAGACCGATGGCATTCGACAGCGTGGCGACGATCGCGCGCCGAACGACCGCGTCGACCTCGTTCAATGGATCTTCGAGCCGTTCGTCTCCTGAAAGAAACGCCACGCGCGTCACGTTCTCCACGCCACGATCGCGAAGTCGGCGATCCATGACCTCGCCCGCGAAGCGCGGATCCCTCGCATCCTGCCGCCTCGTCTCGAAGATGAGCACCGACGTTGGCAGTGAGGGGGCGAGGTGCGCGAGCACGGCGTCGAGCTTCGGCGTGCAGAGAGGTACGTCGCCTTCGGGTAACACCTTGGTGAGGTCTCGACACCTGTCCCTCGGAGCATCGACCACCGACCACGAGCGCTCCTTGATGGCGTCGTGCAGCGTGCCGCAGGTGTTGCCGTCGAGCTTGTGCCGCTGCTCGTTCACGACCAGCTGCACGTCGGTTTGGCCCGCCGTCATCACGAGCAGCGTGGTCATGGCGACCTGCCGTTCTTGTAGCGGCGCTTACGCGAGTGCTCGGCGCGAAGCGTCGTGTGGAACGTGTAGATGTTCTCGTTGCCGTCGCGGTCTTTCGCGCGCGGGTAGTCCGCGGCGTTCGGATGGTTGCGGCGATGGATAGCGAGCCACTCGTCTTGTGTCGATGTCTTCTGGTGATTCTTCGTCACCCAGGCTGCGAGGTCGGCCTCGGGGTTTAGCGTTGGCACCTCACCAGCTTCGTCGAGCAGCAGGAGCTGCTTGGCCCCGATGCGCACGCTGCCCCAGCCGAGAGGGCGCCCGTAGCCCAGCTTCGAGCAGTAGCCGTCGGCGTGCGTGCCACCAAGCGCACTCTTGAACTGGTCGGGGCTGAGCGCGACGACGATCGCCGCCAGCTCGGCGGCATCGAGATCGCGGAAGCGCACGGTGAATCGGAACTTGCGCCCAGGCTTCGACGCCTCGAGGGCGAACGTGCTGCGGTCGTTCTGCTTGTTCGTGTCGGAGGTGTCCTCCGCCACGGCGTTCTGGCGATCGAGGTAGAACTTGCGGCCCGCCAGCTCGCCGGGTGCGTCGTAGCCAGCGGCATCGCCGTAGGTCACGAGCGTGGCGTTGTCCGAGGGCCGCGCGCGCGGATGGTGCGGCTGCTTCAGATAGTGCTCGACCGCGCTCGGACGAGGCATGCCGAGCTCTTTGAGGAACGTCGGGCCCAGGAAGCGATGCTCGTCGGAGTCGTTCTCGCCGACGACCTCGAGCCCCGCGTTGACGAAGACGCGGCCCATGAGCTGCGCGTGGTCACCTGCGCCGATGCCCGCGCTGCCCTCGTTGTCCCCCGTGTACCCGAGGAGCCGCCGCACCGCCGACAGCTCCTCCGGTGCGCCATCTCCGTCCTTCTCGCGCTCCTTGTCGAGCGGGAAGAGTCCGTGCCGTTCGAGCTTGCCACCCGTCTTGCGAACCGAGTCCGTGTAGGCCCAGCGGTAGTAGTAGTGCCAGCCGAGCGAGACGATGCACTTCTTCTCGGTGTCCCACTCGACCCAGACGAGATCGCCGGGCTGGAAGATTTCGTCCTTAGCGGCATTGAGGATGCGCGTGCGAGCCGCGTCTCCTGCGACCGTCTTGGGCACATCGGGATGGCGCTCGGAGAAGTGCCCATGGACGAGGTCGACGAGGTGACGGACCGTCGCGAGGTATGCCTCCTGCACCGACTGCGAGAGCGCTGCCATCTCGGTCGACTGGTTCGGGTTGACGGTGAGCCTCTTGTGCAAGTTGCGCTTGGAGTTGAGTTTCTCTCCAGCGCCCTGGCCGCCTCGATACGTCGCGCCGTTGCCGTCATCGAAGCGGTAGTAGTTCGCGTCTTGTTCGCGCTTCTTGTCGTAGCGGAGGTTCGTCGGCAGCAGTTCTAACCTTGTCGGCACACGGACCTGCGTCGTGCCGTCGAGCGCCTTCATCTCGATGCCGTCGTTCGGCACACGAGCGATGCGCGCGATGAGCTTCGGGTTTGGTTGGTTCGGAAAGAGCGAGTTCGGCCGGTACGAGTACGAGCGCTCGGCGACGCGCTCCATCGGGGCGCCGAGCAGAGCGCCCAGCTCGTGGCGCAATAGGCCTTTCAGCGAGTCGCCGGGGATGATAACGGGCCGCTTGCCCCACGGCGCGCGCAGCGGGCAGAGCACCGACTTCTTGTCCTTGAGTTGGCCGACGGTCGGAAGGTTCGAAGGCACGGGCCAGTCGCTTTCGGTGTCGCCGACCTGACCGCGCTCCCAGCCGACGAGGAGCGGCGTGAGCGTCTCGAGTTCGAAGCGGATCTCGCCCGAATGGCGGCCCTGCCTGCTCGCGCCGTCGTGCCAGATAGGCGCGGCGGTCGCCAGCTCTTTCGGGAGCGAGACGAAGCCGTATGGCTTGTCGGGGAGCGGTTGCGCGCTGTTCGCGGAGGCTCCTTGCCGACCCTGTCGTGAGCGTTGTTGCCCACCGCCCCGCTGTTGATGGCTCCCTCGCTGCTGCTGGAACCCGCCCTGCCGAGGTTGCTGCTGCGCCGGTTTCGGTGCGGTAGCCGCTGCGATGGCCGTATCGCCGCCTTCGATCGCCACTAGACCAGCGCCTTGAAGCTTCGGGCGCACCTGCACGATGTGCGTGTCCTTCGATGCGCAGATGATGAACTCGGTCGCGACCGCGGTTCCGACGACGGTGAGGTGCGGCATCCCGAGCTGGTTGCTCTTCAGCTTGTTGATCGCGCTCTGGTCGCGCGGCTTGCCGTCGAGCGTGCGAACACGGATGCGGTGTTGCTTGCCGGGTCTGCCGGGCATCAGCGCTGCTCCTGGGTGAGGGTGAAGCCGAGCACTTCCTCGGCGACGTGCCACTCGCGTAGGAGCACGTTGCCCGGACCGGTGTTGGCCGAAGAGAAGCGTTGGAAACCGTGTAACCGTGCAGGCGTGTGGACCACGCGGACCTGCTTCGCGTCGTCGGCCCTCGCTCCAAGTTCCTCGATGAGCACGAACCGCGCGCCGCTCGACGTGCGGACGGCACGCCAGACCGCGCGCTCAGCGTAGAACGCGATCTCGTCCACCTGGAGCTTGTCGTCGTCGATGGGCCAGGTGCGACCGAAGATCGAAGGCGGCGTGGTCAGTGCGAGATCGATGGTCGGATCGCACCACCACGCAACCAGCTTCTCGCAGAGCGCGGCCCTCGCGAGCTGCGCGGCCGCTCCGAGTGTGAGCGGCTCCGTGACTGCCCCGGTGTTCGTACGCACCCAGGCGTCGGTAGCGTCGGGGCATCCGATGAAGGCGTGCTTCGAGCGCGCGCCGTTCTTCACCTGCTCTGTGGGCGCCTTCGGCGGCGTCCAGTCGCGAACCTTCAGCACGTCGTCCCATACCCACGCCTTCGCTTGCCAATAGCCAGCGCCTGCGCCGCGCGTCTTGTGGCCGCCGACCGGGAGGTGCCCGAGCGCGCCGAGCGCGACCTGACGATCGATGAGCTTCACCAGCGGCGCGACTTCTTCACGCGTCGCGCCTTCGACGACGATGCGCACCGGGAACGTGCCCCGGAGCACGCGCACCGTGTCGCGCTTGGCGCTGCCGTAGGAGCCCGCGGAGAACTCGTCCTCCGCGTGCATGTGCAGCTTGGCCGCCGCCCACTCGCCTTCAGCACGCGCATCGCGGATGAGGATGCGGCTGCTCTTGCTGACGGTGCCGAATGCTTGGCCCGCGAGATCGTTCTCGCCGACATCCCCCTGCACGACGTGCGGATCCTTGATGTCGCGGCCTGCCGCGCGCTCCAGGCGAGAGAAGGCATGACGCAGCGGGCCGCGTACGCTCGCGCCGGGGAGTAACGGGCGAACCCCGTCCATGAGCAGCGCACGATCGGTGGCCAGCGCGTCGGGCGTCGGCGCGCTCGTTGCCCACGCAGGCTTGGCCCACACGCCGTCACCCGTCGGCTGCACCGCGCGCTCGGTGTCGTGCGGACCGACGGCGAACATGTCGACGCCCCAGGCGGCGTCGCTGGGCTCGGGCTTGTACTCACCGAAGGAGACGTTCACGTCGAGCGTGCGGAAGCACCACGAGCGCGTCGGCGAGACGACCGGCACGACCGCGAGCACCCTCGGAAGCGTCGTGCGGCCTGACTTCACCCAGACCTCGTAGGCCGCGTCGTCGAAACGATACGCCTTCAGCTCATCGACGTGGCACCAGCCGAGTCCGCGCGCGGCACCACCTCCGAGCCAGCAGCGCCCCTTGGCCCAGTGCTCGGCGAGCACGTAGCCGAGGATGCCTTCGGCCTCTTCGAACTCGGCGTCATCGAGCGCGTACGAACGTTCGACGCGGAAGCTGAGCTGCCACATCGTGCCTGCGGGAATGACCTCGCGGTCGTAGAGCACGCCGCCCGCACGGGCTCCCGTCTTGTGGCGAATGCCGACGCCCGCGCGGATGCGCAGAACGCCCTGCGTCGTCGCGTCGGCGAACTCCCAGGCCGAGCGACGCAGTGCGCCGTGCTTGATGTCGTCAGAGATCGCACGCGGCAACGGGTCGAAGAAGCGCTTGGCCATCGCGACGGCGGCGCCCTTGAGGCCGCGTCCAACGATCGTCGGCACACCATCGATGAGCACGAAGGGCTGGTCGGCGCTGGTCTCCCGATCGAGCCCCGACACCGAGAGCGCCGAGTCCTGCACGAGGGTGGCGGTGAACAGCGTGAGCTTCGTGGTCGTGGTCATCGAGCCCCCTTGCGCATGTCGGCGCGCAGCCAGCGCACGAAGAGGCGCGCGTGAAGAGCGCGCTGCTGCGGCTGCAGCGCTCTGTCGTTGAGCTTGTAGAGGATCGCCTTCGCGTCCTTGTGCATCCAGTTCCTGCCGCCAGCCGTCTTGGGTTCGAGACGGCTGGTGAGCGCGTGCAGGCTGTTCGCCTCCAGCTCGCCGACGAGATCGAGCCACTGCGAGAGGCTCGGCTTTCGATCATCGCTGCCACCGGGCGCCGCCAGCGACTTGTGCGCCTTGAACCACTTCTTCGTCTCCGCGGCGACGGTCTCTTCCGGGACGTCAGCGGGCGGCGCCTTAGCACTGCTCGCGGAGGTCTCGCTCGTCACTCCTGGGAGCGAGGTATCGATGCGGAAGCGCCCGAAGCCCTCGTGCGTGCGCTCGCCGAGCCAATCGTTCTTGGCGGTGCGCCCCGCGAGCTTCGCGACGCCCGCCCCCGACACCTCGAAGACCGATCCACGCCGAACGGCGGCCGCGGGCATGCGCCAGAGTCGGGAGGTGCCGTTGAAGCCGTGGACCATCTCGCTGTCTTGAAGCGATTCTCCGACGGTGATCTCGTCGCCCAAGAGCTCCTTGAGCGCGGCATCGTCGAGCGCCGTGCACCAGCGCAGGTGCTCATCCCGCACGAGCAGATCCGACGTGAGCGTGAGCAGCCCTTTGGCCTCCGCCCTCGGGGCGCGCGCATCGCCAGACCACGCGAGCTGCGCCACCTCGACGGGCGCCCCGGCACGTCCCACGCGCAGCCAGCGACGGCCTTCGAGCACGGGCGCGAGCTTCTCCGCGAGCTTCTTCAGGTCCTCTGCCGAACCCTGAAGCTCCGCGAGAAAGTACGTCTCCTCGACGATCTGCTCGATGGCGAAGAGCGAGGCGTCGGCCTGCTTGGGATCGGGACGCCCGTTTCGCAGCCGCACCCGGCGCGACGGACGGAACGTGGTCCACGCCAAGCTCCGGTTCTCGCGGTAGACGAAGAGATCGTCCTCGGGGCGCTTAAGTTTCTCCTTCGCTCCCCACGCATCGAGCCGCTTCGTCGGCGCGATCGGCTGTGCCCACCAGGGGACGTCACCAGCCGTGCCTCGCGGCTTCTCGCTCTGGAGCGAGAGCGGCGCGGGCAGCACCTCCACGCCTTCGAGGTTCGACGGCGCGTGCGGCAGCGGCAGCGCGTCGCTCACCGAGACCTTCGCCGACGTGAGCAGCGAGGCCGTGTCGCGATCGCCCCCGGCGATCAGCCACGCGGCGACGGCACCGAGCAGCGTGCGGCCCGGCACGAACGCGAGGCTCGGGATCAGGTTGTCGGGCGTCGCCGTCGCGGTGATGCAGAGCGGATCGCGGTTCTTGAGGAGCAGCGCGAGGCGGCCCGTCGACGCTCCAATCTCCCGGGACTTGCTCGGCACCTCGGACAGCGAGAGCTTCACCCGCCCCGCGCCGGTGGAGCGACCGCCGCCGAGCGCGTCGACCTCCTGCACGAGCCTCTTCAGCGTATCGACCTGGCTGGCGGGCAGCTCGACCTCGCCAACGAGCTTCAGCCCCTTGGGCACATACTCGATGACCCGCAGCGTGTCGTCCTTCGGCGCGCGGTTGTCGAAGGCCTCGCGTGCGGTCGAGCGCCAGATGCGGCTCTCGGGGTTGTCCTTCGTGTAGAGCGAGGTGAAGACCGCGCGTTGCTGCTCGCCACCGGCACGACCTAAGAACCTTCCGGCTGCTTCATCGCCACGTAGCCTTCGCGCGGCGTCGCGCAGGACGCCCTCGACGTGCGAAGACCAGATGACGGGACGGTCGTGTCGATCGCGCGCGACGAGCGAGTCGATGCCGCCGCCACCCGAGCCGGAGCCGAGGTGGGCGTCCGAGAGCAGCTCGGCGGAGAGCGTCTGGCGAACCCACTTCTCAGACATGGGCGGCCTCCTCGCTGGTGTTGGCGTGCTCGGTTGTGCGACCCAGCCGCCCGATCTCGGCAATCTCCACGAGGTCGAGCAGCGCGGTGATCGATGCGTTGCCGGCAGGCCGCCACGGCGACGTCACGCCCGCTTCGGCGAGGGGGGCCTTTGCCTCCTGCGGCAGCTCGGCAAACGCTAGCTCCGAGAGGGCACGCCCACGCGGGAGTTGCTCGACGAGGTAGCGAAGCTGCGAGCGTGGCGCTCGCGTGAGCTGGCCCGCGCCGCGCACCAGCCCTTGCAGCGAATCGATGCGCATGTCGCCGAGCACATCGACGGGGCGCTGCGAGAGCACGCGCAGCTCCTGGTCGCTTCCGCGCATCCAGTCGCGCGTTCGCACCTCTTCAGGCTCGTCGACCCACGCGGTGCTGAAGACGGCCCAGTCGACGACGGAGCACTTCTTGTCCGTATCGAGGCCACGAAAGCGCCGCTTCGCCGAAGTTGCGAGCTGCTCGGCGATCTCGTGCACCCGATGAATGGGAATGGTGTGTTTGGCGATGACCACGCCCACGCCGAGGGTCAGCTCGAAGCCAGTGCTCTCCTTCTGGAGCACATCGAGCTCCTCGCAGAGCGTGACCACAAACGGCAGAGCGATCTCCGCGCGAGTCACGAGCAACAGGTCATCGCCGCCGAGCATCAGCGGGATGAGCGGCGCCTGGCCTTGGTCAGGGCAGTGCACGTCGATGGCCTTCCTCACCGCGCGTCGGAGAAGCACGCGATTGCGATGGAAGAACGCCGCACGCTCGCTGTCCGACTTACCTTTGCCGAGGCCACTACCGACGGCGTTGCCATCGGCGTGGATGAGCGCGAGGTAGCCGTTGCCGACGAGCTCCTTCAGCTCTTGGGCGCGCTCAAGCCTCTGGAGCTTCGTCTTCGCGCTTAGCAGGCTCGCGACGTCGACGGCCGTGCCGTCCTCGGTGCGCTTCGCCGCCTTATGCCGCTGCGCGACGTCGAGAGAGACGGCAGGGCGCTCGTCGCCCTGCTCGACGATGGCCGACGCGAGCCCGCGCCCGGTCCACTCGCAGGGCGCGAGCACCGGCAGCTCGGTCGAGTGGTGAACCGCGCTCTTGGTGCGCGGCTCGCCATCGATGGAGACGCGGAAGCGCAGGCCCGGCAGGTTCGAGCGCAGGAGCTGGCCGGCCGCGTCGGAGAACGCTTCCGCACCGCTCGCGAACTGAGCCTCGAAGTGCCCACCGTCGCGCGCGAGGATTCCCGCCTTCGCGTCAGCAGCGGGATCATCGTGGTCCTTCAGCGGGTCGCTCGGGTCGGCGGCAGGGTGCGACTCCGCGCTCGGCGCAAGCGCCCATCGCCCCGTCTCGCGTGCCAGCTTCGGCAGCTCAACGCGCAAGGTCTCGCCAAGTAACGCATTGGCACCCACCATTGCGCGCAGACGAGGCGCTGAGAACAGCCATGCTTGAACTCTCTCGAACTCAATGTGCACTCGGCATACGTTGGCATCGCTATTCATCGCGCAGTCTCCGAAATGTCGCCAGGCCGCACACCCACACTCGGATCCTCACTCGCACGCCAGTCCGCGATGCGGACGAGCGCTTCGAGATATGCGAGGGCGAAGGGACCGAGATGCCTCGGTTCGCCCTCTGGCACAGCGCCGGCGTCGCTCCTCTCTTCCGGCCGCCACGGGCCAAGCAGATCGGCGACGAGGCCCGTCCACCCGTGCCCGGTCAACACGAACTCGTCACTCTCCCATCGTCCCTCGGCACCGTCCTTCGCGATCGAGAAGTCGAGCGGCCACCGATCGTCGCCGATTACGAGCAAGCTCGGCTCGCCCCGCACGCCGAAGACGTCATCGCCTTCGCCCGTCGTCGAGCGCATCACGGTGCGCGCCTTTCCGTGGTGCGTGGCCGCCAAGTAGACCGCGAGCGCCGGATACGGCTTCGTCTCGCTGTCGCGGTACTTCCGCCACATCGCCAGGGCGGAGGCGACCTCGTGGCGAAGCCCGGGGCGGAACTGGAGGTGGCCTGCCCAGCGAACACCAGCGACGGCGCGTAGCGCTTTCAGCTCGGCATCGCTGAGCTTGTCGTCGATGGCCCACCGAAGGCGAACAACGTCTTCACGACCGCGCCGCCGCGCCTGCTCCGGCAACTCACGCGCCTGCGCCCGGAGCCTCGCGAAGTCTGCGCGGGTGGCGGAGACATCCCCCACGACATCGGCGGCGACGACGCGCGGGCTCTTCGCGAGCAGCGCGTCGGGAATGCCGGAGCGATCAGGCAACGCTGCCTGCCACTGCGGATGCGCCTTACCGAGGTCATGGAGCCCTGACGCCTCCACGACGGCCGTCCTCGTGTCGCCGGTCAGCGAGAGCGCGGTGCTCAGCTTCTCGGCCGCGTCTCTCGCATCCTTGAGGTGGACATCGAGCGTCGACCAGTACCCAGCTTCAGTCCACGCATCATCTCGCAGCGTTGCGCCACGCCCGGCACGCGGCACTTCGGCGAGCACGTTTGACTTGTCGCCTGTCCAACCTTCGGTCGCGTCGTAGCCGCCAACGTCGCGCTTCAGCATGACGAGCATGCCGGGGCGGATGTCCCAGTGGTTCACTCGCTCCCAACGATCCGCCTCGTCATCCCAGAGCCAGGCCTTCGAGGTGCTGTCCGCGAGCATTTCCGTGAGGCGGCGGGCACCTGTTCGCGACTTTTTGTCCCGCGGCGCAAGTGCGGAGACAGGACAACCTTCCTTCGCCGGCTCCAGCAACGGACCGTCGAGTTCGTCGCCGCGCGGAGGGTTGTCGCCAGACCAGTTGCGCCAGAAAACCGTCACGTCGAGGTCGGGATCGGTGCCGCGCACGAAGGCGCTGACATCGGTGAAGCCGCCGTGAACGTCGCGCTCCGTCGAGAAGAGCCCGTGGACGTCGAGAGCGCGTGGCAGCGGGCTCGGTTTCGCCTGCAGGGCCTCGGTGACTTCCTTCTGCTTGCTCGCGTTCAAGCCAGCGATGGCCTCGGAGAACGCTTTGTCTTGAGAGAGCGGGGCGAAGGCATCGACGAGCTTCTTGGCGCGTTCGATGTCGGTGGTTTCGTAGGGGCCGATGCGCTCGATCTTCTTGTTTCCGCCTTCCTTCGGCGTCTCCCAGACCCAAGCCTGAGCGCCCTGGTCGTCGCCCTTGCGGTTCAGGCGACCAAGACGCTGAAGCATCGAAGGCCACGGGGCGAGCTCGGTGAAGAGACGATGCGCCGAGATGTCCACGCCCGCCTCGATGACCTGCGTGCTCACGCAGATGAGGCCAGGATCATCTTTCGGCAAGCTGCCGTCCTTGCGTTTGGCGTCGAAGTCGATGAGTCGCTTTTCGTGTTTCGCACGGTCTTCGCGACGGAACCGCGACGTGAGGAGCACCCTGTGATCGGTCGACGACAACGCGCCGAACACCGCGCGCGCCATGTCTACGGTGTTGCAGATGACGAGCGAAAGCGTGCCCGCCACGTGCTTCGCCTTCACGGAAGCGGCGATGGCGTCGGGCGTGACCGTCGCGAGCCTTGCTGCGCCTCGCTTCTTGCCTCCGCCAGTCTTCGGCTCCGATGCATCGGGTTGCCACCAAGCCAGAGGACGCTTCGCTTCTCTCCACCACCTGAGTCCATTGTCATCATCGAGCGCGGTCTTGAGCTTGCCTTCGAATGCGACCTGATCCTGCGACGGTTCGCTGAGCGCCTCGCGTACTCGATCCGCGGTGCTCAGGAACGATATGCCGACGGTGGCGCTCATCCACGTCGTCAGGCATGGCTTCAACGATCGGAACCGCTTTCGGCGCATCCAGTCGAGCTGCGACGTTGTCCAAAGCCCCGGCCCCATGAGCTGGACCTCGTCGATGAGCCACCGGCAGTCGTTGTTGAGCAGGCCAAAGTGAACTGGCCACTCGAAGCGGCTCATCGCGTAGCCGCGATTGAGCGCGCGTGACAGGAGCTGATCCTGAGTACCGACGAGTACCCACGGCTTCTCGGGCTGGCCGGCCCACTCGTCATCGATGGCACCGCCCATGAGTTGATGAACCGCGACGTCGATCTCCGGCGTCTGCACCCTGAGTGCCTCGAAGTAAATCCGCAGACGCTGCACCGTCTGCGTGACGAGACTGCGCATCGGCAGGCAGACCACGAGGTGCAGCGGCTCGGGCTGCTCGTCAACGAGAAGGCGCCATGCCCACGCCAGTGCGACCTCCGTCTTCCCAAGTCCCGTCGGCACGGGAAGCACGTCAGGCAGGCCGTCGAGGGCTACCTGGGCCTGCCAGCGGTAGGGCTTGAATCCTCCGGTTACGGTCCTGAAAAAACTCGTAAAGCTCTCCGCTCGAGGGTCAGTCGGCTTCACATCCCGCTCTTGTTTGTTCTGTAGCTGGGCATGCGCTTTCCTCGAATCCAGTCACGACGGCTCAACGGCTGAACTGAGTCGGGCAACGGATGCTTTGGATCTAACTTATCCATCTGCGATTCCGGAGCACAGTCGCCATTGGCGCGGGGGCGGCTTTAGAACGCCTCTCCGCGCCTACCTGCTGAACGACGCCGAACGCTCCGCCAAAACTCCGCACCGCCGGGGATATCGAGTCGGCCCAAAGCCCGGCGGGCTGAAGCCGGCGCCGGCAGCGAAAGGCGGCTGCCGACCCCTTTACTGCCTCATTCAGAACTTCGAGTGTCAGACCAGTCATTTTCCCTCCCTGGTACACGAGGCCGGCGGCGTGGACAGCACCACGGCTCGGGCTCGTGCGAATCGTATGAGTATGCGAAGAGAGTTTACCTCCCTAACAGGCTCATGACGTGCGCCTGTTTTGACCCACCGAAGCTTTTTCAGGCGAGGACAGACTTGTCGGACTACCCGGAGGTCACGTCGGAGACGTGCGCGCAGGCGATTCTGCAGGCAGGTGATCTGGCGGATCAGTTCGGGCTGCGCGGATACGACGACGTGGGGCGGGCGGCGCTTGCGAGAACCACTGAGCGAGCTCTTCCATCTCCTCCAGCGCGAGGACGACGCGTTCCAGCGGCAGCGCTGCCCACCTTCGCAATTGCTCGCGGCGCGCGCCTTCCCAGGTGGTCAGGCGCCAGTCGATCGCGTCCGGCTGTTCTTCAGTCTTCACGACCATCTTCCAACATCATGCGAAGGTGTTCGATGTCGATCCTGTCCTGGGGCCTGCCCGCTGCCTCCTTCATGCGGATCAACGTGGGGACGGAAACGAAGCGTACGGGAATCGATCCGCGGAGCGGCTTGACGAGCGCTTGGGGATACTCTTCGTCGAAAGGGAAAGGCTCGCGCACGAACAGGTCGATCGGCGTTTCGCGATGTTCGTCGCTCCAGAACTGCAGCACTTGCATTCCTTTCTCACGAATCCATGTTTCGCGCAGCGCTGCATCGGCGAACTGCACCGCAGTGATCGGCACCGTGGGTCGATATCCGAGCTTTGCCAGCGCGGCGAAAGCGGACTCGATGTTGTCCGGGACCAGCCGAGCCACGAGATCCAGGTCCTTCGTGAACCGCAGATAGCCATGCGCATTGACCGCCAGGCCGCCGGCGACGAGGTAGCGCACACCTGCGTCCTCCAAGGCGGAGACGACGGCTTCGAAGCTGGCGAGCTTCACGGTCGATGGATCCTGAATCCGGCGGGCATGAGCGCCATGGTGTCCGAATTAACTCGATACGCCAAGTGACCGTGCCGCGCCTTGTCGTCGCTGCTGCGGCCGCAGACTATGTGCCGCTGCTACCCCCGTTTCGCCTTCCGCGCCGGTGCGGGCGGCCCCAGCACTTGCCGCAGATACGCAGCCGTGTAGCTCGCCGCGTCGCAGGCGACTTCCTCCGGCGTGCCCTGCGCGACGATGCGCCCGCCGCCATCGCCGCCCTCGGGGCCGAGGTCGATGACCCAGTCCGCGGTCTTGATGACATCAAGATTGTGCTCGATCACCACCACGGTGTTGCCGTGCTCGCGCAGGCGATGGAGCACCTTGAGCAGCAGATCGATGTCGTGGAAGTGCAGCCCTGTGGTGGGCTCGTCGAGGATGTAGAGCGTGCGTCCTGTGTCGCGCTTCGACAATTCCAGCGACAGCTTCACGCGCTGCGCTTCGCCGCCGGAGAGCGTCGTCGCCGACTGCCCGAGCTTGATGTAGCCGAGTCCCACTTCGAGCATCGTGTCGAGCTTGCGCTCCACCGCCGGCACCGCCCCGAAGAACTCGTGCGCCTGCTCGACCGTCATGTCGAGCACCTCGTGGATGCTGCGTCCCTTGTACTGCACCTCCAGCGTCTCGCGGTTGTAGCGCTTCCCGTGGCACACGTCGCAGGGCACGTAGAGGTCGGGCAGGAAGTGCATCTCGACCTTGATCAGTCCGTCGCCCTGACATGCCTCGCAGCGCCCGCCCTTCACGTTGAAGGAGAAGCGCCCCGGACCGTAGCCGCGTTCCCGCGCCCGCGGCACGCCGGCGAAGAGATCGCGGATCGGGGTGAAGAGCCCGGTGTACGTGGCAGGATTCGAGCGCGGCGTGCGGCCGATCGGGCTCTGGTCCACGCTCACCACCTTGTCGAAGAAGTCGAGCCCGTCGAGCGCGAGGTAGGGCGCCGGCTCGGCCGCGCTGCCGTAGAGATGACGGGCCACGGCGGCGTACAGCGTATCGTTGATGAGCGTGGACTTGCCCGACCCCGAGACACCGGTCACGCACGTGAAGAGCCCCACCGGCAGGTCGAGGTCGACCAGCCTCAAGTTGTTGCCGCTCGCCCCTTCGAGCTTGAGCAGCCGCGTGCGGTCGACCTGAGCACGCCGCTTCGGCGCCGCGATGCTGCGCTTGCCCGAGAGATACTGGCCGGTGAGCGATGCCGGGTTCGCGCTCACGTCCTGCGGCGTACCTTCGGCCACGATGTGACCGCCGTGTTCGCCGGCGCCCGGACCCATGTCGACCACGTAGTCGGCCGTCATGATCGCGTCGTGATCGTGCTCGACCACGATCACCGAGTTTCCGAGGTCGCGCAGCCGCGCCAGCGTCTCGAGCAGGCGGCCGTTGTCGCGCTGATGCAGCCCGATGGAGGGCTCGTCCAGCACGTACATGACGCCGGTCAGGCCGGAGCCGATCTGGCTCGCAAGACGGATGCGCTGCGCTTCACCGCCGGAGAGCGTGTCGGCGGCGCGATCGAGCGACAGGTAGTCGAGCCCGACGTTCACCAGGAACTGCAGGCGGTTCGCGATCTCGCGCACGATCTTCTCCGCGATCGCCTGGCGCCGGCCGTCCAGCACGAGGCCCTGGAAGAACTGCTGTGCGTCCTTCAAAGGCAGCGCGCTGATCTCGTACAGCGTCCGGCCGTCGATGCGCACGTGCCGCGCCTCCGTACGCAGCCGCGTGCCCTCGCAGGCGGGGCAAGGCTTGGTGTTGAGGAACTTCGCGAGCTCTTCCTTGAGCGCGACCGAATCGGTCTCGCGATAGCGCCGCTCCAGGTTCGGCACGATGCCTTCGAAGGCGTGCTCGCGCGTGAGCTTCTGACCGCGCTCGGTGAGGTAGGCGAAGCTCACCGCTTCCTTGCCCGAGCCGTAGAGCACCACCTGCTGTGCGGCCGCCGGCAGTTGCTCGAAGGGCGCGTCGAGCTCGAAGCCGAAGTGACTCGCGAGCGACTGCAGCATCTGGAAATAGAAATGGTTGCGCCGGTCCCACCCCTTGATCGCGCCCGAGCCGAGCGACAGGTGCGGAAATGCCACGATGCGCTTGGGGTCGAAGAAGGTGATGGTGCCCAGGCCGTCGCATTGGGGGCAGGCGCCCATGGGGTTGTTGAACGAGAACAGCCGCGGTTCCAGCTCGGGCAGCGAATAGCCGCAGATCGGGCACGCGAACTTGGCCGAGAAAAGGTGCTCGCGGGCGGAGTCGATTTCCACCGCCAGGGCTCGGCCGTCGGCATGGCGCAGCGCGGTCTCGAAGCTTTCCGCCAGGCGCTGTCTGGCATCGTCCCGTACCTTGAGCCGATCCACCACCACCTCGATGGTGTGCTTCCGGTTCTTGGCGAGCTTCGGTGGCGTGTCGATGTCGTGCACCTGCCCGTCGATGCGCAGCCGCACGAAGCCCTGGGCGCGCAGTTCGTCGAAGAGATCCTGCTGCTCGCCCTTGCGCCCCACCACGAGCGGCGACAGGATCATGACGCGGGTATCGGCGGGCAGCGCGAGCACGTGATCCACCATCTGCGCCACGGATTGCGCGGCGAGCGGGATGCCGTGCTCGGGACAGTGGGGCTCCCCGACACGGGCGAAGAGGAGCCGCAGGTAGTCGTGGATCTCGGTCACCGTTCCGACCGTGGACCGGGGGTTGTGGCTGGTCGCTTTCTGCTCGATGGAGATCGCCGGCGAGAGCCCTTCGATCAGGTCCACGTCCGGCTTTTCCATGAGCTGAAGAAACTGCCGCGCGTACGCCGAGAGGCTCTCGACATAGCGCCGCTGGCCCTCGGCGTAGAGCGTGTCGAAGGCGAGCGAGGACTTGCCGGACCCCGAGAGTCCCGTGATCACGACGAGCCGATTGCGCGGCAGATCGAGGTTCACGTTCTTGAGATTGTGGGTGCGGGCGCCGCGGATGCGGATCAAGTCCATGCGCTACTCGTCGTCTAGGCAACCTGCTACTATAACCAAATCCAAACACCGTTCCCAACACCGCCTTTCGGCCCCTTTCCCCACCCGCTCCGGTGTCGCCCAGCAGCCGCATGAACCGTCTCGAGTGGCGCGCCAGCATGAGCCTGGCTTCGCTTTCGGGGCTTCGCCTCCTCGGTCTCTTCATCATCCTGCCGGTGTTCGCGATATACGCGCAGCACCTGCCGGGCGGGTCGGACCTCACGCTGGTGGGGCTTGCCATCGGCGCCTACGGCCTGACGCAGGCCGTCTTCCAGATTCCCTTCGGCTGGCTGTCGGACCGCATCGGTCGCAAGCGTGTCATCTACGGCGGACTGCTGCTGTTCGCTGCCGGCAGCTTCATCGCCGCCATCGCGCCCAACATCTGGGTCGTCATCCTCGGGCGCGCGATCCAGGGTGCCGGAGCCATCTCGGCCGCGGTGGTGGCGCTGGCGGCGGATCTCACGCGCGAGGAGCACCGCACCAAGTCGATGGCGCTCATCGGCATGACCATCGGCATCGTGTTCGCGCTGTCGATGGTGTTGGGCCCCGTGCTCGACGGGTGGATCGGTGTGCCCGGCATTTTCGCCGTCACCGGGGTGCTCGCATTGGGCGGCATTCTGATCGCGAAGTTCGTGGTGCCGGACCCGGCCCCCGGTCAGCTTGCGCACGACCGCGACGTGGAGCCCGCGAAGTTTCGCGAGGTGCTGCTCGATCCGGAACTCGCACGCCTGAACTACGGCATCTTCGCCGTGCATGCGGCGCTCATGGCGCTGTGGGTGGTGATCCCGCATTCGCTGCTCGATGCGGGCCTGCCGGCGTCGCAGACGTGGGAGATCTACCTGCCGGTGGTGTGCCTCGGTTTCCTGCTCATGCTGCCGGCGATGGTCCTGGGCGAGCGGCGCGGCCACGGGAAGATCGTGTTCCTCGGCGGCATCACGATCCTGCTCGTCGCGCAGTTGCTCATCGCGCTTGGTATCGGGTCGCTCTGGAGCATCGCCGTGGCGTTGCTCGTGTTCTTCACCGGCTTCAATCTGCTGGAAGCGATGCTGCCTTCTCTCGTCTCGAAGGCAGCGCCGGCCAGCGCGAAGGGCACTGCCCTGGGGGTGTTCTCCAGCCTGCAGTTCCTGGGCACCTTCGTGGGCGCCACCCTGGGCGGTTTCATCTCGCAGCACTTCGGCGGCGCCGCGGTGTTCGCCTTCGGTGGCTTGCTCACGCTCTCGTGGCTCGCCGTGGCGATCGGCATGAAGGACCCGTCCCAGGTCCGCACGCGCAGGTTCAAGGTACCGTGCATGGACGAATCGCGGGCGGCCGGTCTCGCCCGCCGGCTGGCCGACCTGCCCGGCGTGCGCGAAGCGCTCGTGAAGGCCGGTGAAGGGGTGGCTTATCTCAAGGTGGATGCACGCAGCTTCGACGAGGCGTGTGTGCGCCGCATGCTTTCAGCGGAGAACTGATCATGGCATCTGTGAACAAGGTGATCCTCATCGGCAACGTCGGGCGCGACCCGGAAACCCGCTACATGCCCAGCGGCGATGCCATGGTCAACCTGAGCCTCGCCACCACCGACCAGTGGAAGGACAAGAACGGCGAGCGCCAGGAGAAGACCGAATGGCACCGCATCGTCATCTTCGGCAAGACGGCGGAGATCGCGGGGCAGTACCTGCGAAAGGGTTCGCAGATCTACATCGAAGGGCGCCTGCAGACCCGCAAGTGGACCGACAAGGAAGGCCAGGAGCGCTACACCACGGAGATCGTGGCCGACCGCATGCAGATGCTCGGCTCGCGCGCGGGGGGTGCGGATGCGCCGATGGATCGTGAACCCGGACCCGGCGCGGCGCCGGCACCGCGTCCCGCCGCGCAGCGCAAGTCCGGCACGAGCTTCGACGACATCGACGACGACATCCCGTTCTAACGCGCTTCTCCGCTTGACCACGGCGGGAGGCGATGCTACTTTCCGCCTTTCGGGAAACTGGGAACCCGCGTCGTAGGGCGAACGGCAGGCGTCTCGGATTCATCGTCCCGCCGTCGTCTTCGCCAAGGAATCTCCAGACCGAACTCCCGCTGGCAGCGCTGCCCCCGGAGGGTGCGCTGCTCGCGAGGATATCCAGCCCAACAAACAGAACGACGCTCCTCGCGAGTCGGGCTTTGCGCCGGAACGGCTCGATCTCAACGCCAGCAGGCCATTGGCTGGCTTGGGTCGCAGTCGCGACGGGACGACTGCCACTCCGGAAGGAGGAGGCGGAATTCGAGCGCTCGTGTCTCTTCTTGTTGGGAGCCAGGACCCATGTGGAAGCGCCACTTTTCTCCATCCCGCGACCATGCGCCGCGAACCTCCCGAGAGAGGAAATCCCCCGTCAGGCTCGCCGTGCGCCTGCATCTCGTCGCCCATAGGCTCAGCGCGATGCCGGTGGTGGGTTGGCCGCTCGCGAAGTCGGTCTATTGGCTGTCGAAAGTGCTGACGAACTCGGACATCGACCCGCGCGCCAACATCCATCCAAGCGTCAGCATTCCGCACGCGACCGGCGTGGTCATCGGCGAGACCGCCGTCGTCGGCCCGCGTTCGGTGATCATGTCGGGTGTCGTCGTCGGGGCACGGTCGTGGGATGCGCATGATCGGCACGCGAACATTGGCGCCGATGTGTTCATCGGTTCCGGCGCGGTGGTGCTGGGGTCGGTGAGAATCGGGGACGGTGCCCGGATCGGTGCGAACTCGGTCGTCCTCGGCGACGTCGATCCCGGCGTGACGGTCATCGGTTCTCCCGCTCGGCCGCTCGCCCCGCTCGAAGCGGACTGACTCCGGGCCGGCACTGGGGATTCACAACCCGTAGCGCAGCGCGAGCTTCACTTGCAGCTTGCGCACCTGCTTGAATGCTTCCTTCAGCATGCGGCGGTCCATCTCGTTGAGGGAGTAGGGATCGACGCGGTTCGCGCCGCCGGGCGGCGTGGCGGGGTTGATCTGTCGCCGCAGCCGCAGCATGTGGATGAAGTAGAAGCCGTTCAGCACTGCCCCGAGATCGTCGCCCACGAGACCGATCCGGTCTCCCACCCCGCGCAGCCGCTCCGCGGTGTTCGTGTGGTGCACACCGTAGATGAGCGAGAAGACCCGCGCCGCGTCGACGAAGGGCCTCGATCCGTACATCTTGAGATTGATGGTGTGCGGGAAATCCTTGTCGCTGTCGTCGAGAACGAAGTCACGGATCTTGCCGAGCGGCGGACGGCAGGTGAGCGCGTTGCCCGCCGCGTGCACGAGGAACATGGCATTCGTCGGCGCTGCACGCATCAGCCATTCGCGCAGCCGTTCGGCGAGCGACTCCGCGCCGTACAGCGGGCGGAAGTCGAAAAAGATCGTGGCGTTGAGCAGCGCCTCGGGCGTCGGGCTCACGATCCAGTCGGTGAACTTTGTCTTCCACTCGTCGAAGCTCAGGCACCACTGCGGGTTGCCGGCCATGATGTCGCCGCGGCAGAGGGGAAAGCCGCACGTGTCGAGCGCCTTGTTCACGGCTTGCGCAAACGGGAGCAGGCGGCTGCGGACGGCCTCCGCCCCTTCTCCGGTCGCGGGTTCGAAGATGATGCCGTTATCCTGGTCCGTGCTGAGCGTCTGCTCGAAACGTCCCTCCGAACCCAGCGCGATCCAGCACATCGGCACCGAGGCCACGTCGAACCCGGGCGCGAGCAGCTCGATGACGCGAATCGTGAGCAGATCGTTCAGCGTCGAGATGAGCTGGGTCAGCGTTTCCGCGCCCGTGCCCTGGCGCAGCATGCGCTCGGCGAGCTGGCGGATGTCCCTGGCGGAGCGCGCCAGCGCCTCGACGCTCGTCGCATCGCGGATGTCCGCACTGATCTCCCGCACGCCGATGCGCTGCAGATTGAAGAGGTCGTTCTGCGAAACGACGCCGATCAGATGCTCGCCGTCCACCACCAGCAGATGGCGCAGTCCGCTGCGCGCCATGGCCAGTGCTGCCTGATAGGCGGAGGCTTCCGGCGGCAGGGTCACGAGCCGGTGCGTCATCACCTCGTCGATGCGGCGGTCGAGGTCATACTCCGGCAGGGCCACGCGCTGCAGCAGGTCGCGCAGGGTGAAGATGCCGATCGGCTTGCGCGTCGCGGGGTCGGCGATCACCATCGAGCCGACCTTGTTGGCGTTGATGCGGCCGAGCACCTCGCGGACGCTGAGATCCGGCGGGCACGTTAGCGGCGCGCGATTGATGACGCGCGACAGCGGGCTGTACATCGAATGCGGATCCGCATCGCCGCCCGGCGCACTGGCCGGCTCGTCTCTCTTCACTTTGAGGTTCCCGCGCAATCTCAGTATTCCACTCGCGCATGCAAGGTTTTCTGCGATGCCTCGCGCGCATCTCCCAGGGTGTGAATGCCGCGCGCTTCCAGCAATGGGATCATGCGCAGGAAGACTTCTCCTGTCACGAGCGCATCGCCCAGGGCCGTGTGCCTTGCCACGACGGTGACCCCCAGCCGTTCCGCGCTCGCTTCCAGCGCGTGCGACGGCTGGTTGGGGTGCAGCACTTCGGACAAGAGCAGCGTATCGAGCACGGGTTGCGTGAATCGAACCCCGCTACCGGCTTCCTTCAACTGCAGGAAGCGCATGTCGAATGCCATGTTGTGACCGACCAGAACGGTGTCGGCGCAGAACTCGTGAAACTGCGGCAGCACCTCCTCGATGGCCGGTTGGCCGCGCAGCATCTCCTGCGAGATGCCGTGGATGGTTTCCGACATCGTGCCTATGAGCCGCTTCGGGTCGACGAGCTGTTCGTAGGTCTCGTAGCGCAGCAGACGGTTGTTCACGATGCGCACGGCGCCGAGCGCGACGATCTCGTCGCCGCCCGACGGATCGAGCCCGGTGGTCTCGGTGTCGATCACCGTGTAGCTCAGCATCGTGAGCGGGACATTGTCATGCTCGGGCGACTGGCTGCTCTGGTCGAAGAGGTCGAAGTCGTAGAACTCCGGTCGGCTCTCGCCGTACAGCCGCGGCACCCCGAGCACGGGCTGCACGGGCTTCGCGAGCGGCAGGAGCAGCCGAAAGACCGCCTGCTGTTTCACCTTGTCGAGGATGAACACGGTCTCGGCGTCGTGGCGCTCGGTCACGTCGCGCAGCGTGAGCGGACTGTATTCGCCGCCGGCATGCATTGCATCCATCTCCCAGTCGTACACGGTCTGCTGAGAGATCGTCGGACCCGACCACATGAGGTCGAGCTCGGCGAAACGACCGTTGGCGGACAGGTTGAAGCGCAACTCGCGGATCTTGAATTCCTCCTTCAGGCGGCCGGCGAGGTAGGTCAGGGCCTGCATCAGCGTGTAGCTGTCGGCCTTGATCCAGAGGGCGTCGTCGAGATTCTCGGCCTTGGTGGCGAGTCCGAGCCGGCTTTCGATCTGACGCCGCAGCGCTTCGATCACGTCGGTGCCCAGCATCTCCTCGAGCGGCCAGCGCGTCTTCAATGCGGACGCGTAGTCGGCGGTGGTCTGCTCGAGCCTGCCGCTCAACTGGCTCACCTCTTCGCGGATCACCCGGATGAAGCGGTCGCGCTCGTGCGGCTTGCAGTCCGGATACTGGGTCAGCGTCTCCACGGCGGCGCGGATGCTCGCGAGCGAGGCGCGGCTTGCCTCGGTGAACGACTGCAGCAGCAGGTCGCGCGTGGTGTCGCGCTCGAAGCTGCGGGTGATGTTCTCCAGCATCATCACGAAACCCGTGACCTTCGCGCGCCCGCCACGGGCGGCATCCGACGCAGCGCGATCCTCGCCCGCCGACGATTCCTCGGCAACCAGCACTGGCGCCGTCTGCACGCGGATCAGCTGGCCCGCGCGCGTGGTGGTGACGAACTGCGCGTTGAGGTCCGCTTCGCTTCGTTCGAGCCGTGACTCCACCGTCTCCAGCGCATGGGCGAGCAGGCTGCGATCGACGAGCGTGAAGATGGAGCGGCCCAGCCCGATGAGCGAGCCGGACGCCGGTCCCGGACCGTGGCCGTTGCCGCCGGCGCCAAATGCCAGGCGCGCGCTTTCGTTGTAGAGCAGGATGCGCCCATCTATATTGCATACGAGGACACCCTGCGACAGTTCCGACATGAGCGCCGCGAGACGGTGCTTCTCCTCCTCCACGGAAGATTTTGCCTGCGCGACCTTGGTCTCCAGATCGCGCGCCAGCGCCTGGCTGTGCTCCGCGAGCGCGTTGGCCGACCGTGCCAGCAGCTGGACCTCGGCCGGCCCGGCGACTTCGATGCGGTGCCCGGGATTTGCCTTGAGCATGATGTGCATCGCCTCGGCGACCTTTAGCGCACCGCGCACGTAGACGTTGTAGGCGACGAGGAAGGCAACGGCCAGCGCACCCGTGACCAGCACGCCGAGCCCGACAGCGAGTTGCGCGCGCGCCGCGAACATCTCGGCGACGCGCTGCTTGCTCTCGGGGTCGAGGTCGTAATGGAACGCCCACCCGCCGACCACGGTGAGGCCGAAGACGAGCCCGAGAAAGCCCAGGAGGCCGAACGCCGCTTTGGTATTGGCTTTCACTGCCGAGTAGCGCGGGAGATCGACTTGGAAGATAATCCGCTTCGGATGATGCAGGCGATGGCGTAACAATCAATCCGTATAGCCGCTGGCCATACGCTGTGCTTGTACCATTTCCGGGGCGCTCAGGTCCAGTCCTGCGGCCCGCACGCTCTTCCCAAACGACGTCAAGACAGGGGGGAAAACGATGTCGACGGATGTCTATGAACGCATCAGACGCAATCCGAAGTTCGAGCAGCTGGTCGCGAGGCGCACTCGGTTCGCCGTGAGGTTGTCGATCCTCGTACTGGTAATCTTCTATGGTTTCATCCTCGTAGTAGCCTTCAAGCCTGCGCTGCTGGCAGCGCCTCTGTGGCAGGGTTCTGCAACCACCATCGCGATTCCGATCGGAGCCGGCATCATCTGGTTCTTCTGGTTGTTGACCGGGTATTACATCTACCGGGCCAACAGGGATTTCGATGGCATCAACGCGGACATCGTCAAGGAGGCCATGAAATGATGCGAACGATCCTACCCAGGGCTTCGGCCCTCGCCGCTGTGCTCTGGACCGGATGCGCGCTGGCCGGGCCGGCGGTGGCCGAGACGCAGCAACAGCCGCTCAACATCCCTGCGATCGTGATGTTCCTGGTGTTCGTGGCGGCGACGCTGGGCATCACCTACTGGGCCGCCAAGCGCACCAAGACCGCGAGCGATTACTATGCGGCGGGCGGCGGCATCACGGGCACGCAGAACGGACTGGCGATCGCCGGCGACTACATGTCGGCGGCCACGCTGCTCGGGATCACCGGCCTCGTGTACTCGAAAGGCTACGACGGCTTCATTTATTGCATCGCTTTCTTCGCGTGCTGGCCGATCATCATGTTCCTGATGGCGGAACGACTGCGCAACCTCGGCAAGTTCACCTTCGCCGACATTACCTCCTACCGCCTGGATCAGCGGAAGGTACGCACCATGGCGGCGATCGGTTCGCTCGCCGTGGTCGTCTTCTATCTGATCGCGCAGATGGTGGGCGCCGGGCAGCTGATCAAGCTCCTGTTCGGGCTTCCTTACTGGCTGGCGGTGGTGGTGGTGGGCGTGATGATGGTGATCTACGTCACGTTTGGCGGCATGCTCGCGACCACCTGGGTGCAGATCATCAAGGCCTGCCTGCTGCTCGGCGGCGGCACCATCGTGATGCTGCTGGCCATGTCGCAGTTCGGCTTCAACTTCGAGGCGCTGGCGCAGAAGGCGGTGTCGCTGCACAAGGACGGCGACAAGATCATGGTTCCCGGCAACATGCTGGCGGACCCGGTCACGGCGGTGTCGCTGGGGATGGGACTCATGTTCGGCACCGCGGGGCTGCCGCACATCCTGATGCGGTTCTTCACCGTGCCGGATGCCAAGCAGGCGCGCAAGAGCGTGTTCGTGGCGACCTTCTGCGTGGGCTTCTTCTTCTGCGTCGTGAGCTTGTTGGGGCTGTCGGCAATCGTGATCGTCGGCCAGAACCCGGCCTACTTCGAGGGTGGCAACATCGCGGGCAAGATGATCGGCGGCACCAACATGCCGGCTTTGCATCTCGCGCACGCCGTCGGCGGGAATCTGCTGCTCGGCTTCCTCGCGGCGGTCGCTTTCGCCACCATCCTCGCGGTGGTATCGGGTCTGGCGCTCGCCGGCGCCTCGGCGCTGTCGCACGACATCTATGCCAACGCGATCAAGCTGGGCAAGGTGTCGGAAGCTTCGGAGGTACGGATCTCCAAGATTTCCTCCCTGGGGCTCGGGGTGCTCGCGGTGCTGCTCGGTATTCTGTTCGAGAAGCTCAACATTGCATTCATGGTCGGCCTGGCCTTCGGCATCGCCGCCTCGTGCAACTTCCCGGTGCTGTTCCTTTCCATGTACTGGAAGGGTCTGACCACCCGGGGCGCGGTCTGGGGCGGTCTGGTCGGACTGGTCTCGGCCGTCGCCATCGTGGTGTTCTCCAAGGCCGTATGGGTGACAGTGCTAGGCCACGAAAAGCCCCTGTTCCCGTACGAGCAGCCCGCCGTGTTCTCGATGCCGCTGGCGTTCTTCGTCTGCTGGCTGGTCTCCAAGCTCGACACCAGCGCACAGGCCGCGAAGGAAAAGGCTGCGTTCGATGATCAGTACGTGCGTGCGCAGACCGGCTTCGGCGCCGCCGGCGCGGCGAGCCACTAGCGCGAGCGCGCAACGACCGCGCACCGAAGGGCCTGCGCCGCTGCACTGGCAGGCCGTCGGTCTACCCGTTCACGCCGGCCATGCGCCGGCGTTTTTTCTTCTCCATTCGTTAACGTCGCCGTCACATATCCCGCCTACCCTTGAGGTTTCATGCTGTGCGCACCGCCCACAAGGGATTTTGCTTGAAGCCGGCTCAATCGTTCGCCGACAGGCTCGGCCAGGGCCGGCGCGCCACGTTTTACTTCCGCCGCCTGTCGGGCCTCGTCGCGCGGCGCACGGCGCCGCCGCCCGCGGAGCCCTGACGTCCATGACCCGGGTGCGCTCGATCTTCCTCTCCGACATCCATCTCGGGACGCGCGCGTGCCAGGCGGAACGACTGCTCGAGTTTCTGCGCGAGTACGAGTCCGACCATCTCTTCCTGGTCGGCGGCATCATCGACTTCTGGGCGTTGAGCCGCGGCATCTTCTGGACGGCGGCGCAGAACACGGTGGTGCAGAAGATCCTCAAGCGTGCCCGCCACGGAGTGCGCGTCGTGTTCGTTCCCGGCAACCACGACGAGGCAATCCGCGAGCACGCCGGCATCTCCTTCGGCGACATCCTGGTGGTGCACGAACACGTGCACACGGCGGCAGACGGCAAACGCTACCTGCTGCTCCACGGCGACGAATTCGATACCGTGACGCGGTACCACCGCTGGCTCGCCGTGCTGGGCGATCGTGTATACGCCTTCGTCGTGCGACTGAACGTGACGCTGTCGTGGATCCGCCGTTCGCTCGGCGTTCCCGGTTACTGGTCGCTCTCCGGCTATGCGAAGCGCAAGGTGAAGAGCGCCGTGAGCTTCATCGACGACTTCGAGCAGTCCGTGGTGCGCAACGTGATGGATCGAAGACTCGACGGCGTCATCTGCGGCCACATCCACGTGGCGACCATGCGCGAGATCGAGGGCGTCGCCTATATCAACTGCGGCGACTGGGTGGACAGCTGCACGGCGATCGTCGAGCACGACGACGGCCGGATGGAGGTCGTGCAGTGGGGGGTGCGCACCCGCGCGTCGACGCCCGGGAGCGCCGCATTCGACTGCGCCGAAGAGGAGCACACATCCGGGCCGCCGCGCATCGCGGCCTGATCCGCCTCCTCCACGGCCGCGTTCCGCGCGGCATAATAGGCGCGCCGCGTCCGACCGGATTTCGCGATTCCGGCTGACGCTTCCTCGGAGGCGCGATGAAAGCGAAGCAGAGCAATGCGGTGTTTCAGTGGCGTTGCCGCACCGGGCGCGCTCCTGGGAAGTGCTTTTGACTAAGCGCCTCGGGATTCACGACGCCGATCCAGGCCTCCTATGCCCTGGGCGTCGCGATGAACGACCCGCTGCGCCTCGAAGGAACCCGGCGTGTATGCATTCGCGCTCGACCTCCTCGACGCCGTTTTTCCGGCTGTGACGTGACCGTCGGCAGCGAGCGCTACACTCTCCGCCCCATGAGACTACTCTTCGCTCTGCTCGCTTTGCTCCTCGCTCGCCCCGCCGTCGCCGCACCTGGTCTCCTGTCCGGTCCGATGGCGGGGCACGTGACCCTGCGCACCGCCAAGATCTGGCTCCAGGCCGACGGGCCCGGCACGGCGCAGATCGAGCTCTGGCGGGCGGACGAGCCGCAGGCGAAGCAGCGCTCGGCGGCGGTGGAGCTTCGCGCGAACACCGACTTCGCCACCACGTTCGAACTGGTGGCGCTGGAACCCGGCACCCGCTACGAATACCGCATCCTGCTCGATGGCGAGCCCGTGGCGCTCGCGGAGCAGTCGTTCGTCCGCACCCAGCCGCTCTGGCGGGGGCGTGCCGAGCCGCCGGATCTGCGGGTTTTCCTCGGATCCTGCGCCTACGTGAACGATCCGCCTTACGACCGGCCGGGTCCTTCCTACGGCGGCGACTACTTCATCTTCGGCACCATCGCGGCGCAGGCGCGCGCGACGCCGGCCGATCACTTCATGCTGTGGCTCGGCGACAACGTGTACTTCCGTGAAGTCGACTATGAAAGCCCCTGGGGCATGAGCGACCGCTGGCGCCGGCATCGCGCGCTGCCGGCCTTGCAGCCGCTGCTGGCAGCCACTCCCCACTATGCCATCTGGGACGATCACGACTATGGACCCAACGACGCCAATCGCAGCTTCGTGTTCAAAGGGAGCGCTCTCGCGCTCTTCCAACGCTACTGGGCGAATCCGAGCCACGGACTGCCGGGCGTGCCGGGCGTCTTCACCACGTTCTCCTACCTCGACGCCGACTTCTTCCTGCTCGACGATCGCTGGTACCGCTCGACCGATCGCGCCGTGGACGACGCGGAGCGCACGATGCTCGGACGTGCGCAGATCGACTGGCTGAAACAGGCGCTCGCCGCGTCGACCGCGACCTTCAAGTTCGTCGCGAACGGCAGCCAGCTCATGAACGACGCGATTCGGTACGAGGGTTGGCACAACTACCCACAGGAGCGCGCCGAGTTCCTGGACTGGCTCACGCGCCAGGGCGTGAAGGGGGTCGTATTCCTCTCCGGCGATCGTCATCACACCGAACTCCTGCGGCGCGAGCGTGCCGGGAGCTATCCGCTCTACGAGCTCACGTGCTCTCCGCTCACATCAGCTGCGCGCCCCCACGACGACGAAAAGGACAATCCGCTGCGCGTGCCGGGCACGGTCGTCATGGGCGCGCGCAATTTCTGCACGCTGGACCTGACCGGCACGCGCGGCGAGCGCCGGGTCGTGTTTCGCGCGTTCGCGGCCGATGGGCGCGAGCTGTGGGCGCACGAGGTGCGCGCCGACATGCTGCGCGCATCGCCCAGATAGCTCCTGCGGGCGATTTCCATCGCCGCTCTTCCGCAAGGTGGGTTCTTCATTACCCACGTTTTTCATCCGTGCAAACTCCGGCATGATGACGAGCGTGCCGCCGTCGGCGGTGGAGCGCGATGTCACTCCTGCGCGCATGGGCATTGACGCCTCCGTAGCTGAAATCGCGTGCGGTGGGTGCGCTTTGCATGGCGAGCGCGAGACACTTGGACTACACTCGAGAGCGAGTCAGTATGCAGGCTCCAGCTTGTCGGGCAGATGGACGATGACGGAGTTGCGATCCACCATCCTTCGCGGGCAACTGGCCATGATCGATCGCTGGTTCGGTGGTCCGGGCATCCGGCGTGCCGTGGCGGCCTCGTCGCCGTCTGGCGGAGACTCCCACGAGGCCGAGATCGCGGCGGAGCAGGTCCGGCTGCTCTACCGGCAGCTTCCCACCGCGCTCTTCGCCACCGTCGTCATCGGTTGCCTGGTCGTCTTCGTGCTGTGGGGGGAAGTACCGCGCGCCTTGCTGCTCGCATGGTCGTTCGCGCTCGGCCTGTTGACGCTCGGCCGCGTCTGGCTCATGCAGCGCTACTTCCTGATCGCTCCGCCGCCGCGCGAAGCCCCGGCCTGGGGCCATGCGTTCGTGTTCACCGTGGGTCTGTCGGGGGTGCTGTGGGGGGTGGCCGGGGTCTTTCCGTTGCGGGAGCCCAGTCTGCTGCACGAGATGTTTCTCGCCTTCATGATCGCAGGTCTGGCCGCCGGCGGCATGACCACGCTGTCATCGTTCCGCGGCGCCTATCTCGCGTTCGTGTTGCCCGCGATCCTGCCGCTCGCGGTGCGCTTGATGCTCCATCTGTCCGAAGTCTATGTCGTGATGAGCGGCATGCTGCTGCTCTTCGCGCTGCTGATGGCAATCATCTCGCGCCGACTCCAACTCTCCGTTCTGGAGTCGATGCATCTGCGCTTCGACAACGTGGGACTGCTGAACGAGGTCGCGGCAGCGCGAGACCGGCAGCAGGCCGCGCTCGACGGGCTCGAGGCGGAGATCAATGAGCGCAAGCGTACCGCGCAGGCCTTGCAGGCCGGCAACGAGGTATATCGGACCCTCGTCGACACGACCGGCACCGGCTACCACATCATGGACGCGGAGGGCCGCATCCTCGATGCCAATCGCGAATATGTCAGTCTCACCGGGCACCGCACCCTCGCGCAGATCCAGGGACGCAAGGTGACCGAGTGGACGGCACCGTACGACATCGCACGCAAGGCGACCGAGCTCGATGAATGTCTCGCGCGCGGTTACGTGCGCAATCTCGAGATCGACTACGTCGATACGACAGGCCGCGTCGTGCCGATCGAGGTCAACGCCACGGTGGTCAACATGGAAGGCGAGCGGCGCATCATGGCGCTCTGCCGCGACATCAGCGCGCGCAAACAGGCAGAGCGGGCACTGCGGCAGGCCTACGAGGAGCTCGAGCGCAAGGTCGGCGAGCGCACGGCGGAGCTCGCGCAAACGAACGACGTCCTGCAAAGAGAGAAGGAGCTGTTTCGCATAACGCTTGCAAGCATCGGCGATGCGGTCATCACCACCGATGCGGCGCAACGCATCACATACCTCAACAAGGTTGCCGAAGATCTGACCGGCTGGCTCGAGGCGGAAGCCAGGGAGCGGCCGCTTGCCGAAGTGTTTCGCATCGTGCATGAGGAGACGCGCGAGCCGACTGAAGATCCCGTCGGCGAGGGCATGCGCGCGAAGGAAAGGATCGGCCCGCGCAACCACACCGTCTTGATCTGCCGGGACGAGCGCGAGATCAGCATCGACACCTCGGTCGCGCCCATACTCGACAGCAGCGATGTCACGATCGGCGCCGTGCTCGTCTTTCGCGACGTGACGGCGCAGCGCAAGCTTGCGCAGCAACTCTCGCATCAGGCCACCCACGACACGCTGACGGAGCTCGTGAACCGCCGCGAATTCGAGCGCCGCCTGACGCATTTGCTGGCCTCGGCGAGCCCTTATGCGCCGCACGCGCTGCTCTATCTCGATCTGGATCAGTTCAAGGTCGTGAACGATACCTGTGGCCACGTCGCAGGCGACGACCTGCTGCGACAGATCTCGGCGCTGCTGCGGACCAAGCTGCGCGCGCGCGATACCCTGGCCCGGCTCGGCGGCGACGAGTTCGGCGTCCTGCTCGAACACTGCGCTGTCCCCGAGGCGAAGCGCATCGCGAACAACCTGCGCGAACTGGTGCACGGGTTCCGCTTTGCCTGGCAGGACAAGAGCTTTCAGATCGGCGTCAGCATCGGCCTCGTGCCGCTTGTCCACGCGGGCGAAACGCCGTCCGGGGCAATGAGCGCCGCCGACAGCTCGTGCTATGCGGCGAAGGAAAAAGGACGCAACCGGGTGCACGTATATCAGGCTGACGACAGCATGCTCGCGCAGCGCCACGGCGAGATGCGCTGGATGCCGCGCATCCAGCAGGCGCTCGCCGACGAGCGCTTCCGCTTGTACTACCAGCCGATCGTGCCCATTGCGTCCAGCGCGCTCAGCGGCCACCACGGCGAGATCCTGCTGCGCATGCTGGACGAGGAAGGCCAGATCGTGCCACCGGGCGCCTTTCTCCCGGCGGCAGAGCGCTACGGGCTGATGCTCGCCATCGACCGCTGGGTGGTCATGAAGACACTCGATGCCCTCTCCGCCGCCACGTCCCGCGAAGGCGACGTCATGTTCTCCATCAATGTTTCGGCACAATCGCTCGGTGCCGCCGACTTCCTCGATTTCGTGATCGAACGGATCGAGCATACGGGTGTATCGCCGCATACTCTCTGCTTCGAGATCACGGAGACTTCCGCCGTATCGGAGCTCGCCCACGTGCTGCACTTCATCGACATCCTGAAGGCGCGCGGCTGCCGTTTCGCGCTCGACGATTTCGGCACCGGCGTGTCGTCCTTCAGTTACCTCAAGACCCTGCCGGTGGATTACCTGAAGATCGATGGCGGGTTCATACGCAACCTCGCCACCGACGAGATCGACCGCGCCATGGTCGAGGCGGTGCATCGCATCGGCCACATCATGGGCCTTCGGACCATCGCGGAGTGGGTGCAGAACGACGCGATTCTCGAGACGCTGCGGGAGATCGGGGTGGACTACGGCCAAGGCTACGCGTCAGGCGAACCGCAGCCACTCGTGATTCAGTAGTGACGATCCCACGACCGGCTGGCCATTTCCAAGGTCGTCGCGAGGCCAGTACCAACTCTGCAGATACCAACGCTGCCGGCTCCAGGATTTGCGTCGCCTTCTCTTGGGCAGATTCTGTTGATTCCCTCCTCACACGAACGCCTCATCGACAGTTCTGCAAAACACTTGGAAACTCCTGGATCGGCTACGAGGGGAGTGCACGTGCGCACCAATGGCGCGCGCAGCTTCCAGTTTGGCGAGCCCGCCCTTGAAGTAGCCATGCTCTCGCATGACGCGTTCGAATGCTTCCCACGTACCGCCGACGATGGCGTCGGGGTCGCGCAAGCCCTGTCGCTTCGGGATACCCGCCGGTACGCGGGGATACGCCGCTCGGACCGCCTCCCAGTCGCCGAAGTACCAGGCTTCGAGCTCTTCGATGGCGATGCGGTTGACGAGCTGCCACTGAGCAGGGCCTGCAAGGGTTCGCGTGCGCAAGCCTGCACGTGCGGCCATATCTTCCAGCCGCCGCTTTAGCTCCTCGCAGTCGTCGTCATCGCGATCAACGACGACCATGATGCGCCAGTCCTCTGGCAGCCACGACGCGTAGCCGCGCAATCGTGCTTCGATCTTGCCGAGTAGATCGCTCTTGCCCTGGAAGGGATGCACTTCAAACGTCCGGCCCTGGGGCAGTAGCCGTGGCAAGAGACCGCGTAAGAAGACCTCCATCGAATGCTCCTCTACCAGCACAACCAGATGGGCAGTAGCCATGCTCAACGCTTCCGTTCAGGGCGGGTGGGCGCGCCCTGATTGACCAGCGGGTCGCCTACGCCAAGTTGCCCTTCCATCCAGAGATGCCCGAGCAATGCACCGTGCTCGACGAACTCGCTCACTCCTGACAGATCAGTAACCCGCTGCGTCTGCGTATAGCCGACCTCATCCCGCCAGAGGACGCGCACCTCCTCGGGGCGCAGCCCATTGAGGAAGAATGGCGAATGTGTCGTTACCAGGAGCTGAGTGCGGTCACTGGAGGCGCGGCACTCTTCGGCGAGCTCGGGCAGCAGCCGCGGATGTAGGAAATTCTCTGGCTCCTCGATGCCGATGAATGGGGGCGGCACTGGGTCGTACAACAGGACTAGGTAGGCCAGCATCTTGAGTGTGCCGTCGGATGCAAAGCGCGCCAGCACGGGGTGGCTGAACGGTGCGTCCTTGATCTGTAGCAGCAGCCGGCCGTCTGGCATGGTCTCCGCCAGTACCCGCTCGATACGCGGTACACGTTGGCGCAGGACCTCGAAAATCTGCTCCAGCCGGTCACCGTGCTGCTCGGCTAGGTATTGGATGACATTGGCTAGGTTGTCGCCAGTCTTGGTTAGCCGCTCCTGCGGCCCGGCTTCAGGTTGGCCGCGTGCACTGTCGGCCGAGAGGTACGAGACATACCAGCCGGTGATGAAGTCGCGCAGGGCCGCCACACGTGGATGCTCGGCGAACTGGCCGAGCGCATTGACTGCTAGCAGATCAGACGACTTAAGCGGGGTCTCGATTCGCTTGTCCTGCTCATCCGGCAATTCGCCACTTACAGCCTTGCCCTGGCCTTCGCGATAGTCCAGGAATCGAAACGGCTGACCGCGGCTGCCGCGCTTCCACCGCAGCCATTCCTCGACCACTATGGGCGCATTGCCACGCTCCTCGACGGCTAAGTGATAGGTGATCAGCGGATACCCGGCCTCCCGATACTTGATCTCGATCACCACCGGCCCGTCGCTGCCGCGTGTCTTGAGTTCCTTGGCTCGACCGCGTTTGTCCCACGCGCGGCGCAGGCCTAGCTCGAAACACTCGGCCAGAAACGCAAACACGTCAAACACCGTAGACTTGCCACTGCCATTCGGGCCGAGCAATACTGTCAGCGGTGTCAGGTCTCTGAACTCGACCTCGCGCAGCGCCCGAAAGTTTTGCACCTTGAGGTATGCGATGCGCGCAGGGGCGCGCGGTTTGTTTTCACGTTGCGTCATGTGGTGATCTCAAAGGATCGTTCAGAGGGCCTCGTAGTCCGGCGGTGGCGCCGTTCGCCGCCCGCGCGGTGGCCTTATTCTTGCCTGCTTTCGGTATCGGGGTTCTCGTCTCCCGCTGTCGTAGGGAGGGAGTCGAAACGGAAACTCGCGGATCGCGACGCCCGTACCGCGTACATGTTGGCCGTCGAAACGTGGCAGACGCACACTGCGGTTGCACCAAGCAGCACGCCGGTTTCGACCCGAGTTTGTTGTTCACTAACGATTCGGAAGGCAAGAAAGCCTCACTCTAGCATCGATCCGTTCGCCCTCAGTCGCTTCGACGCGCTTGCTAGTCGAGCGCGATCCAACCGTCGTCGCTAACGTATGTCGGGCCGCCGTAACGCGCGGCTTCGCGGTCCATCGTTTCGGTCAGCCACCGCACGTCGCCGGCGTCGGGGTGGTTGAGCCGGAAGCGCTTCATCTGCATCGGCGCCATCGTGAGCCGCGCGAGCCGCCCCGAACCCGGCTCCAGACGCACGAAGTTACATCAGCCCGAGGTCGGCTCGATATTCCGCGTAGCCCTTGATCCCCTCGTAGTCGTTGATGAGGTCGCCGTAGCCGTACAGGATGAGCCGGTCGCGAAACACCTCCAGCGCGCGGAGATGGTGCGAGGAGTGGCCGTGAACGACGTCCACCGCGGCGTGCTCGATCAAGCCGTGGGCGAAGCGCCGGTGCTCGTCCGGGATAGCCCCAGTTCGAACCCCAGTGCAGCGACACCACCACCAGATCCTTGGGGCGTCGCACAGCGGCGATGCGCGCCGCAAGCCGCAGGAGCGTCTGCTCCGACAAGTCGGGCAGCAGGTCGACCCCCGGCCGGGTCGATGTCGCCGCCCACTCCGGCGGGATGCCGCTGCTCGCCGTACCCGCGCCGAAGACCAGGACGCCGCCCTTCGCTCCCAGATCGAGCAAGGCGGCGCCTGCGCCTGCGTCAAGTCTGCGCCCGCACCCGCGTGGCGGATGCCGGCGTCACGCAGCGTCCGCCGGGTCTCGTCGAGTCCCGCATAGCTCCAGTCGAGCACGTGGTTGTTCCCGAGCACGCAGCAGTCGATGCCGGCCGCAGTGAGGCAGGGCAGGTTCGCCGGGTGCATGCGGTAGTGGATGCCCTTGCCGGGCCAGGGGGCGGCGCGGGCCAGCGCATTGAGGCCGTCGCCCCAGATGTAGGCGAAGGCAACGCGCCGCGCAATCGGTCCGTTCAAGCGCTCCGCCAAGTCCACGTAGGAAAGGGCCGAGTTGAGATAGGGCTCGAAGAGCCGTGGCGACCCCGGATGCGGCAGCACTTGGTCGATGCCGCGCCCGGTCATCACGTCGCCGCAAAGGAAGAGGGTGACGGCAGCCGGCTGCTTCTCATCCGTGATCGTGCCCGTCGGCTCGGGAGCGGATCGTATCGAGGGGACGAGCGTGCATGACCCTGCCACCCATTGCAGGAAAGCGCGGCGGCTCACGCGCGTCGCGGTAGCGTGAGACGCACCTTTCGCAGTCATGCGTGAGTCGCCGTGGCCGCATCGCCTCGAGTGGGTCACCCCGACGACGACGTCACCCCTCGACCGCATTCGTTTCCACCGATTCGGCTACAGTAGCGGAACCAAGTCTCGGCCCGACCCCGGAGGAAGCATGACGCAATCGTTCGCAGCGCTCGTAGCCGTCGTGGCGATCGCGCTCGCCGCACCGGCGGCGATGGCGGAGGAGCAGCCTGCCGCGTTCGTCAAGTTCGGCGAGGACTTCGGCGCGACCTGCGTCAACCGCCAGACGGTGACGGTCACGGTACGGAACACCCATCCGTCGCGTACGGTACGCGTGTGGCTGGAGCGATCGGTCGGCGGCGTGCCGACCGGGGATCGGTCGAAATCCGACCTGAAGCCGTCCGCGGCCCCCGAGGATCTGGGCTGCGCCAAGTCCCTGGAGGGCGCCGAGCAGAAATGGAAGGTGCAGCGGGCCGTCTTTCTGGACGGCTGAACTGCTCAACGCCCGACCCCCGTCGAACCTACCGGAAGTCGTCCTCCTCGTCTTCCTCCTCTTCGCCCTCGTCGGTGTCGTCGAGGAGCGTCGTGGCATCGCCCGACACGAGGAGGTGCAGCATGTCCCCGTCGAAACCGACGACTTCGTACTCCAGGTCGTCGAGGTCGGGAGAGTCGGTCAGCATTTCGGACAGCATGCCGATGAACGTGTCCCGATCGCTGTCGACGATCTCGTCCAGGTCCACCGGAACAATGCCTTCCACATAGCCGTTGGCGTCCATCTGGCGTCGCATCTGGACGTGCGTCAGCGGGCGGGTCAAGACTTCCTGCATGCTCCTCTCCTGATCTACAACTACGATTCGGTCAACGCGACGCAGACTCGTGCGAGCTGCCGCGAGCTCGCGCCGCCCAGGCATTCTTCACGTATGGCAGATCGGTGCGAAACCGGTTCGCCGCTTCGCTCGATACGCACGATCACGCCGCCGCTGGGCGCCGTTCGGCGTACTGGCGATACAGTTGCTGGCCGAGCGCTCCCACGCCGAAGACCAGCACGAGCAACGCCACCACCCCGCCCGCCACCGGCAGGCGGGCGACGAGCGCCAGCAGCACCAGCGCCGCCAGCAGCAACGCGACGCGCCAGCCGGTGCCCGGTGCGCGGCCGCCGCGCAGCAGGCGGCCGATCCGCTCCGCCACGAAGAAGAGCGCGGTGAGAAAGCCCGCCAGCAGCAGCACCGCGTAGAGCGCGATCAGGGCGAAGGCGACCGGGATGCCGACCACGGTCACGATCAGCAGCAGGGCCACGACGGGCAGTGCAAAGACGAGCGCCGCGCCGAGCGCGAAACTCCGCAACGGCGAGGCGCGCACGCGGTCCTGGGCGGCCACCGTGAAGCGCGGAAAGATGAGCAGCAGCAGGATGCCGGCCGCCCACAGGCCGGCGTAGAAGAGCGGCACCGCCCACTCGCCGGTGCGGCGCACCTCGGCTGCTTTCTCCGGCGCGCGCGACGGCATCGCGGTCACCGGACCCTGCACCTGTGCACCGGGCGCGATCGAGGGCGCACGGCGGCTCGTGAAGTGGATCGGCCCCTCGATCCTCGCGCTCGAGGTGATCTCGATACGGCTCGCGATGATGCGCAGTCCGCCCCCCACGTGCCCCGAGATCACGAGCCGGTCGGCGAATATGCGCCCGCCCCGGTCCAGCGTGCCCGCCACCTCGACGTTGCCCCCGGCGAGCGCGACCCTGTCCTCGACGCGCGCGCTGCTGCCAATGGAGATGGTGCCCGCGGCGATCGCAACCCCGCCGCTCACGGGAGCGTCGAGGGTGACATCGCCCCCCATGACGTGCAGGTCGTCCTCCACCGGCGCGGACATGGTGACGCGCCCCCCGGCGGCGAACACTTCGCCCCGCACCGGATGGTCGATCGCGATCTGCCCGCCGACCGCGTAGAAATCGCCGCCGACGGGTCCCGTCGTGCGCGCGATGCCCGCGGCGAGGTACACGTTTCCGGTGTCGTACCATGACTCGTCCGCCGGCGCCGCCAGCGACAGGCTCGAGGCGAGGGCGAGCACGATGAGGCCGAGCTTGAGTGTGATTGCGTCTGCCATCGTCGGCGGGCGCGATGAACCGCGATCCCGCGTTCTCCAGTTGCGTTCCGCCGCCGATTGTACCGCGTCGACTTTGCCCGAAGACGACTCGGCCTTCCGCCGTACAATATCGCCGCCCTTCAGGCGTCGCACCGGGCAACGAGCAGGAATCGGGGAGGCAGAAGAATGGAAGGACCGCGAACCGGGCAGCGCCCGCCACTCATGCGCCGTGTGGCGAAGGCGGTGGGCCGGCCGTTGCTGCGCCTGCTCTTTCGCGTGCGCATCGAGGGCGGACTCGACGCCTTCGAGGCCGAGCGGCTGCTCGTCATCGCGAACCACGAGTCCTTCCTCGACGGGCCGCTGCTGGGCGCGTTCCTCCCGATCGATCCGGTGTACGTCGTCCACAGCCAGGTCGTCGCGAACCCCTATTTCCGCTTCCTGCTGAGCCTGGTGGACTATGTCGCGCTCGAGCCGGCGAACCCGCTTGCCATCAAGGGCGTGCTCAAGATCGTGGAGGCGGGGCGGCCGGTGGTGATCTTCCCGGAGGGGCGCATCACCGTCACCGGCAACCTCATGAAGGTGTACGACGGCCCCGCCTTCGTCGCCTCGCGGACCAGTGCGACGATCGTCCCCGTGCGCCTCGACGGGCCGGCGCGCTCATACTTCAGTCGCCTTTCCGGGCGCTATCCGCTGCGTCTTTTCCCGCGCGTGACACTCACTGTCCTGCCGCCCACCACGCTGCCGCGCATCGAGGGCGGCAGTGCGGACGAGCGCCAGCGCAAGAGCGGCGAGGCGATGCGCCGCCTGATGCAGCACATGATTTTCTCGTCGCAGCCCAGGCACACGCTTTATTCCCAGTTCATCGACACGATTGCCGTGTTCGGGCGACGGCGGCTCGTGGTCGAGGACATGAAGCAGGTCGAGCAGAACTATGGGCATCTGCTCAAGGCGACCCTCGCGCTGGGGCGTCTCGGCAGCCGGCTCGCGGCACGCAACGAGGCAGTTGGCGTGTTGATGCCCAACGTGATCGGTGCGGTGGGCCTCGTGCTCGGGCTCACGGTGTTCCGTCGCGTGCCGGCCATGCTCAACTACACGGCCGGCGCGGAGGCGATCCGCAACGCCTGCGTCGCCGCGCGGGTGCGCACGATCATCACCTCGCGCCAGTTCGTCGAGACCGCGAAGCTCGAGCCGGTGATCGCGGACTTGGGCGGCGTGCGCGTGGTCTACCTGGAAGACCTGCGCGGCACGTTCGGCTTCGCGGACAAGCTGTGGCTCGTGCTGTGGGCGTTGCGCTTCCCGCGCGCGGTGGCGGCCCCGGCCGACCCCGGCGACCCGGCGGTGATCCTCTTCACGTCCGGCTCGGAGGGGCGGCCGAAGGGCGTGGTGCTGTCGCACCGCGCCATCCTCTCGAACATCGGCCAGGTGCGCGCCGTGATTCCTTTCTCGCCCGATGACAAGGTGCTGAACGCGCTGCCCGTGTTCCACTCCTTCGGGCTCACCGCCGGCACGCTGCTGCCGCTACTCTCCGGCACGAACCTGTTCCTGTATCCGAGCCCGCTCCACTACCGCGCGATCCCCGAGATTGCCTACGACCGCAGCTGCACGGTGCTGCTCGGTACCAGCACCTTTCTCGGCAACTACGCGAAGGTGGCGAATCCCTACGATTTCTTTCGCCTGCGCTACGTGGTGGCCGGCGCGGAAAAGGTGTCGGAAACGGTGCGGCAGGCGTGGTTCGAGAAGTTCGGCCTGCGCATCTTCGAAGGTTACGGCGCCACCGAGACCGCGCCGGTGCTCGCCGCCAACACGCCGATGGCGTATCGCACCGGGACCGTCGGCCAACTGCTGCCGGAGATCGAGGGACGCGTCGTGCCGGTGTCGGGCATCGAGCGCGGCGGACTGCTGCACGTGCGCGGCCCGAACGTGATGTCGGGCTATCTGCGCTACGAGAATCCCGGCGTGCTCGAACCGCCGGCCTCGGAACTCGGCGCGGGCTGGTACAACACCGGCGACGTGGTGGAGATCGACGCGGACGGCTTCGTCACCATACTCGGCCGCGTCAAGCGCTTCGCCAAGGTCGCCGGCGAGATGATCTCGCTGGAGGTCGTCGAGAAGATCGCGTTCGCGGCCTCGCCGGAGATGCAGCACGCGGCCTCCAGCCAGCCCGACGAACAGCGCGGCGAAGCGATCGTGCTCTTCACCACCGACCCGGCGCTCACGCGGGAGCGCCTGCAGGAAGCCGCGCGGGCGGGTGGCCATCCCGAGCTTGCAGTGCCGCGCAAGCTCGTGCTGGTCGAGGCGCTGCCGCTGCTCGGGACCGGCAAGGTCGACTACGTCGCGCTGAAGGGCCTCGCCGCCGCAACGTAGCGTGATCGAGAGCGGGCGGGCGTTCGAACGCGTCGCCGTGGCGTGCACGTCGCCGCTCGCCCGGAGCGCAATCTATAATCCTCGCCCAGCGCGCGGCCATGACCGACGCATCCGTTACCCGCGGCCGGTCGGTTGCGCGCGCCCACACGAATGAACACCAGGGAGCGCAGCAATGGAAAACCTGAAGGCGGGTACCGACGTACTCTTCGTGCTGCTGGGGGCGATCATGGTCCTGGCGATGCATTCCGGGTTCGCTTTCCTCGAGGTCGGTACCGTGCGCGAGAAGAACCAGGTGAACGCGCTGGTCAAGATCCTCTCCGACTTCGCGGTGTCGACCGTGGCGTACTTCTTCGTCGGCTATCTGGTGGCCTATGGAACCGGCTTCCTGGCGAGCGCCACCGATCTCGCGCAGAAGAGCGGCTTCGAGCTCGTGAGATTCTTCTTTCTGCTCACGTTCGCGGCCGCCGTCCCGGCGATCATTTCCGGCGGCATCGCGGAGCGGGCGAGTTTCAACCCGCAGATCATTGCTACGCTGCTCATCGTCGCGCTCGTCTATCCCCTCTTCGAGGGCATCGCGTGGAACGATCGCTTCGGCGTTCAGGCCTGGATGGAAGCTAAGTTCGGCGCGAAGTTTCACGATTTCGCGGGGTCGGTAGTGGTGCACACCATGGGCGGCTGGCTCGCCCTCGCGGCAGTGCTGCTGCTGGGTCCGCGGTCCGGCCGCTACACCCGCGAGGGGAAGATGGTCGCGCACCCACCGTCGAGCATTCCGTTTCTCGCTCTGGGTGCCTGGGTGCTGACTGTCGGCTGGTTCGGCTTCAACGTGATGTCGGCTCAGAGCATCGAAAAGATCAGCGGGCTGGTCGCGTTGAACTCGCTCATGGCCATGGCGGGCGGCACGATCGCGGCGCTCGTCGTCGGGCGGAATGACCCCGGATTCGTCCATAACGGACCGCTCGCAGGGTTGGTGGCGGTATGCGCCGGCTCCGATGTGATGCATCCCGTGGGCGGTCTCGTCACCGGCGCGGTCGCCGGCGCCCTCTTCGTCTTCATGTTTCCCGTGACGCAGCAGCGGATGAAGATCGACGATGTGCTGGGCGTGTGGCCGCTGCACGGACTGTGCGGGGCGTGGGGCGGGATCGCTGCCGCACTCTTCGGCGCGACCGCGATGGGTGGTCTCGGCGGCGTGAGCTTCATGGCGCAAGTGACGGGCACGTTGCTCGGCATCGTGATTGCGCTGACGGGGGGCTTCATCGTCTATGGCATCCTCAGGGCAACCGTCGGCCTTCGCCTCGACCCGGAGGAGGAGTTCAGGGGTGCGGACTTGAGCATCCACCAGATTGGCGCGACACCAGAGCGGGAGTCGGGGTGGTGAGGCGTTGCGCGCGGGGCGGCGGAGGGTCGCGCGAGTTATCGTGCAACTTGCGCCTGACAGGAAGCATCCTGTCCTTGAGGTAATCGGCACCACCATCGGTACGCAGAACTGCACGGGTACGAGGCCCATGGTAATGGGCGTCGAAAGATCGAGCTGAAGCGATGCTTGGATTACTGGGAGATGGCTAAGGCTCGCGCCCCGTCGGGCGAAGCGCCGGGGAGAGGTATACTCCCCAGATTCTGTTGAGTTGGGGGTTGTCATGTCGAGCATGCTGGCCGAGTTGAAGCAGAAGGCGGCGCAGCTCTCGGAGCCCGAGCGAGCCGATCTCGCTCTCGCTCTGATCGAATCTCTGCATGGCCCAGCCGAGGACCGGAACGCGGTCGAGGAGGCATGGCGTGCGGAAATGGAGCGTCGGGCTGATGAAGTCGAGCGAGGAGAGGTAGAAGTCATCCCTGGCGATGAGGTTTTCGCTGAGGTTCGCTGCCGACTGCGGTGATCCCCTACGACTTTCATCCGGAAGCGAAGGCGGAGTTTATCGAGGCTACGCTGTACTATGAATCGCGAAGGTTGGGTCTCGGCGCTTCCTTTGCTGCCGAGGTCGAGCGCGCGATTTCCCTCATCCGTTCACACCCGGACGTCGGCGCTCCCGATCGACGCTCCCGCCGCCGGATGTCCCTTCCGGGCTTCCCCTACTCGGTCGTTTACCGGCCCTATGCCAAGTCAATTGTGATCCTGGCGGTCGCTCATCAGAGTCGTCGACCGGACTATTGGCGGCACAGGAAGTAGCCGGCTCAACATGGCAATCAAGCTGAGCGGTCCTGAGACATTCCGAGCGATGGCCGTAGCGACCTTCCGGTTCTACGAAGAGCTGAGCGACTTTCTTCCTTCGGCGAGAAGGAAACGCGACTTCGCCTGGGCGTGCACCCGTGGCGCCGCCGTACCTGAGAAGCAGCCCACGGCCGGTTTGCCGCTCCGGCGCAGGAGGAAACGATGCCGATGCCTGATACGGTACGCAAGGTGAACGCTTTCTCGACGTCGGTTCCCAATCAGCCCGGCGAGGCGTTCAAGGTGCTGGCGGCCCTCGTCAGCGCGGGAGTG
>JAEUMX010000433.1 GCA_016791285.1 Burkholderiales bacterium
ATCGGCTTCGCCGTGTCCCGTCCACATCGCTTCGAACACGTCCTTCGCGATCTTGCCCGAGATCGTGCCATCGGCGATGCGCCGCAGCAGCCCCGCGAGCGCTGTGCTCGACACCGGCGAGCGTTCGATCTCGATCCCGTCTCGATTGAGGTGGCCGGAGATCTCGCCCATCACCCAGTTCGCGCACAGCTTCGGGTCGGACGGCAGCGCGCGGACCGCATCCTCGAAATAGGCCGCGACCTCGCGGCTAGCCGTAAGCACGGTCGCGTCGTACGGGGAGATCGCATAGCTCGACACGAATCGCGCGCGCTTCGCGTCCGGCAGTTCGGGCAGAGCCGCGCGCACTTCCTCGACCCACGCCTCGGAGATCTCGAGCGGGAGGAGGTCCGGGTCCGGAAAGTAGCGGTAGTCGTGCGCTTCTTCCTTGGAGCGCATGGAGCGCGTCTCGCCGCGGTCCGGGTCGAAGAGCCGCGTCTCCTGCGCGATCGTTCCGCCGTCTTCGATAACGGCGATCTGGCGCGCGGCCTCGAACTCGATCGCCTTCTCCAGAAAGCGGAACGAGTTGAGATTCTTGATCTCGCAGCGGGTGCCGAGCTCGCTCACGCCTTGTGGCCGCACCGATACGTTGGCATCGCAGCGAAACGACCCCTCCTGCATGTTGCCGTCGCAGATATCGAGGTAGCGCACCAGCGAATGCAACGTCTTGGCGTAAGCCACTGCTTCCTGCGATCCGCGCAGATCCGGCTCCGAGACGATTTCGAGCAGCGGCGTACCGGCGCGGTTGAGATCGATCCCGGACAGGCCGTGGAAATCCTCGTGCAGCGACTTGCCGGCGTCTTCCTCGAGATGCGCGCGCACCAGACGAATCGTCTTCTCGCCGTCCTTCAGCGGAACCCGTACCGTACCGCCTGCCACGACCGGCGTCTCGTACTGGCTGATCTGGTAGCCCTTGGGAAGATCCGGGTAGAAGTAGTTCTTGCGAGCAAACACCGAACGGCGATTGATCGCCGCACCCACGGCAAGCCCGAAGCGTATCGCGCGCTCCACCGCGCCGCGGTTCATCACCGGCAGCACGCCGGGCAGCGCGATGTCGACCGCGCACGCCTGGGCATTCGGCGCCGCGCCGAATGCAGTGGCAGCGCCCGAGAAGATCTTGGACCGGGTGGAGAGCTGGGCGTGGACTTCCAGGCCGACGACAATCTCCCACTTCATGCTGATTCCACCTCCAGACCCGCGGGGACGCGCCGGTGCCAGTCGGTCGCCTGCTGGTACTGGTGCGCGACGTTCAGCATCCGCGCCTCCGCGAAATAGTTACCGATGAGCTGCAGGCCGACCGGGCGCTCATCGTCCCCGAATCCCGCGGGAATCGACATCCCGGGCAGCCCCGCCAGATTCACCGCGATGGTGAAGATGTCCGACAGGTACATCTGCACCGGGTCGCCGCTCCTGGCGCCGAGATCGAAGGCGGTGGTGGGGGAGGTCGGCCCCATGATCACGTCGCACACCTTGAACGCTTCGGCAAAGTCGTGCGCGATCAGGCGGCGCAGCTTCTGCGCCTGCAGATAGTACGCATCGTAGTAGCCATGCGAGAGCACGTAGGTGCCGATCAGGATGCGCCGTTTGACCTCCGCGCCAAAACCTTCCGCACGGCTCTTCTGGTACATGTCCATGAGGTCCGTGTAGTGCGCGGCGCGGTGCCCATAGCGCACGCCGTCGTAGCGCGCAAGATTGCTCGACGCCTCGGCCGGCGCGAGCACGTAGTAGACGGGGATCGAGAGCCGGGTGTTGGGCAGGTCGACCTCGACCGTCTCGCAGCCAAGATCCCGCAAGGTCGCGATCGCCTTCTCGATCGCGCGGATCACGTCCGCGCTCACGCCCTCGGCGAAATACTGCTTCGGCAGACCGATCCGAAGCCCGCTGAGTGGCCGGCCGAGGTCGCGCGCGTAATCCTCCGGCACGCGCTCGAGACTGGTCGAGTCGCGCGGGTCAAAGCCCGCCATGACGTTGAGCAGAAGCGCCAGGTCCTCCGCCGACTTGGCCATCGGGCCTGCCTGATCGAGACTCGAAGCGAAGGCGATCATCCCGAAGCGGGAGACCACGCCGTAGGTAGGCTTGATACCGGAGACGCCGCAGAGCGCCGCCGGCTGCCGGATGGAGCCGCCCGTGTCGGTGCCGGTCGCGGCCGGGGCGAGCCGCGCCGCCACCGCCGCCGCCGACCCGCCGGAACTGCCGCCGGGGACGGCGGTGGGCGCCCAGGGATTGCGGACCGGGCCGAAGAAGGAGGTCTCGTTGGACGAGCCCATCGCGAACTCGTCCATGTTGGTCTTGCCGAGATTGACCACGCCCGCGGCATCGAAACGGCGAATGATCTCCGCGTCGTACGGTGCGACGAAGTTCGACAGCATCCGCGATCCGCAGGTGGTCGGCCAGCCGCGCGCGCAGAAGATGTCTTTCTGCGCCACCGGGATGCCGGTCAACGGCCGCGCTTCGCCGCGCGCTCGACGCTCGTCGGCAGCCCGCGCCTGCGCGAGGCTGGTTTCGGCGCGTACCGTGACGAACGCGTTGAGGATCGGGTTCAGCCGCTCGATACGATTCAGGAGCGACTCGGTGAGCTCCACGCTGGAGAGTTCTTTCGCTTCGAGCAGACGGGCGAGTTCGGTGAGACTGGCGTTGAACATGGGTGGACCGGACTATGGCACAGCGCGGGCTTGGCGTCGGGCGACCGCTGCGTCGGGTCGCTACGGTGCCGCTGCCTGCTTACTCGATGACCTTCGGGACGAGGTAGAGACCCGCTTCGACCTGGGGCGCAATGCTCTGGAACAGTTCGTGCTGATCGCGCTCGCACACGTCATCCTCGCGCAATCGCAGAACGACATCCTGCGCATGCGACATCGGCGAGATGCCGGCAGTCGACACCGCCTGCATCTCCTCGATAAGCCCGAAGATGCCGTTCAGTTGAACCAGCACCGCCGCCGCTTCTTCCTCGCTCACGGCGATCCGCGCGAGGTGGGCGATGCGCTTGACGTCTTCGAGACAGAGAGACATGGTGCAAAGCGAGTGTGATAACGGGCTGCGGAGTAAACGCGGAAGAGAACGCGGGACTTCAACTGCCGAACGCTAGTAGGTTATCATAACCCATTTATATCTCACATCTTGCAGCGGAATTCCCCAATGTTCGGTTTCCTGAGCGGTTACTTCTCCAATGACCTCGCGATTGATCTCGGCACCGCCAACACCCTCATCTGGGTGCGCGGTCAGGGGATCGTGCTGAACGAGCCCTCGGTCGTGGCCATCCGCCAGGAAGGCGGGCCGAATGGCAAGAAGGTGATCCAGCAGGTCGGTCTGGCGGCGAAACAGATGCTCGGCCGCACGCCGGGCAACATCACCGCCATCCGCCCGATGAAGGACGGCGTGATCGCCGACTTCACCGTCACCGAACAGATGCTGAAGCAGTTCATCAAGAAGGTGCACGACTCCCGTCTTTTCTCGCCCAGCCCGCGCATAGTGATCTGCGTGCCTTGCGGATCGACGCAGGTCGAGCGGCGTGCGATCCGTGAATCGGCGTACGGAGCGGGCGCGCGCAAGGTCGAGCTGATCGAGGAACCAATGGCGGCCGCGCTGGGCGCCGATCTGCCGGTCGAAGAGCCGACCGGGTCGATGGTCGTCGATATCGGCGGCGGTACCACGGAAGTCGGCGTGATCTCGCTCGGAGGGCTCGTGTACGCGGGCTCGGTGCGCGTAGGCGGAGACAAGTTCGACGAGGCGATCATCAACTACATTCGCCGCAACTACGGCATGCTGATCGGCGAGACGACCGCCGAGGAGATCAAGAAGGAGATCGGCTCCGCGTTCCCGGGATCGGAAGTGCGGGAGAAAGAGGTGAAAGGCAGAAATCTCGCGGAGGGGATTCCGCGCAGCTTCACGATTTCGTCCAACGAGATTCTCGAGGCCCTCACCGAGCCACTCAACTCGATCGTGAGCGCAGTCAAGACCGCGCTTGAGCAAACACCTCCCGAGCTCGGTGCGGACATCGCGGAGAAGGGGATGGTGCTCACGGGGGGCGGTGCCTTGCTGCGCGACATCGACCGCCTCCTCATGGAGGAGACCGGACTGCCGGTGGTCGTGGCCGAAGATCCGCTCAGCTGCGTGGCTCGCGGCTCCGGCAAGGCGCTGGAACACATAGACCGCTTCACCGCCATCTTCACCAACGACTAAGTCATGCTCTACCCGGCGGTCGCGCTCTTCCTGACGCGCCCGCCGGGTAGCTGGCGCAGTCCGCGCCGGCGGCCGCTCCCGCATGGAAGACCAGACCCCGCCATTCTTTGAGCGCGGGCCCAGCCCCCTCGCTCGCTTCACGTTCTTCGCCCTGCTGTCGATCGTCCTCCTGTTCGCCGACGCGCGGCTCAGGTATCTGGAGCACATTCGCGAAGCCGTTTCGGTGGCGCTCTACCCGCTCGAGCGTGCGGCCCGCGCGCCGGGCGCTGCACTCATCCGCCTCGCCACGTTCTTCACCGCCCAGTCCACATTGATGGAGGAGAACGAGGCGCTGCGGTTGAAGACCCTCGAGCTCTCGAGCAAGGCCGCCCGCATGGATGCCCTCGCGGCGGAGACGCGCCAGCTTCGGAAGCTGCTTTCCGCCTCCACGCGCAGTGATCTCACCCTGCAACTGGGTGAGATCGTCTATGCGAAGCGTGACCCCTTCACCCGTAAGGTCGTGGTCGACCGCGGCTCACAGCATGGCGTGCGGGCTGGACAGGCGGTGATTGACGAGTCGGGGCTCGTCGGTCAGGTGACGCGGGTCCTGCCCCTGGCATCGGAAGTCACCCTGATCACCGACAAGAACCAGGCGGTGCCGGTGCAGAACCTTCGCACAGGCGCACGGTCCGTGATCTTCGGGGTCGGGCGGGACGATGTGCTCGAGCTTCGCTTCATGCCGGTCAACGCCGACATCAAGGTCGGAGACACCTTCGTGACTTCCGGTATCGACGGGCTCTACCCGGCCGGCTTCCCGGTGGCCACGGTGGCGAACGTGGACCGCAGTGCGACGAACGCCTTCGCGCGCATCGAATGTTCGCCCAGCGCTGGTGTGAACCGCGGCAGTCTGGTGCTGCTCGTGCTCGAAAACCGCGCGCTGCCCGAGAAGCCGCCTGAGCAGGAGCCGGTCACCAAGTCGGTCAAGTCGAAGAAGAAGGGATCGTGAACCAGTCTCGTGCAGAGCAGCCGACGGAGATCCTGCTCCCGGTCAACCCCTTCTTCGTGGCGGGCACGCTGGCTGCCGCCTTCGTGCTCAATCTCCTGCCCGCCTCGGGCCAGGCGCTCCTCTGGCGGCCGGATTTCGTTGCGCTGCTCCTCACGTACTGGCTCATCCACTATCCGCGCCGGCTCGGGTTCCTGTTACCGTGGCTGCTCGGCCTCGCGATGGACGTCGCCGAGGGCGCATTGTTCGGGCAGTATGCGCTCGGCTACACGGCGCTCGCGCTGATGGCCACCCTCGCGCATCGGCGCGTGCTGATGTTCGACATCGTGCCGCAGACCATCCACGTGCTCGTGATGCTGCAGGTGGTGAAGCTCATCATGCTGCTCGTGCGCATGGCGGAAGGTGCCGAGTTTCCCGGCTGGCTTTATTTCCTGGGACCCGTGGTCGCTGCCCTGCTGTGGCCGTTGCTCACGGTGACGCTGATCCTGCCGCAGAAACCCAAACCCGACGCCGATCGCGTCTGATTCGTCCGATGTCACGCCGCGTTGAAATTCGCAACCCCGAGGTCGAGCTCTCCCGCTTCCGCGCACGGCTCGCCGTTGCCGGCAGCGTGGTCGTGGTCCTCTTCGCCATACTGCTCACTCGCTTCTTCTACGTCCAGGTCGTCCAGCACGACTACTACCATGCGCTGGCGGAAAACAATCGCATCTCCATCGTTCCCGTGGTGCCGAACCGCGGGCTGATACTGGACCGCAACGGTGTCGTCCTCGCCCACAACTATTCCGCCTACACGCTCGAGATCACGCCGAGCAAGGTGCCCGATCTGGAAGCCGCCATCAGCGGGCTCGCATCGGTGGTGGAGATCACCGCCAAGGACCGCAAGCGCTTCAAGCGCTTGATGGACGAGAGCAAGAGCTTCGAGAGCCTGCCCATCCGCACACGCCTGTCCGAGGAGGAAGTGGCGAAGTTCGCGGCCAATCGTTACCGGTTCCCCGGCGTCGAGATCAACGCCCGCCTGTTTCGTCAGTATCCGAACGGGGAGCATGCGGCGCACTCGGTCGGGTATATCGGCCGCATCAGCGACCGCGACCTGGAGCAGATCGAAGCGCGGGGCGACACCGCCAACTACCGGGGCACCGACCACATCGGCAAGTTCGGCCTGGAGGAGTCGTACGAACGCGACCTGCACGGCATCACCGGCTTCGAGCGGGTAGAGGTGGATTCGGGCGGCCGCGCGGTGCGCTCGCTCGCCCGGCAGCCGCCCGTGTCCGGCAACAATCTGATCCTCGCGCTCGATCTGCGGTTGCAGGAAGTCGCGGAGAAGATCTTCGGCAATTACCGCGGTGCGCTGGTGGCAATCGAACCGAAGACGGGTGGGGTGCTCGCGCTCGTCTCGCGTCCGAGCTTCGACCCGAATCTTTTCGTCGACGGCATCGACCCGCAAAACTGGGACGCGCTCAACAACAACCCCGACAAGCCCTTGAACAACCGCGGGCTGCAGGGTCAGTACCCGCCGGGCTCGACCTTCAAGCCATTCATGGCGCTCGCCGCCCTGGAACTCGGTAAACGCTCGCCGTCCTACACGATCGCCGATCCCGGCTACTTCATGCTGCCCGGGGTGAGCCATCGCTGGCGCGACTGGAAGGCCGGCGGCCACGGCATGGTGGACCTGCACAAGTCGATCGTGATCTCGTGCGACACCTACTACTACGGTCTCGCGCAGGAGCTCGGCATCGACGCCATCCACGACTTCGTGAGCCAGCTCGGCTTCGGCTCCAAGACCGGCATCGACATCAAGGGCGAGCAACCCGGCGTGCTGCCGAACCAGGCCTGGAAGATGAGGCGCTACAAGCAGAAATGGTTCGCCGGTGACACGATTTCGGTCGGCATTGGCCAGGGGTACAACCTTGCCACCCCGCTGCAGCTCGCGCTGGGCACGGCGGTGATCGCGGCAAACGGCGCCGTGTACCAGCCCCACCTCGTGCGGGAGATCGAGGACAGCCGCACCAAGACCCTGACCCCCGTCGCAACGGCGCCAGTCCGGATGCTGGATCTGAAGCGCGAAAACGTGCAGCGGGTGAAAGCCGCCATGGTGGACGTCACCCGACCCGGCGGGACCGCGGGGCGGGCGGGCGCAGGCGCCCAGTACGTCTTCGGCGGGAAGACCGGTACCGCCCAGGTGATCGCGATGAAGCAGGGCGAGCGATACGACGAGAAGAAGGTCGCAGAGCGCCATCGCGACCACGCGCTCTTCATCGCCTTCGCTCCCGCGGACGATCCGAGGATCGCGCTCGGCATCATGGTCGAGAACGGCGGCCACGGCGGCTCGACCGCGGCGCCGATCGCACGCAAACTGCTGGACTTCTACCTCCTGGGCAAGCTGCCAGAATCGATGCAAGTCGGAGAGGACGATGCCGACGCAGGCGATTAAGCGCATCGCGACCTTTCTCGCCGGCCACATCGACAGCTTTCTGCTGACTTCGGTGTTGTTGCTGCTCGGGGTCGGGCTGATGACCCTCTACAGCGCCGCGGAGCAGAACACCACGCGGGTCGTCGGACAACTCGCGAACGTCGGGGTGGCGTTCGCCGTGATGTGGGTCGCGGCGAACATCCCGCCCCACATCCTGAAGAACTTCGCCGTCCCGGCATACGTCGTCGGCATCGTTCTCCTGGTCGCCGTCGAACTCTTCGGTGAGATCGTGAACGGCGCTCAGCGCTGGCTCGACCTCGGCGTCACGCGCATCCAGCCGTCCGAGCTCATGAAGATCGCCGTGCCGCTGATGCTGGCTTGGTACTTCGACCGCTACGAGGCGACGCTGCGCGTCAAGCACTTCGCGATTGCGGCAGCCCTGCTGCTGGTGCCGATCGGGCTCATTGCCAAGCAGCCGGATCTCGGGACCGCGCTCCTCATTCTCGCATCCGGGTTCTACGTGATTTTTCTGGCGGGACTGTCGTGGAAGATCCTGCTCGGCCTCTTCGCCGCGGGCTGCGCGAGCCTGCCGGTGCTGTGGTCCATGATGCACGACTATCAGAGGCGGCGCATCCTGACCCTGATCGATCCGACCCAGGATCCGCTGGGCGCGGGCTACCACACGATACAGTCGACGATCGCTGTGGGATCGGGCGGCGTCTCCGGCAAGGGGTGGCTGAACGGCACGCAGACGCACCTGGATTTCCTGCCCGAGCGCACCACCGACTTCATCTTCGCGGTCTACTCCGAAGAGTTCGGCCTAGTCGGCAACGGCTTGCTCCTGTGCCTGTTCCTGCTCGTGATCGGGCGCGGACTCATCATCGCCGCCGAGGCGCCCAGCCTGTTTGCGCGCCTGCTCGCCGGTTCGATCGCGCTCTCGTTCTTCACCTACGCCTTCGTCAACATGGGCATGGTGAGCGGGATCCTGCCCGTGGTCGGGGTGCCACTGCCCCTCATCAGCTACGGCGGCACCGCCCTGGTGACGCTCTTCCTCGGCTTTGGCATTCTGATGAGCATCCGAACCAACCGTAAGCTGGTACAGACGTGAGGGAGCTCGTTTCCTTGCGGGACTTTGGCGCACCTGTGGCGGCAGGGCTGGCGACGCTCGCCCTCGCGGCGTGCGGCGGCGCGCCTTCCAAGCCGGCGCCCGGTCCGATCGCGCCGGCGGCTCCCGTCAAGCAGGCCGAGCCGCCTGCAGCGAAGCGCGGCGGGGCTTACTACCTCGACGACGGACCGGGGGACAATCCGCCGCCGAATCTGGATCGCCTCCCGGACGCCGTGCCCAGGGTGGAGCCGCTGCGGCCTGCCTCGAATCGGCCGTACGAGGTATTCGGCAGGACCTACACCCCCCTGACCACGCTGCAACCCTATCGCCAGACCGGTGTGGCAAGCTGGTACGGACGGCGCTACCACGGCAAGGCGACCTCATCGGGTGAGATCTACGACATGTACGCCATGACGGCCGCGCACCCCACGCTGCCGATTCCGAGCTACGCCCGCGTCACCAATCTCAATACCCGCCGCACGGTGCTCGTCCGCGTCAACGACCGCGGCCCGTTCCTGCACGATCGCGTGATCGATCTTTCGTACGCGGCTGCCTACCGCATCGGCACGCTCGCAGGCGGGAGCGGACTGGTCGAAGTAGAGCTCGTGATCCCCGGGCGTGAGATCCCCGCCACGGGTTATCCGGCCTCCGTCGCAGCGCGGGCTGAGCCGGTGCGCCCGGCGCCGGCAGTCGAGCCGGCAAGGCAGCCGGCAGTGCTCAAGGAAGTCGACGAGACCCGCGGCATCTTCCTTCAGCTCGGCGCGTTCAGTGCGAAGGACAACGCCGAGGGATTCGTCGCCCGTCTCAAGGGCCAAGCCGGTGACGCCTCGGGTGCACTCGATGTCGTCCTGTTAAACGGCCTCTACCGCGTCCAGTCGGGGCCGTATGCGAGCGACGCCCAGGCGCGCGATGCCGCGGCCAGTCTGGCGTCCCGGCTCGGCATCAAGGCCATTGTTACCGCGCGCTGAGGACACCCGCGGTGAACCACCCCTCGTTCCGGCACACTTTCCGTCTTGCCAGCGGCGCGCCGGTCGCCACACTGCGGTGCGTGAGCAGCGCCGGCGCCATGCGCCTGGAATGGCTCGATGCCGCTCAAGAACCCGTTCTGCTGGCCCAGGTCGGCGGACCGGGCGCGACCCGGTTGCTCGACGCCACGGGACGGGATATCCCCTGCGCCGATCCCTGGGGCCCGGCGCCGCCTGCCGAACCTTCGGTGCGGTCAATCGGTTCGGGCGGGGTGATGAGATCGTGCGAGGTCGCCGGACATCCGGCCTGGATCATCGACGATTACGGCAATCGAACGCGGCACTTCGTCTTCGGCTGCACACCCGAGCGCTTCCTGCACGTGCATCTCGACGCCCATGGCAACACGACCATGATGGAGAAGACACGGGAGCACGCGACCCTGCGGACGATACGCCGCGACGCGAACGGCGTGCTGCTGGCAGACGAGGCGTTCGTGCAACCGGGGGAGGCGCTCGAGGACATCGCACGTCGCAGCGGCGTCACGCTGGACGCCCTGCGCGCCGCGAACATGAACCTTCCGGTATCACCCCCGGCGGGTACGCTGGTGCGCCTGGCCTGATCGCCCCGGGCCGTCGCGTCAACCCTGCATGCGCGCCAGCGACTCGGCGTAGGTCGGCGTGTTGCCCGCCACCACGTCCTCTCGACGCAGTGCGTGGAAGCGCCCAAGGACGTCGTTAGCCGCAGCGAGCTTGGCGATACGCGCCGCGTACAGCGCGATCTTCGCTCCGGGCAACGCCCACACCGCCGTATCATCGGTCAACGCGTCGAGATACGCCCGCGCCCCGCAACATCCCAGGCTCAAAGCGGCGCGCCCGCTGTTTACCGCCTGCGGCACGACCGCACAGGCCGGTCGACCGAGCGCGGGGGGCAGTTCGGGATCGACCTGCTGGATCGCTTCCGTGATCACCAGGCCCTGCCGCGCATGGGCGAACAGCAGCACCACGTCCGGCGCGAGCGGCGTCTGGGCGAGTGGTGCATAGACGACGTGCCGCACCGCATCGCGGAGGACAGGGATGCCCGCGACGTCCTGCTCGCGCACGTACTCCATCCCCGCCATCACCTGGAGCACGTTCGCGAGCTCCCGCGCGTGATGCGGGGACGGATCGGCGAGGTGGTGGGTATGGACGCCGACCGCGCAGAGGTCGTGATCCGGCGCCGAAGTGGCGATGGCGCCGTGCGCCGCCAGCTCCCAGAACACACATCCCGCTGGCACCCTGCCCCGCTGCGCCGGAACGCTCGCGGGGACCGTGTCGGCGAGACACACCGCGATCGGCGGCAGCTTGAGCCCGAGCGCATCCTGCAGGATGCGCGCAATCGAAGGGTAGTCGGTCATCGGAAAACGCGAGCCGCGCAGCTTCAGTTCACGATCGCCTTCAGCTCGCCCTTGCCGTAGCGCGTAGCCATGGCGTCCAGCGCAACCGGCGTGATCTTCGACGCCTGCCCGGCGCAGCCGAACGCCTCGAAGCGCGCCTTGCAGATGTCCTTGGCCGCGGCCGTCGCATCCTTCAGGAACTTGCGCGGATCGAACTCGCTCTTGTTCTTCGCCAGATGGCGGCGGACGGCACCGGTCATGGCAAGGCGGATGTCCGTGTCGATGTTGATCTTGCGCACGCCGTGCTTGATGCCTTCCTGGATCTCCTCTACCGGCACGCCGTACGTTTCCTTCATCTCGCCGCCGAACTCGCGGATGATCTCGAGCCAGTCCTGCGGCACCGACGACGAGCCGTGCATCACGAGATGGGTGTTCGGCAGGCGGGCATGGATCTCCTTCACGCGCTCGATGGCGAGGATGTCGCCGGTCGGCTTGCGGGTGAATTTGTACGCGCCGTGGCTGGTGCCGATCGCGATCGCGAGCGCGTCGACCTGGGTCGCCTTGACGAACTGGGCGGCTTCGTCCGGGTCGGTCAGAAGCTGGTCGTGGGAGAGTTTGCCCTCGGCCCCGTGCCCATCCTCCTTCTCGCCCATGCCCGTCTCCAGCGATCCGAGACAGCCGAGCTCGCCTTCCACCGAGACCCCCACGGCGTGCGCCATGTCGACCACCTTGCGCGTCACGTCGACGTTGTAGTCATAGCTGGCCGGGGTCTTCGCGTCTTCGCGCAGCGACCCATCCATCATGACGCTGGAGAAGCCGGAGCGAATGGCGTTCACGCACACTGCCGGTGTCGCACCGTGATCCTGGTGCATGACGATCGGGATGTGCGGATAGGCCTCCACCGCCGCGGCGATGAGGTGCCGCAGGAACGGCTCGCCGGCGTACTTACGCGCCCCGGCCGAGCCCTGCATGATGACGGGGCTGTCGCACTCGTCCGCCGCCTGCATGATGGCCTGGATCTGCTCCAGATTGTTCACGTTGAAAGCCGGCAAGCCGTAGCCGTTCTCGGCGGCGTGGTCGAGCAGTTGCCGAAGGGAGACGAGAGCCATGGTGGGTACCTCCGAAGATGATGATGGAAAGAAGTGCGCAGCGCGACCTCAGGCGTCGCTTCTCCTCGAGTCTCCCACTCGAATTATCTTCATGGTATTGGTTTGTCCGGTCTTGCCCACGAGCTCGCCGATGGTGAGCACCACCAGATCGCCTGGCTGCACGGCACCGCGCCGCAACAGCTCGTCCTCGGCCGCCCGCAGCATCACGTCGCGATCGTTCGAGGTCTCGCGCAGATTGTACGGGTGCACGCCCGAGAACAGCGTGAGCCGCCGCCGCGTCTCGACTACCGGCGTGAGCGCGTACACCGGCACGCCCAGATTCACACGCGACATCCACAGCGCGGTGGCGCCGGAGTGCGTGAGCGCGCCGATCGCCCGCACCTTGAAGTGCGAAGCGGTGAACGCGGCGGCAAATGCCACCGCCTGGTCGATCCGGGTGGCCAGGCGATCCATCAGATCGCGCTCGACCGTGGGCTCCATGTTCCGCTCCGCCTCGAAACACACGCGGGCCATCGCGCGCACGGTTTCCACCGGGTACTCGCCGACCGCCGTTTCCGCCGAGAGCATTACGGCATCGGTACCGTCGAGCACCGCGTTCGCCACATCCGAAACCTCGGCCCGGGTCGGAATCGGACTCGAAATCATCGACTCCATCATCTGGGTGGCCGTGATCACGAGCTTGTACCTGGCTCGCGCCAGCCGGATCATGCGTTTTTGCAACGCCGGCACCGCGGCATCGCCCATCTCCACCGCCAGGTCGCCGCGCGCCACCATGATCGCATCCGAGGCGTCGAGGATCTCGTCCAGCGCAGCGATCGCCTCGGCGCGCTCGATCTTCGCGATCAGCAAGCCTTTGCCACCCGCCTCGTGCAGCAGGGTGCGGGCGTACTCCATGTCGGCGCCGGACCGCGGAAACGAAACGGCGATGTAATCCGCCTTGAAGCGCGCGGCGGTCTTGATGTCCTCCAGATCCTTTTCGGTCAGGGCGGGGGCCGTGAGCCCGCCGCCACGCCGGTTGATGCCCTTGTTGTTGGAGAGGATTCCGCCCTGCTCGACCCGGGTGAAGATCTGGGAATCCTTCACCTTCTCCACGTACAGGACGATACGCCCGTCATCGAGCAGCAGCACGTCGCCAACGCTCACGTCCGCGGGCAGTTCCCGGTAGTCGAGCCCGACCCGGAAGCTGTCGCCGAGCTCGCAGTCGGCGTCGAGCACGAACGGGCTGCCCGGCTTGAGGACGACCCGCCCGTGCTCGAAGGCCCCGATGCGGATCTTCGGACCCTGCAGGTCGGCCATCACTCCGACCGGACGCCCCGCCGCCCGCGCCAGCGCCCGCACCAGCTCCGCCCGCTCCTCGTGCTCTTCCGCCTTGCCGTGCGAGAAGTTCAACCGCACCACGTCGAGACCGGCCTCGATCAGCTTCTCCAGCGCGCCCCGCGAACTGGAAGCGGGCCCGAGAGTCGCAACGATCTTGGTCCGGCGCCGCATGCCTGTGATCGGACCAGCGATGGTCGGGGCCAAGGCAGCGGCGCGGGGTTGGCGGCGAGCCGGCCTAGCCCTTGGCCGCGCGCTCCTCGAGGATCGCAACCGCCGGCAGCGTCTTGCCCTCGAGAAACTCGAGAAAAGCGCCGCCGGCGGTCGAGATGTAGCCGACCTTCGAGCCGATGTCGTACTTGGCGATCGCGGCCAGCGTGTCGCCGCCGCCGGCAAGCGAGAACGCAGGCGAGGAGGCGATGGCGCGTGCCACGGTCTCCGTCCCCTTGCCGAACTGGTCGTACTCGAAGACACCGACCGGCCCGTTCCACACCACCGTTCCGGCCCGGGCAATGACATCGGCGAGCTTCTGCGCCGCTTGCGGCCCGATGTCGAGGATCATGTCGTCGTCGGCCACCTGGTCCACCGACTTCAGCGTGGCAGCGGCGCTCGGCGAGAGCTCCTTCCCGCACACGACGTCGTTCGGCAGCGGTACGTCGCCGCCTCGGGCATGGCAAGCCTCGATCACCGCCTTGGCCTCGCCGACCAGATCAGCCTCCGACAGCGACTTGCCGATCTTCTTGCCTTGCGCCGCCAGGAAAGTGTTGGCGATGCCGCCGCCGACGACCAGCTGATCGACTTTCGCGGACAAGTTCTTCAGCACCGTGAGCTTGGTCGACACCTTCGAGCCGGCGACGATCGCAACGAGCGGCCGCTTCGGATTGGCGAGCGCTTTCGTCAGCGCCTCGAGCTCCTGCGCGAGCAGCGGTCCGGCGCACGCCACCGGCGCGAACTTGGCGATGCCGTGCGTGGTCGCTTCGGCCCGATGCGAGGTGGCGAAAGCGTCCATCACGAAGACATCGCACAGCTTCGCCATCTTTTGCGCGAGCTCGTCGACGTTCTTCTTCTCGCCCTTGTTGACGCGGCAGTTCTCCAGCATCACCACTTCACCGGGCTTGACCTCGAAACCGCCGTCGACCCAGTTCTGCACCAGCCGCACCTCGCGCCCGAGCAGCTCGGACATGCGCTTGGCAACCGGCGCCAGGGTGTCCGCCGGCTTGAATTCGCCTTCCTTCGGTCGCCCGAGGTGCGAGGTTACCATTACCGCCGCGCCCTTCTCGAGCGCGAGCTTGATGCCGGGCACGGAGGCGCGGATGCGCGTGTCCTCCGTGATTTTTCCGGCGTCGTCCTGCGGGACATTGAGGTCGGCGCGAATGAAGACGCGCTTGCCCGCGAGGTCGAGATCGGCCATTCTCAAGACGTTCATTTGTCTGGCTCCGTGAACGGAAAAGGGATACTTCAACCGTGCATGACGGATGAGCGGGAACCCCGGCCACCCCGGAATCGGGGGGTCGGGGCTCCCGCTACGCGACCATCACTTGCTGACGACGCGCGCCATGTCGAGGAGCTTGGCGGAGTAACCCCATTCGTTGTCGTACCAGGACACGACCTTGACGAAAGTGCCGTCGAGGGCGATCCCCGCGCCGGCGTCGAACACCGACGTGCAGCTCTCACCGCGGAAATCGGTGGCCACCACCTTGTCCTCGGTGTAGCCGAGCACGCCCTTCATGGGACCTTCGGAGGCCGCTTTCATTGCCGCGCAGATCTGCTCGTAGGTGGCTTCCTTAACCAGCTCGACGGTGAGGTCGACCACGGAAACGTCCGAGGTGGGCACCCGGAAGGCCATGCCGGTCAGCTTCTTGTTGAGCTCGGGGATCACCTTGCCGACGGCCTTCGCCGCGCCGGTCGAGGACGGGATGATGTTCTCGAGGATGCCGCGGCCGCCGCGCCAGTCCTTGTTGGACGGACCGTCGACGGTCTTCTGCGTGGCGGTGGCAGCGTGCACCGTGGTCATTAGCCCGCGTTTGATGCCCCACGTGTCGTTCAGCACCTTGGCCACCGGTGCGAGGCAGTTGGTGGTGCACGAAGCGCACGAGATGATCGCCTGCCCGTCGTAGATCTTGTCGTTCACACCGTAGACGAACATCGGCGTGTCGTCCTTCGAAGGCGCCGACATGATCACCTTCTTCGCCCCGGCCGCGAGATGCTTCTGCGCGGTCTCCTTGGTGAGGAAGAGGCCGGTGGACTCGATGACGAGGTCGGCGCCGACCTCGTTCCACTTGAGCTCGGCGGGATCCTTCACTGCGGTGAGCCGGATCTTCTTGCCGTTCACCACCATCGTGTTGCCGTCGACCGCGACGGTGGCCTTGAAGCGTCCGTGCACCGAGTCGTACTTGAGCATGTAGGCGAGATAGTCCGGCTCGAGCAGGTCGTTGATGCCGACGATCTCGATGTCCGGAAAGTCCCTCACGGCGGCCCGCATTACCATGCGCCCGATGCGTCCAAATCCGTTGATGCCGACACGAATTGCCATGTCTTTCCTCCCGTGAAAACGATGAAAAACCTCGATTCTATCGCGAAGCGATGACCTTTTTTCGATCGCGTTTCGCGACTCGCTTTTGCGTTCCCCCCTTAGAGAACGCTCCTCACAGTATTCACCACGTTGGCCACGGTGAAACCGAAGTGCTTGAAAAGCTCCCCTGCCGGTGCGGATTCGCCGAACGTCTCGATGCCGATCGTGGCGCCGTCGATTCCCACGTACTTGCGCCAGCCATCCGTGACTCCGGCTTCGATCGACACCCGCGTCACGCCCCGCGGCAGCACGCTCGACTTGTATGCTTCATCCTGCCGGTCGAAGACGTTGGTCGACGGCATGGAAACCACGCGTGCCGCGATCCCGCTTTCGCCGAGCGCCTTGCGCGCTTCCATCGCCAGCGCGACTTCCGAGCCGGTGGCGATGAGAATGACCGCCGGCTTTCCCCCGGTCGCCTCCGCCAGCACGTAGCCGCCACGGCGAATGTCCGCGATCTGCTCCGGCGTGCGCGTCTGGAACGCGAGGTTCTGCCGCGAGAACAGTAGGCACGAAGGTCCGTCGACGCGCTCGATCGCCGCGACCCAGCAGACCGCGCTCTCGACCGAGTCGCACGGGCGCCACACCTCCATGCCCGGAATCAGACGCAGCGTGGCGGTCTGCTCGATCGGCTGGTGGGTCGGCCCGTCTTCGCCCAGACCGATCGAATCGTGGGTGTAGACAAAGATCGAAGGCACCTTCATCAGCGACGACATGCGCACCGCGTTGCGCGCATACTCCGAGAACATCAGGAAAGTGGCGGCGAACGCGCGCAGCCCGCCGTGGAGCACGATGCCGTTCATGATCGCCGACATGCCGAACTCGCGCACGCCGAAATAAATGTAGTTGCCCGGCTCGTCGCGCTGCATGCCGCGCGCCTTCGACCACAGGGTCAGGTTCGATCCGGCGAGATCGGCAGAACCGCCCACGAGCTCCGGCAGCACTGCGGCGAGGGCCTCGATCGAGTTCTGCGAAGCCTTGCGGGTGGCGATCGATTCACCCTTCTCCACGGTCTTCGCGATGAACGCGCGCGCTGCCTGCGGCCAGTTCGCGGGCAGCTCGCGCTGCATGCGCCGCTTGAACTCGGCCGCGAGCGCGGGATGATCGCGCTCGTACTCGGCGAAGCGCTTGTTCCACGCCGTCTCCAGACCAGCACCCCTGACCCGCGCGTCCCAGCCATCGTAGACATCCTGCGGAATCACGAACGGCGGATGATTCCAGCCGATGTGGGCGCGCGTGGCCGCCACTTCGGCCTCGCCCAGCGCGGCGCCGTGCGCCTCGTGCGTGCCCGCCTTGTTGGGCGAGCCGTGCGCGATCACGGTCTTGCAACAGATCAGGCTCGGGCGTCCGGTTTCCGCCTGCGCCGCCTGCAGCGCCTTCTCGATGGCGGCAAAGTCGTGGCCATTCACATCGGGTACCACGTGCCAGCCGTAGGCTTCGAAGCGTTTCGGGGTATTGTCCGTGAACCACCCTTCCACGTGACCGTCGATCGAAATGCCATTGTCGTCGTAGAAGACGATGAGCTTGCCCAGGCCGAGCGTGCCGGCCAGCGAGCACGCCTCGTGCGAGATGCCCTCCATCAGGCAGCCGTCGCCGTTGAAGACGTAGGTGTGGTGATTCACGATCTCGAACCCGGGCCGGTTGAACTCCGCCGCCAGCGTGCGCTCGGCGATCGCCATGCCCACCGCGTTCGCGATGCCCTGCCCGAGCGGGCCGGTAGTGGTCTCGACGCCGGGCGTGAGGCCGTACTCGGGATGACCGGGGGTCTTCGAGTGCAGTTGCCGGAAACGCTCGAGCTCCTCCATCGGCAGCGCGTAGCCGGTGAGATGCAGCAAGGCGTAGAGCAGCATGGAACCGTGGCCGTTGGACACCACGAAGCGATCGCGGTCCGCCCAGTGCGGATTGGCCGGGTTGTGCCGCAGGTGATGGTTCCACAGCACCTCGGCGATCTCTGCCATGCCCATCGGCATGCCGGGATGGCCGGAGTTCGCTTTCTGCACCGCGTCCATCGCCAATGCTCGAATGGCGTTGGTCAGATCCTTCCGCGTAGCCATAGGGGGCTTTCCTCGAACCATAGTAGAGATGAGATGACACGCACACGCGTGCGGTCGCGCCGGCCGATACAGGCGAAAGCGCGCGCCTGGACGTTTCCCGCGGTTGCCCGACAGGACGGCGCCGCACGACGGCCGAACCCGTTCTCCCCGATGCACGGGTTTCTGCGCTTTCCCCGCGAATTATTCCGAAGACCGAAAATTAAGGAAAGCTATTTCTTGTTATCGCAACCATAAAGGCGCCCCCGGGTCGAGAGCGCCCAGGCAGCGGGGTCGTGTTGTCGCCGCCCTCCCGCCGTGCGCGAGGCTCAGTCCTCCACCCGCCGCGACAGGCGCACCCCCAGCTGCTTCAGCTTGCGATAGAGATGCGTGCGTTCGAGGCCGACCTTCTCGGCTACCCGACTCATGTTGCCGCCCTCGCGGGCGATGTGATGCTCGAAGTAGACACGCTCGAAGGCGTCGCGCGCCTCGCGCAGGGTGAGGTGGAGCGGCAGCGTTTTCGCCAGCGTCGGCAGTTCGACGTCGAACTGCGCGAGCACGCGGTTCACGTCGGCGAGCGTGATTTCATCCTGCAGGGCGGTGAGCGCCAGCGTCTTCACCGTGGCCTCGAGCTGTGACAGATTGCCGGGCCAGTCGCAGTTGCGCAGCGCATTCAGCGCGGCCGTGCTGAACGCACGCGTGGGTGCCTCCCGCGCCTCGACGAGCCGCGACAGGAACAGGTTGGCAAGCTCCGGCACGTCCTCGCGGTGCTCGCGCAGGCTCGGCACGCGGATGGTGAGCCCCGACAGACTCTGCAGCAGGCGCGAATCGAAGGCGCCCTGTGCCACCAGTTCCGGCAGCGACTTCGCGCTCGCACACACCAGCCGCACGTTGTACTTGTCGAGCTTGGAGACGAGCAGGGCAAGCCCCTTCTGCTCGAGCTTGTTGAGGTTGCCCACCTCGGGCAGGAAAAGCGTGCCTTCCTTCGCCTCGGTGAGCAGATCGACCGGCGCCTCCGCCAGCACCGCAAGCGACTCCGGCGCGACCCAGGGCGTGTTCGGCCGGTGCAGAAAACCCGCGCACAGCTCGACGCCACACCCCGGCTCTGCGGTCAGCAGCACGGGCGTCTTCAGGTTGCCCACCCGCTCCAGGCGTTGTTTGAGGTCGGAGATGAGAGCCGCGCGCCCCAGGCTCGCGAGCGACAGCGCCGGCTTCGGCTGCACGATGCCCTGGCGCAGCGCCCGGCCCACTGTCGACAGGAGCTTCTGCAGTGCGATCGGTTTCTCGAGGAAGTCGTAGGCGCCGATCCGGGTGGCCTCGACCGCGGTGTCGATCGTGCCATGACCCGACATCATCACGACCGGCATGGTGAGCAGCCCGGAGCTTGCCCACTCCTTGAGCAGCGTGATGCCGTCCGTGTCGGGCATCCAGATGTCGAGCAGGACCAGGTCGGGGCGACCCTGCGTACGCACCTCCCGCGCCTGCCCGGCGTTCTCGGCGAGCCGCACCTGGTAGCCCTCGTCTTCGAGAATCTCCGAGAGCAACTCGCGGATGCCGACCTCGTCGTCCACCACCAGAATCTGCGTCATGCGTCGTTCCTATGCCTTCGCTTCAGTCTTGCGTGCCGCCGTGCGCGGGGCAAGCAGCGGCAGCATAATGCGAACCGCCGCGCCGTGGGGCCGCAGATTCTCGATCTCCACTTTGCCCGCGTGCTCCTCGACGATCTTCTTGACGATGGCGAGCCCAAGACCGGTGCCCTTGGGCTTGGTCGTCACGTAAGGCTCGAACACCCGTGCGAGCAGCGCATCCGGGACGCCGACCCCGTTATCTTCGATGGCGAGGAGAAGGGCCCCGTCCTTCTGTTCGGTGCGGATCGTGATGCGCGGTTCGCTCACGCCCGCCACCGCGTCCTGGGCGTTTTGCAGCAGATTGTGGACGAGCTGCCGGATCTGCCCCGGATGCCCGAACACCGGATCGAGCCGGGGCGCCAGCTCGGCGCGGATATGCGATCCCATCGCGTCGTACAGGGTGAGGATCTCGCGCACGAGTTGATTGACGTCGACGCTTTGCACCGTTGCCTCGGGTGAGCGCGCGTACTGGCTGAAGGCGTCGACCATGCCCTTCAATGCCGCCACCTGGTTCACGATGGTGCGCGTGGAGCGGTCCAGCATTTCCGCATCCGCCGCCCCCAGCTTGTCGTGCAGCTTGCGCTGCAGCCGCTCCGCCGAGAGCTGTATCGGCGTGAGCGGGTTTTTGATCTCGTGCGCGAGACGCCGCGCCACCTCGGCCCAGGCGGCGTCCCGCTGCGCCTGGATCAGGTGCGTGATGTCGTCGAATACCACCACGCGGCCGGTGCCATCGGCGGCCTGGAAACGCGTGCCGCGCACCAGCAGCAAACGCTCACCGCTCTTCGCATGGTGCTCGAGCTGTTTTTCCCATTCGCTGTCTGCCGCGTCCTCGAAGGCTTCGCGGACCGCTGCCGAGAACGGCGCGAGGCGCGGCTCGGCCGTTCCCCATGCGTCGAGCGGAATGTCCTTGAGGGACGCAGTCTCGATCTCGAGGATCACACCGGCGCTCACGTTGCACGCCCGCAGCTTGAGCGCTTCGTCGAAGGCGAGGACGCCCGCCGAGAGATTGGCGAGCGTGCTCTCGATGTAGGCTTTCGCGGTTTCGAGCTGTGCCTGGTTGCGTTCGACCGCGGCGCGCGCATCGGCGAGCTGCCGCGTCATGGCGTTGAACGACTGCGTGAGCACCCCGAGTTCGTCGCGGCTCGGCACCGGCAGCTGTTCGCTGAGATTGCCCTGCGCCACTGCGCGCGTCCCTTTCGCGAGCACGCCCAGAGGTGCCGACAGCCGTTCGCTCAGGTAGAAAGCCACCGCGAGCGCGGAGAGCAGGGCGAGCAGCAGCGCGAGCGTCAGCGTCACGCCATACAGCCGCTTCAGGCCGACGCGCGACAGCAGGAGCTCCTGGTAGTCGCGGTACATCCCCTGCACGGTGTCGGCATCGGCCGCGATGTCGGGTGGTACCGGCTGCAGGAGCTGCAGCATGCGCACGTCCTGGCCGGGACCGAACGCGGTGATCGGCACCACGACGCGCAACTGCAGTCCCTGGCCGGGGATGGATTCGACCGCGCTGTAGGACTGTGCGATGCGCACGCGACGCAGCACGGCCGCGCTCGGAACCTCGGGGGCGAGGATCGAGCGCTCCGCGCTCGAGAACGCGATGACCGTGCCGCGCTGGTTGAAGAGCGTCGCCTCTTGCGCGCCGATGCGCTCGCGCAGCTGGTTGAGGACGGACAGATGATCGGACTGCGGCACCTCCGACAGGTCGAACGCCATCGCGTCGGCCTTGTTGGCCAGATCCTTCAGCATGCTGTCGAGCGCGGAGCGCCCCAGCCGCAGGCTGCTCTCCATCGCGCGGTCGACCTGCACGTCGAACCACGAGTCGATCGAACGCACGAGAAACTGCACCGATAGCGCATAGATCAGGATGCCGGGCACGACCGCCATGAGCGCGAACATGACCACGAGGCGCAAGGTGAGCTTGGCGCCGAACACGCGCGTCCGCAGCTTGCCGAGCAGGCTCCACAACTGAAAGCCGACCAGCCCGAAGAGCGCGAGGACGAGCCCGCCGTTCACGAGCAGCAGGATCGGATAGTGCCGGCTGAAAAGCTCGCTGTTGGAGGTTGCGAGCGACAGGACATACAGCGCGAGGGCGCCGAACCCCAGGATGACGATGAGCGCGTACTGAATGCGACGTCGTCGCAGCAGGGTCGCGAGACGGGAACGCGCCGCTCTCATGGCGTGAAGTTCCAGCGATGCCAGTGCGAATTGAGCGACCATTCCCGCGACCCCAGGGCCGTGACCTGAAACGGCTTCGGCAGCTGGGTCGTGTCGAGCCAGAAACGCACGCCGGCGCGGTAGGTCTCGCCCTTTTTGAGCGCGTCGCGTTCGGCCAGTGCCCGGTTGCGCACCCGCGACAGGAGCTGCAGCGCTTCTGCCAGCGTGCCGAAGTTCTGGAACAGATTGCCCACTGCGACGCGGTACTGCTGGGTAAGCGCGTTGTAGCTCAGCCGATACTGGCTGCGCGTCTCGCCTGCCGTCTCGTCGAACCAGTACCAGCGCGGGCGCGTCAACTGCGCCTCGACGACGAACGTCAACGGCACACCGCGGTTCAACGCCGATTCCACCGCCGCACCCAGCACGATGTCGAAATCCGCGTTGAGATAGTACTCGTCGTCACCCGGCACGATCTCCGCCGAGGTTACATGAATGCCCTGCGCCGACGCGCACAGCACCGCGGCCGAGAGCACCACGGCCCACCACGCCCGCCAGGCCCAGTTTGATTCAGTCCTTCTCGAACAAGGCGTAGAAGAAGCCGTCATGATCGCGGTTCGGAAGCAGCATGCCGTCATCCGGCAACGCGGCTACGGGGAGGCGGCGCGCATCTCGATGGCGGCTGAGGAATCGGTCCGCCTGATCCTGATTCTCCTCGCGAAAGACAGAACAGGTTGCGTACAGCAATTTACCACCTCGGCGCAGCGTGTGCCAAAGGGCGTCGAGGAGGGCGGCCTGATGCGCGGCGAACCCGTCGAGGTCGGCCGGACGCCGCAACCATTTGACGTCCGGGTGCCGGCGCACGACCCCGGAAGCGGAGCACGGCACGTCGGCCAGTATGCGGTCGAACGGTGCACCATCCCACCACATCCCAGGCCGCGCCGCATCCCCCGCGACGACCTGCGCCGCGAGACCGAGGCGGTCGAGATTCTCCTGCACCCGTCGCAGTCTGCGCTCGTCGCAATCGAGCGCCAGCAACCTGACGCGCGCGAGCTCCAGAATGTGCGAGGCCTTGCCACCGGGCGCAGCACAGGCATCGAGCACGCGCATGTCGTCGTCGAGGTCGAGCAGCGGCGCGGCGAACTGGGCCCCGGCATCCTGCACCGACACCATCCCCCCCGCGAACCCCGGGACCTCGGCCACCGGCAGCGGGCGTGCCAGCGTCACGGCACTCGCGCCCGACTGGTGCGCCTCGATGCCCTCCTCCTGCAGCCATTCCAGATAGTTCGCCATCGCCATGCGGCCGATCCGCACACGCAGCGTGAAGGGGGGATGCTCGTTACCCGTATCGAGGATGCCGGTCCACGCTGCGGGATACTGCAGCTGCAGCTTCTCGATCCACCACGATGGATAGGAGAACCGCCCTTCCGGGGTCGCCCGTGCACGCGTCACGACGCCGTCGGCGTCGCGCAGGAAATTGCGCAGCACCGCGTTCACCAGCCCCCCCATGCGCGCTGCCCCGAGCGCTGCGGTGCAGTCCACTGCGTGGTCGACGACGGCGTGCGGCGCCGTGCGGGTATAGCGCAGCTGGTACAGCGCGACGAGCAGGAGGGATTCCACGATGCCCTGCCGCAGGGGCCGTCGCAGCAGCTGTGCGAGACAGGCGCGCAGCTCTCCCAGATGGCGCAGCGTGCCGTAGGTCGCGTCGAGGAACGTCGCGCGCGCCCACCCTTCGAGGCGCGGGTCGGGGCCGTCCAGGACGGATCCTAGACTGCGCCCCGCGAGCACCTTGCAGACGGTTTCGGCGGCGACCTTCTGGATCTCGATCAAGCGACGCGCCGGCTGCGGAATTTCCGGCGGGTCTTCACCCCGGCATCGCGAGCAAGCGTGCCACGCGCTCCTGGGTGGACGGATGCGTACTGAAGAGGCCCTTGAGCCCGCCGCCCGACAACGGATTCACGATCATCATCTGTGCGGTCTCGGGATGTTGTTCTGCGGTGTGCATGGGGAGCCCCTTCGCGTAACGCTCGATCTTGTCCAGCGCGGCTGCCAGCGCCTTCGGATCGCCCGAGATCTCCGCGCCGCCACGGTCGGCTTCGAACTCGCGCGAGCGCGAGATCGCGAACTGGATGAGCATGGCGGCAAATGGCGCGAACAGCATGATCAGCATGCCGACGAGCGGGTTCGTCGAACCTTCCCCCTCGCGCTGGTGGCCGCCGAACAGCATGCCGAGCTGCGCAACCGAGGAGATCGCCCCGGCGAGCGTCGCGGAAATGGTGCTGATCAGGGTGTCGCGATGCCTGACGTGGGCGAGCTCGTGTGCCATGACGCCGCGCAGCTCGCGCGGTGTCAGCACTTGCATGATGCCGGTGGTCGCGGCGACGGCGGCGTTCTGTGGATTGCGCCCGGTGGCGAAGGCGTTGGGCTGATCTTCGTGGATGACGTACACCTTCGGCATCGGCAAGCCCGCGCGCTGAGCGAGGTCGCGCACCATCGCGTGGAACTCGGGGGCTGTCGTCTCGTCCACCGCCTGCGCGTTGTACATCCGCAGCACGAGCTTGTCGGAATTCCAGTACGCCCAGATGTTCATGGCGCCTCCCAGGGCCAGCGCGATGAGCATGCCCGCACCACCCCCGATCAGGTAGCCGATGGCGCCGAACAAAGCGACGATCGCGGCCATCAACACGAAGGTCTTGACCCAGCTGCCTAGCATCGTTCCGAATCTCCCAATCAGACAACGAGAAGCAAGCGATTGATTGCGTCCGGGGCAGCCGATTTCAAGTGCCCAGACGGGTGCCTGGTGCGACCGGGGTCCCGCGCAGGAATTCCGCGGCCGACTGCCGTCGCCCACCGGCTCGCTGCAGTTCCGCGATACTGAGGACGCCTTGTCCGCAGACGATGGCGAGATCGCCGCCCGCGCCCTCCACTACGGTACCCGATGCGACGGTCTCGACGGCCCGTGCGTCGGCACGGGCGCGCCAGATCTTGAGCGCCTGTCCGGCCAGCGTCGTATGCGCACCGGGCACTGGGTCGAAGGCGCGAACCGCCCGTTCCAGCTCGACCGCTGACCGTGACCAGTCGAGACGTGCTTCCTCGCGGGAGATCTTGTGCGCGTAACTGACACCGGCCTCGGGCTGGGGGCGCGGGACGACTTGCCCCTGCTCTATCGCGTCGAGCGCCGCCACGATGGCCTCGGCCCCGACCGCGGCGAGCTTTGCCTCCAGCGTGCCGGCGGTATCGTCGTCCGCGATTCGTACGAGACGTTCGAGCAGGACGGGCCCGGTGTCGAGCCCGGCATCCATCTGCATGATCGACACACCGGTCTCCGGGTCGCCCGCGAGCAACGCGCGCTGGATCGGTGCCGCGCCACGCCAGCGAGGCAGAAGCGAGGCGTGAATGTTGATGCAGCCGAGCGGCGTCACCTCGAGCACGGCAGGCGGGAGAATGAGACCGTATGCCGCGAC
>JAEUMX010000437.1 GCA_016791285.1 Burkholderiales bacterium
ATGCACACTCACTCCGGTCACCGCCTCCACGCCCTCCTCCAGCGCCGCATCCTCATCCTGGACGGCGGCATGGGCACCATGATCCAGGGCTACAAACTCTCCGAGGCGGACTATCGCGGCGCGCGCTTCGCCGATTTCCCGCACGATGTCAAAGGCAACAACGACCTCCTGGTCCTGACGCAGCCGACGGTCATCCGCGAGATCCACGAGGCCTATCTCGCAGCGGGTGCCGACATCATCGAGACCAACACCTTCAGCTCCAATGCGGTGTCGATGGCGGACTATCACATGGAGCACCTGGTGCGGGAGCTGAACGTCGCCGCGGCGCAGCTCGCGCGCGAAGCCGCAGAGGTCTGGACTGCGAAGCAGCCGGACAAGCCGCGCTTCGTTGCGGGTGCGCTCGGGCCGACCACGCGCACGGCCTCGCTCTCGCCCGACGTGAACGACCCCGGCTTCCGCAACATCACCTTCGACGCTCTCGTTGCCGCCTATGGCGAAGCAGTGGCAGGCCTCGTCGCGGGCGGCGTCGATCTGCTGCTCGTCGAAACCATCTTCGATACGCTGAATGCCAAGGCCGCGCTCTTCGCGATCGACCAGTACTTCGCCGATCACGGCGTGTATCTGCCCGTGATGATCTCGGGCACGATCACCGACGCGAGCGGCCGCACGCTGTCGGGCCAGACGGTGGAGGCGTTCTGGAATTCGGTCGCCCACGCGCGGCCGCTGTCGGTGGGGCTTAACTGCGCGCTCGGCGGCAAACTGATGCGGCCCCACATCGAGGAGCTTGCGCGCATCGCCAACGTTGCGATCTCCGCTTATCCCAATGCCGGTCTGCCGAATCCGCTCGCCGAGACCGGCTACGACGAAACGCCGGCGCAGACCGCGGCGTTCCTGGAGGAGTTCGCGCGCAGCGGCTTCGTCAACATCGTCGGCGGCTGCTGCGGTACCACCCCGGCGCACATCCAGGCGATCGCCGAGGCGGTCGGGCGCATCCCGCCGCGGACAATCCCGCAGATCGACAAGAAGCTCCGTCTGTCCGGCCTCGAGCCGCTCAACGTCGGCGACGACGCGCTCTTCGTGAACGTCGGCGAGCGCACGAACGTCACCGGCTCGAAGGCGTTCGCGCGATTGATTCTGGCCGGTAACTACGGCGAGGCGCTCACCGTTGCGCGCCAGCAGGTGGAAAACGGCGCGCAGATCATCGACGTCAACATGGACGAGGCGATGCTTGACTCGCAGCGGGCCATGACGACGTTCCTGAATCTGGTGGCCTCCGAACCCGACATCTCGCGCGTGCCGATCATGATCGACTCGTCGAAGTGGTCGGTGATCGAGGCGGGATTGAAGTGCGTGCAGGGGAAGGCGGTCGTCAACTCCATCAGCATGAAGGAGGGCGAGGCCGAATTCCTGCGTCAGGCGCGCCTCGTGCGCCGCTACGGCGCGGCCGCAGTTGTCATGGCCTTCGACGAGCAGGGGCAGGCGGACACGCTCGCGCGTCGGATCGAAGTCTGCAGCCGCGCCTATCATCTGCTGGTGAAGGAGGTGGGTTTTCCGCCCGAGGACATCATCTTCGATGCGAACATCTTCGCGATCGCGACCGGGCTCGAGGAGCACAACAACTACGCCATCGACTACATCGAGGCGTTGAAGGCGATCAGGCAGTCCCTGCCGCACGCGAAGACGAGCGGCGGTGTGTCGAACCTGTCCTTCTCCTTCCGCGGCAACGAGCCGGTGCGCGAGGCGATGCACACCGCCTTCCTCTACCACGCCGTGAAGGCTGGCATGACCATGGGTATCGTCAACGCCGGCCAGTTGGGCGTGTACGAAGAGATTCCGAAGGACCTGCTGGAGCGGGTGGAAGATGTCCTCTTCAACCGTCGGCCCGACGCAACCGAGCGACTCGTGACCTTTGCCGAAAGCTTCAAGGGCGAGGCGAAGGAGCGCGTCGAGGACCTCGCGTGGCGCAACGCGCCGGTCGAGGAACGCTTGAGCCACGCGCTGGTGCGAGGCATCACGCAGTGGATCGTCGGCGACACCGAGGAGGCGCGGCAGAAATTCGACCGCCCGATCCAGGTGATCGAGGGACCGCTCATGGACGGCATGAACGTCGTCGGCGACCTTTTCGGCGCGGGCAAGATGTTCCTGCCGCAGGTGGTGAAGTCGGCACGCGTGATGAAGCAGGCGGTTGCGCATCTCATACCCTACATCGAGGCGGAGAAGGCAGCCTCCGGCGAGAACCAGAGCAAGGGCAGGATCCTGCTCGCCACGGTAAAGGGCGACGTGCACGACATCGGCAAGAACATCGTCGCGGTGGTGCTCGCGTGCAACAACTTCGACGTCGTGAACATGGGCGTGATGGTCCCGTGCGAGAAGATCCTCGAGAAGGCGCGCGCAGAGCAGGCGGACATCATCGGGCTCTCGGGCCTCATCACGCCCTCGCTCGAGGAGATGTCTCACGTCGCGAAGGAGATGCAGCGCGAGGGCTTCACGGTGCCGCTCCTGATCGGCGGCGCCACGACCTCGCGCGTGCATACCGCCGTCAAGATCGAACCGCATTACCACGGACCGACCATCTGGGTACCGGACGCCTCGCGCAGTGTCACCGTGTGCAGCAGTCTGATGTCGGACGAGCAGCGCATCGACTACGTCGCCCGGCTCAGGTCGGAATACGTGAAGGTGCGCGACCAGCAGAAAGGCAAGAAGGGGCCGGCACCGGCGTTATCGCTTGGCGTGGCGCGGGAGCGCGGCTTCCAGCCCGACTGGAACGCCTACCAGCCGCCAGTGCCGGCCTTCCTCGGCGTGCGGGGTTTCTCCGACTATCCGCTTGCGGAACTTGTCCCCTTTGTCGATTGGACACCGTTCTTCCAGACCTGGGAACTGACCGGTCGATACCCGAAAATCCTCGAGGACAAGACCGTCGGCGAGGCCGCGCGCGCCCTGTGGCAGGATGCGCAGGCGATGCTCGCACGCTTGGTCGAGGAAAACTGGCTGCGCGCGAGCGGTGTGGTCGGCCTGTTCCCCGCAAGTTCGGTCGGCGACGATATCGAGCTCTACGCGGATGAATCGCGGCGCGAGGCGCTGATGACTTTCCACAACCTGCGCCAGCAGACGGAGAAGCCGGAAGGCCAGTTCAACCGCTGCCTGGCGGATTTCGTCGCGCCGAAGGAATCGGGTGCGCGGGATTATCTCGGCGCGTTCGCAGTGACCGCTGGTCACGGCATCGACGAGCGTGTGGCCGAATACGAAGCGCGCCACGACGACTACAACGCCATCATGCTGAAGGCCCTCGCGGACCGCCTTGCGGAAGCGTTCGCCGAACACCTGCACTGGCGCGTGCGATGCGAGCTATGGGGCTACAGTCCGGGCGAGGATGCGGACAACGAGCGCCTGGTGCGCGAGCAATACAGGGGCATTCGGCCTGCGCCGGGCTATCCGGCGTGTCCCGATCACACCGAGAAGGGACCGCTGTTCTCCCTCCTCGATGTTTCAGGCAACGCCGGCATGACCCTCACGGACAGTTTCGCCATGCTGCCGACCGCGGCGGTGTCGGGCTTTTACTTCTCCCATCCCGAATCGCAATATTTCGCGGTCGGGAAGGTCGAGCGGGACCAGGTGGAGGACTACGCACGCCGCAAGGGATGGGACTTGGCAACGGCTGAGAAATGGCTCGCGCCGAATCTCGGCTACGAGCCATGATCGATTGCGCGTCCGCTGCAGCGGGCGCGTAAGTTACGCCGGATCGGGCCGGTTGTAGTGGCGGTAGACGATCTGCGACGGTCGGCCGACCAGATAGCGTTCGACCCCCTCGTCGAGCGCCCGCTTGTAGACGGCGAGCGCACCGTCGATCGCCGCTATCGTCCGGTCGATATCGTCGTCGGCGTGCGCGTAGCTCACCACCAGCGAGGGCACGAGGACCCCGCGGCGAATCGTCTCCTGCAGGAACAGGGTGCGAAACGCTTGTGACGAGGCCTTGTCGGCATCGAGCGTGGCGTAGAACAGACAGCACGGCTTGCCGATGATCCTGACATGCTCGGACAGCCCGTGGCGCCGGATCACCTGTTCGCACTCGGTCTTCAGGCGCGTTCCCTGCCGATACAGGTGCTCGACGACGGCCTCCTGCCGGTAGGTCCTGATCGTGGCAATCGCGGCGGCGAGTGCGTGTGTCTCCGCACCGTGGGTGGTCGAAAGCAAAAACACGCGTGGCTTGTCGTAATGGTCGAGGCCGCCCAGGCGCATGAACTCGCGCTTTCCGGCGAGGGCAGAAACGGCGAATCCGTTGCCCATCGCTTTCCCCCAGGTCGACAGATCCGGGGTGACACCGTGCAACCCCTGCGCGCCGGCGTTGTGCCAGCGGAAGCCGGTCACCATCTCGTCGAAAATGAGCAACGCGCCGTCCTCGTGGCACACGCGCCTGAGCTCCTCCAGGAAATTGTCGCGCGGTGGTTCGGTGCGCTCCGGTTCCAGGATGCAGGCCGCGATCTGCCCGGGGTAGCGCTCGAACAGCGCCTTGACAGAGGCGATGTCGTTGTAGCGAAACTTGACGGTAAGCGCCTGCGTTGCCTGCGGAATGCCGGCGTTTATCGCAGTGGTCCCGATGAACCAGTCGTCGACCGAGAAGAACGGGTGGTCGCCGCAGATGGCGATGAGGTCGCGCCCGGTATAGGCACGCGCCAGCCGGACTGCACCCGAGGTCGCATCCGACCCGTCCTTGCAGAACTTCACCATCTCGGCGGTCTTGATGAGCCCGAGGAACTGCTCCGCTGCGGCGACCTCGATCGCTGCCGGGCGGGTGAAGTTACAGCCCTTCGCGAGTTCGCGCTGCACCGCCTCCACGACCGGCTGGAAGGCATGGCCGAGTCCCACCGTGCGGTTGCCCATGCCGTACTCGATGAACTCGTTGCCGTCGACGTCCCAGACGTGCGAACCCAGCCCGCGCGCAATGAAGCCCGGTGCGAGAACCGGATACTGATCGTCGCCTTTGGCGTAGGTATGGCAACCGCCGGGGATGAGCGCGTGGGCGCGCTCGCGCAGCTGGTTTGCTTTCGTGAAGATTAGAGAGTCTATCTCGGGGCCGTCCTCACCGTCTTGCGCATGCCCAGACGAGCCAAACTCGTCTGCCTGTTCGACGACGTTACCGCCGCCGCTCGATCCGTCCGTCATGGCTTCCTCGCTGTCAAACCGGGTCGATACACTATTCCGAGCCATTTACCTCGACCAACAATGGTCTGACCGACGGCTGCTCGCCGCTGACGGCTGACGATACTATGGAAGTCGGCAAAGAAGCGCCATTGAAACCGCGCTCGGGGCAAGAGTCCGAAAAGTTGGTGGCGAATGAGGGATTCGAACCCCCGACCAAAGGATTATGATTCCT
>JAEUMX010000025.1 GCA_016791285.1 Burkholderiales bacterium
ACGTATTGGTCGAACGATTCGATCTGTCCCTGCAGCTTGATGCCGTTCACGAGATAAATCGAGACGGGAATATGCTCCTTACGCAGCGCGTTGAGGAACGGGTCTTGTAGCGTTTGCCCTTTTCCGCTCATTTCCACTCCACATTTTGTTGGCAATCGGACCGAGCACTGTACTTCAAATTACTCCGGAATACCACTGGCGGAGCCACCGCCAGAATCAGGGTCGAGATCGACCCGTACGACTCGCATACGGGTTGTTGCCCTTGCGCAGTTCGACGCGCAGTGGCGTCCCACCGAGTTCGAAAGCCTCGCAGAAGAAACGTTCCAGATAGCGGCGATAACTGGCCGGCACCTGGTCGACGGCGTTGCCGTGGATCACGATAACCGGCGGGTTCGTGCCACCCTGGTGCGCATAGCGCAGCTTGGGCCGGATCAGTCCGGCGCGCGGCGGCTGCTGCTGCGCCACTGCCGCCTGCAGCGCGCGCGTTAGCTTGGGCGTGGGCAGGCGCGTCATGGCGGCAGCATAGGCCGCGCGGACCGCTGCCAGCACCTCGGACAGACCGGTGCCGCGCAGCGCCGAGACGAAATGCCAGCGCGCGAACGCGAGGAAGCCGAGCCGCCGTTCGAGGTCGCGCTTGACCTGCTCGCGCGCGGCGGGCGCGAGGCCGTCCCACTTGTTCACCGCCACCACCAGGGCGCGCCCGGCCTCGACGACGAAGCCACCGATATGCGCATCCTGATCGCTCACACCATCGTGTGCGTCGAGCACGAGTACCACGACGTTCGCCTCTGCCACGGCCTGTAATGTCTTCACGACCGAGAATTTTTCCGCCACGCCGTCGACCTTGCCGCGCCGGCGCAAGCCCGCCGTGTCGATCAAGGTAAAGCGGTGTCCGTCGCGCTCGAATTCGACACGGATCGCATCGCGCGTCGTCCCGGGCTGGTCGCAGGCAATCACCCGTTCCTCGCCGAGCAGTGCATTGACGAGCGTGGACTTGCCCACGTTCGGCCGGCCGACGATCGCAACACTCGGATGGCGCGCGCCGGGCGCGGGCCCCTGCGCTTGTGCCGGCAGCGCGCAGCCCGCCAGAGCCGCCTCCACGAGCGCACCCACGCCCTCGCCATGGGCCGCCGAGACCGCGCTCGGCTCGCCGAGGCCAAGCTCGTGGAACTCCGCGCACGCTGCTTCCGGTGCCAGGCACTCGGCCTTGTTGGCCGCGACGATCACGCGCCGGCCGCTTCGGCGCAACTGCTCCGCGATGGCCCGATCGCCCGGCGTGAGGCCGTCGCGGACATCGACCACGAAAACGATGGCGTCCGCTTCGTCGATCGCCTGCAGGGTCTGCCGCGCCATCTGGAAGATGATGCCGGCTTGTGCCTGCGGCTCGAACCCTCCCGTGTCGACCACGAGAAACGGCATGTCCCCTACCCGCCCGTGTCCGTATTGGCGATCGCGCGTGAGCCCCGGCAGGTCGGCGACGAGCGCGGCACGGCTGCGCGTCAGCCGGTTGAAGAGGGTGGATTTGCCGACGTTGGGCCGGCCCACCAGGACGAGTGTCGGTAACACAGGCTCTGGCGCGCTATTGCACGTCGATGGCGAAAAGCCCGCCCTTGCGCGTTTGCACCAGCACGGCGTTGTCGAGCGCGATCGGGGTGGCCGCGATGGCACTGCCGTCGGTGGCGATGCGCGCCGCGAAGGAGCCGTCGTCGCGATTGATCACGTGCAGATAACCCTCGAGATCGCCGACCACGACGTAGTCCCGGTACACCAGCGGGCCGCTCACGCGGCGGTCGGTCAGCTTGTCCTGCTTCCAGAGGCTGCTGCCTGAGTTCTTGTCGAGCGCAATGACAGCGCCGCGGTCGTCGGTCACGTAGACCGACGACCCCGCGATCGCAAGGCCGGACACGCTCGAGACGTCGCGCGCCCACAGCGGTGTGCCGCGGGATGCATCGAAGCAGGCAATGCGTCCCTGGTACGCCGCGGCGCAGACCTGCGTGCCGTCGAGCACCGGCAGGCTGGTCACGTCCGCCACGCGCTCGAGTTCGGTCGCGCCGCGCGGCTGCGCCACCGTGCCTTCCCAACCGAGTGCGCCGGTCTGCAAGTTGAGCGCGACCACCTTGCCGCCGGGGTAGCCGGCAAAGACCGCACCGCGGGTGACCAGAGCGCCGGCGAAGCTGCGCACGGTGAGCGCCGGTGTGCCGCGCTGGTAGACCCACTTGCGTGTGCCGTCCGTGGCGTTCAAGCCGTAGATGCGGCCGTCGCCACTGCGCGCGACGACCAAACCGTCGGCATACTGCGGCGGCGCCAGCACCTCGCTGCTGAGCTGCGTGATCCAGCGGACCTCGCCGCGGCCGTCGAGGGCAATGACCTGGCCCTTGCGCGTGCCCACCAGGACATGGTCGTTGCGGGCGCCGACACCTCCGGAGAGCGGGCGATACGTGTCATTGCGCCACAGCTCGCGGCCGTTCTCGCCGAAGGCGGTGACCCGCCCCTTCGCGTCGGCCGCGTAGAGGGCGCCGTCGTCGAGCGCGGGCGAGAAGACGTAAGGTCGCGCATCGCCCACCCGCTCCTTCCAGAGCACGCTCACGGACGCGGTGGGGGTGAAGCTCACGAGCTTGGCCGGCTTCTCCTTGGAGCTGCTGAAGATCGCGTCGTAGTAGTCGGCAAAGGTCTCGCCCATGCTCTGGCAGCCGGCGACCAGGCCAAGGAGCCCCGCGGCGGCAATGAGCCGCGCTGGCCAGTGAAGAAAGCGCTGCTTCACCGCGCTTCCCCCAGACCGTCCAGCTTGAGCTCCACGACATCGCGGGAGGCGCTGCCGGGCGGCAGCTTTCCCAGCACCGTCTGGTAGACTGCGCGGGCCTCCGCGGTCTTGCCCTGCGCCGCCAGCACGTCGCCCTTCAGTTCCGCGAAGAGGGCCGCGGTGGCGTCGGTGTGCTTGGCGTCGAGCTCGCGCAGCGCCTCCTCGAACCGTTTTTCGTCCAGCAAGACGGTCGCCAGACGCAACCGCGCGATGTCACGGGTGGCCTCGTCCGGCGCGTGCTCGGTTGCCCACGTGAGGTTGCCCTTCGCCGCCGCGAGATTGCCGGCATCGACAGTGGCGCGCGCGGCGGTGAGCGCGGCCATGGCGGCATAGCCGCTGCCGGCGTGATCCTTGAAGATCGCGGCGGCCAGGTCCTGCGTCTTGTTCACGTCCTTTGCCTGCACTGCCTCGAGCAGTTGCCCGTACAGCGTGCCTGCCGCGAGCGCCTGCGTACGCTGGTGATAGCGCCAGCCCTGCACCGCGGTCACCGCGACCACGAAGGCAATAGCCGCGAACAGCACCGTGCGTCCGTTGTCCTTCCACCACGCCTTGAGGGCGTCCAGTTTTTCCTGCTCTTCGAGATCGTAGATCGCCATATCGACTGAGGCCTGTTCACTCTATATTCGTGCGAGCGGGTGGCGGGAGCCTACGCCGCTCATTGTCCGCGGATCAGAGCGGGGATCTCGTGCGCCGCCGCCTGCGCCTGGTCCTTGAGCTCGCGCAGCGGCTTCAGGGTCGCCCGTCCCGCCGCCGCCTCATGATCGCCGACGATGACCGCAAAGCGCGCACCGCTCGCATCCGCCTTCTTCATCTGACTCTTGAAGCTGCCCCCGCCGCAATGGAACAGCACACTCAGGCCGGCATCCCGCAACTGCTCGGCGACCTCCCAGGCGAAACGGCCTGCGGCCTCCCCCTGGTGCACCAGATACACGTCGGCGGGTGGCGGTTCCGGCCGCAGGCCCTGCTCCACGAGAAGCGCCAGCACGCGCTCCACTCCCAGCGCGAAGCCGCAGGCAGGCGCCGGCCGGCCGCCCACCTGCTCCACCAGGCCGTCGTACCGCCCACCCGCGCAGATCGTGCCCTGCGCCCCGAGGCGGCTCGTCACCCATTCGAAAACCGTGAAGTTGTAGTAGTCGAGCCCGCGTACCATGCGCGGCACGATCTCGTACGCCACACCAGCCTGCCGCAGCAGCGCCTGCAAGTCCTCGAAGTGCCTGAGCGATACCTCGTCGAGATCGTCGAGCAGTCGCGGCGCGCCCTCGATCAGGGGAGCCAGGGCCGGATCCTTGCTGTCGAGCACGCGCAGCGGATTGCGTTCGCAGCGTCCGCGCAGCTCCTCGTCGAGCGCATCCCAGTGACGGTGCAGATAGTCCTTGAGCCGGGCGCGATGGCGGGCCCGATCGTCCGGGGTGCCGAGCGTGTTGATCTGCAGCACGACATCGCCCACCCCGAGCTGCCGCCACAAGCGCGCGATCATCACCAGGTGCTCGGCATCGACGTCGGGACCGGGAAAGCCCAGCGCCTCCACCCCCATCTGATGAAACTGCCGGTAGCGCCCTTTCTGCGGACGTTCGTGCCGGAACATCGGTCCCTGGTACCACAGGCGCTGCGTTCCGCCGTACAGCAGGTTGTGCTCGAGCACCGCGCGCACGCAGGAGGCGGTCGCCTCGGGTCTGAGCGTGAGGCTCTCGCCGTTCAGGCGATCGACGAAGGTGTACATCTCCTTCTCGACGATGTCCGTCACCTCGCCGATGGCACGCACGAACAGCTCTGTCTTCTCCACGAGGGGCAGGCGGATTTCACGGTAGCCGTAGCTCGCCAGCCACGCCCGTACGGTCTCCTCGAAGAACTGCCAGACATGGCTCTCCGACGGCAGCACGTCGTTCATGCCGCGCACCGCTTGCAGGGTCGATTTCATCACTGGCTGGAAGGAAGGCGGGCGAAAAGTAGCGCGCGGATTATACGTCGACGGCCCGCGCCCGTGCCGCGCATGCGTGCTGCCCGGTGTTGTCAGGAATCGACAGCCGCCGCGGCTTCGGGCGCCGCCGCGTTGGCCTCTGCACTTCCATAAGTGCGCTGAACATAGTCGGCCACCAGCGTGTGGAAGTCCTCGGCGATGGTCGCGCCGCGCAGGGTGACCGCCTTCACGCCGTCGATGAATACCGGCGCCGCCGGCTGTTCGCCGGTGCCGGGCAGGCTGATGCCGATGTTGGCGTGCTTGCTCTCGCCGGGGCCATTCACGACGCAGCCCATCACGGCGACGGTCATGGTCTCGACCCCCGGATAGCGTGCACGCCACACCGGCATCTGCTGGCGCAGATAGCCCTGGATGCGGTCGGCGAGCTCCTGGAAGAAGGTGCTGGTAGTGCGCCCGCAACCGGGACATGCGACCACCATCGGCGTGAACGAGCGCAGACCCATGGTCTGCAGGATCTCCTGCGCGACCACCACCTCGCGGGTGCGATCCCCGCCGGGCTCGGGAGTGAGCGACACGCGGATCGTCTCCCCGATGCCTTCCTGGAGCAGCACCGCGAGCGCGGCGGTCGAGGCCACGATGCCCTTCGATCCCATCCCGGCCTCGGTCAGGCCGAGATGCAGCGGATAGTCGCAGCGCGCGGCGAGCGAACGGTACACCGCTATCAGGTCCTGCACCCCGCTCACCTTGCACGAGAGCACGATACGATCGCCCGGCAGACCCAGGGACTCGGCGCGTTGCGCGCTCGACAGCGCCGAGACGATGAGCGCTTCGCGCATCACAGCGCCGGCGTCCCGCGGCTCGGGCAGCCGGGCATTCTCGTCCATGAGCCGCGCCAGCAGATCCTGATCGAGGCTGCCCCAGTTCACGCCGATGCGCACCGGCTTGTCGTGGCGGCAGGCGATCTCGATCAGCGTGGCGAACTGTTCGTCGCGCTTCGCGCCGTAGCCGACGTTGCCGGGGTTGATGCGGTATTTGTCGAGCGCCTGCGCGCAGTCCGGAAACTGCTTGAGCAGTCGGTGGCCGTTGTAGTGGAAGTCGCCGACCAGTGGGACGTCGCACCCCCGGCGGTCGAGCAGATCGCGGATCGGAGCCACCTGGGCCGCGGCCTCCGGCGTGTTCACGGTGATCCGCACCATCTCGGAGCCCGCGCGCGCCAGCGCATGGACCTGCTCGGCAGTCGCCGCGGCGTCGGCGGTATCGGTATTGGTCATCGACTGCACGACGACGGGCGCGGCGCCGCCGACCACGACACCTCCCACCCGCACGGCGCGGGAGCGTCGGCGCGGCAGCGGTCCCTGGTTTTCGGGCAGCGCGCTCATTCCAGCGTGAACCGCGCGACGTCGACCTTGGTGTACGGCACGATGTTCACCGGCTGGTCGTTCCACTCGACCTTCACCCCGCTCGCCGCACCGACCACGAGCTGCAGCGGCGGGATTGCCTGCACCGACTTTTCGGTGCCGGCCTTGCACAGCTGATTCATGACGCGGACGCCGTCGCGGTCCTTGACTTCGATCCACGCATCGCGCTCGAGACGGAAGCGCACGACCCCGGGCCCCGAGGCAGCCGCGGCCGTGGGCAGCGTGCCGACCGCCGCTGACGCAGGTGTCGCCGGCCCTGCGACCGACGAGAGCACGGCTGCCGTACCCGGCGCCTCGGCGATTGCGGTCGCCCCCTGCGGGGCGGACGGTTCCTGCGGCGTCTGCAACGGCTGCCCGGCAGGCGCTTGCGCCGGTCGCGAACGCGCTGCCGCGGTCGGCCGATCGGCCATCGGCGCCTCGGGCTCGCCGAAGAAGTCGGGGTCCATCTGGTACTCGTAGACGCCCAGCAGGATCGCCACGATCAGCAGCACGCCCAGCAGCGCCTTGAGCCAGGGTCGGCTCGGGCGCTCGAAGGTGACCACCTCGCGCCGGCGGTTGCCTCGCCTCACCTCGGCGCCCGCGCCCGGCACGCCCTGCACGGTGCCGAGCAGCTGATCGGGGTCGAGGCGCACCAGCTTGGCGTAATTGCGAAGAAAGCCCTTGACGATCACGGGGCTCTTCGGCAGCCGCGCGAGATCGTCGGCCTCCAGCGCCTCGACCTGCTGCACGGAGAGCTTGATCTGGCGCGCGATGTCCGCCACCGACAGCCCGAGCGACTCGCGCGCCTTCGCGAGCCGGCGGCCGACCGTGGCAAGATCCGGTTGTGAAAGCGACGGCTCGCCAGCGCCGTCGAGGGCAGGGTCTGTCATGGATAGCTTCCGCTTTTCAGGGTCAGCGCTTCCTTGGAATCCGGGAAGCGCCGCCGCAGTTGCGTTCCATAGCTCGCTTCGGCGTTGCGATCGCCGAGCTGGCGCGCCGAAAGCACACCGAGCCACAGCACCTCGGGTGTTGGCTGCGCAACCTCGAGAAAGCGCCCGACGAGCTGCTTCGCACCGCTGTAATCGCCGCGCCGGTAGTGGACTTCGGCCAGTGCCTGCAGGGCGCGGGGCTGCCCCGGTTGGAGTTTGAGCGCCTGCAGGAGATAGCTCTCCGCCTCGTTGTCCTGGCCGAGCTTGAGCGAGCAGACGCCGGCGTTCGTGTATGCGAGCCCCGGCGTCTGGTACAGCGGGTTCCTCACGGCGGCGAGGAAATACGCGATCGCCTCCTTCTCGCGGCCGCGGTTGCACAGAAACCAGCCGTAGTTGTTGTTCGCTTCGGAGTCGTTCGGATTGATCGCGAGCGCCTGCTGGAAGCTGCGATCCGCTGCCGTATCCTCCTTCAGCTCCATCTGCACGAGACCGAGCACGTTGTAGGCGGGACCGTACTGCGGGTCTGCTTCGATGGCGACCATGCTTTCCTGAAGCGCCACGCCGTGGTTGCCGCGGCTGTAATAGAGCGCTGCGAGCTCGGTGTGAATGCGCGCCCGTTCCTGCGGCGAGGCCGGCTTCCCAGCGGGCTGCGGCGGGTTGAGCGAGGTCGGCGCCTTCGGCTGGCCGGCGCAGGCTGCGAGCACGCAGAGGAGCACGAGCGGGGAGCGCTTCATTGCACCGCGGAGTCCATTGCATTCCCGGCCGCGCGCCGCGCGCGCACCTGCACTTGGCCCGCGAGCTGACCGCAGGCGCCGTCGATGCCGTCGCCGCGCGTCTTGCGCACGGTGGTGACGAGATCGGCCCGCGCCAGAACGTCGCGGAAGCGCTGGATCGCCTCCGGAGACGACCGGCGGTACGGCGTGTTCGGGAACGGATTGAAGGGAATCAGGTTGAACTTGCACGGCACGTCCCGGGTGATGTGGACGAGCTCCCTGGCATGCGCGGGGTCGTCGTTGACACCCTCGAGCATCACATACTCGAACGTGATGAAATCGCGCGGCGCCGCATCCAGATAGCGGCGGCAGGCTGCCATGAGCTGCGCCAGCGGGTACTTGCGGTTGACCGGCACCAGCACGTCGCGCAGCGCGTCGTTCGGCGCATGCAGCGACACCGCCAGCGAGACGGGACAGCGATCGCGCAGGCGGTCCATCGCCGGTACGATGCCCGACGTGCTGACCGTGACGCGACGACGGGACAGGCCGTACGCGTGATCGTCCAGCATCAGATCGAGCGCGGTGACGACGCTGTCGACATTGAGCAGCGGCTCGCCCATCCCCATCAACACGACGTTCGTGATGGCGCGCGAGCGCCCGTGGGTCGCGCCGAGCGCCCTGTTCGCCCACCACAGCTGGCCGACGATCTCGCCGGCCGTAAGATCGCGATTCCATCCCTGCTTGCCGGTCGAGCAGAAGGTGCAGGCAAGCGCGCAGCCCACCTGGCTCGATACGCACAGCGTGCCGCGATCGGTCTCCGGGATGAACACGGTCTCGATCGCATTGCCGCCCCCCACTGCCAGCAACCACTTGCGGGTGCCATCCGGTGCCACGCTCTCCGACACGAGCGTCGGCGCTCGCACCTCGGCACGCGCCGCAAGCCGTTCGCGAAACGTTTTCGAAAGATCGGTCATGCGCTCGAAGTCGGCCTCGCCCGACTGGTGTATCCATCGTTCGAGCTGCCGCGCGCGGAAAGGCTTCTCGCCCATTTCCGCGCACAGCGCGACGAGTCCGTCGGCATTGAAATCGAGCAGGTTCGTGATCACCGGAGGCGAAGCGTCAGCGGGCGCAGACGTCCAGAGCGGGGAAGAAATAGGCAATCTCGACCTTTGCCGTGTCGGACCCGTCAGAGCCGTGCACGGCGTTGGCGTCGATGCTCTCGGCGAAGTCGGCCCGAATAGTGCCCGCTGCCGCCTTCTTGGGATCGGTCGCACCCATGAGGTCGCGGTTCTTCTGGATGGCGTTCTCTCCTTCCAGGACCTGAATCATGATCGGTCCAGACACCATGAAGTCGACGAGATCCTTGAAAAAAGGACGCTCGCGATGCACGGCGTAGAACCCCTCGGCCTGTTGCCGCGAGAGGTGCATCATGCGCGCGGCGATGATCCGTAGCCCATTCGTTTCGAAGCGGGAATAGATCTTCCCGATGACGTTCTTCGCCACGGCGTCGGGCTTGATGATGGAAAGCGTTCGTTCGACGGTCATGGATGTTCTTCTCCCCGGGAATATAAACATCAGAAAATTCAAAATTCTAACACGGGAAGCGGGATCGTTGCGCGGGTCCGGCGGCGGTTCCACGCAAAAGAAAAGCCCGGCCGCAGCCGGGCTTTTCCGAAGCTGCCGGCGACGCTCAGATCATCCCGAGCAGGCGCGGGAACCACAGCGACAGGGGCGGCCAGTAGGTGACGATGACCAGGAACACCAGCATCGTCAGCAGCCACGGCCAGACCGCGACCGTGAGCTCAGTGATGCCCATCTTCGTGATGCCGCTCGCCACATAGAGATTCAGCCCCACCGGCGGATGGCACATACCGACTTCCATGTTCACCACCATGAGAATGCCGAAGTGCACCGGATCGATGCCGAGCTTCACCGCAATCGGGAACAGGATCGGCGCGAGGATCAGCACGATCGACGAGGGCTCCATGAAATTGCCCGCGGCGAGCAGCAGCACGTTGGCGATCAGTAGGAAGCCGATCACGCCCACGCCGGTGCCGATCATGCCGTCGGCCATCGCCTGCGGGATGTTCTCGTGGGTCATCAGGAACGAGAACAGCACTGCGTTCGTGATGATGTAGAGCAGCATCGCGCTCATGTTCGCCGACGACAGCAGCACCCGCGGCACATCCTTGAGACCCAGGTCCTTGTAGATGAAGATCGCGCAGACGAAGGCCCACACCGCGCTCATTGCCGCGGCTTCGGTCGGCGTGAACATGCCGGTATAGATGCCACCCATTACGATCACGATCAGGAGCAGACCCCAGATCGAGTCCCGCAACGCCTTGAACCGTTGCCCCCAGGTGGCTTTCGGCTGGCGCGGATACTTGAACTTCCAGGCCCGATACCACGTCATCATGCCGAGCAAGGTCGCCAGCACGATCCCCGGAATGACGCCTGCCATGAAGAGCGCGCCCACCGAAGTGTTGGTCGAGACCGAGTACATGACCATCACGATCGACGGCGGGATCAGAATGCCGAGCGCTCCCGACGTCGTGATCACGCCGGCGCCGAAGCGATTCGGAAAGCCCGCCTTCAGCATCGCCGGCATCAGGATGGAGCCGATCGCGACCACGGTCGCCGGGCTGGAGCCCGACACCGCGGCGAACAGCGCGCACGCCAGCACGCCCCCCAACCCGAGGCCGCCGTACCAGTGACCGACCATCGACGTGGCGAAGTGGATCATCCGTTTCGCCACCCCGCCGTGGGTCAGGAAGTTGCCGGCCAGAATGAAGAACGGGATCGCCATGATCTCGAACTTCTCGATCCCGGTGAAGAGCTTGAGGGCGACCGACTCGATCGGCACCTGGGTCAGGAAGAACAGGAAGGTGAGCACGGTCAGGCCGAGGGAAATCGAGATCGGCATCCCGGTCAGCATGAGTGCCACCAGCAGCGTGAAGATGATGAGGGAATTCATGATCAGTGACCCTCCCCGTCCGTGTGCCGGCGATCTCCCTTGCGCCGCTCGGCGCCGCTGCGCCGCTCGGTGCCGCCCGGCCCAGTGCCGTCGCGATTCTGGCGGCGGTCGGAACCGCTGCGCAGATCCCGCGGATGCAGATCGTCCTGCATCCGGTAGATTTCGTCCTCTTCCCCGGGCGCCGGCAGCGCCGCCCCTTCCTCTTCGAGGCCTTCGACCGCGCCATGGTCGTGATGCGGCAGTTCACCGGTGCGCACGAAGCTCACCAGCACCTGCAGGAAGCGGAAGCACATCAGGTAGGAGCCGAGCGGCACCGCCGAATAGACGATCCAGGTCGGCCACTCGAGGTCGGGTGTGGTCGGACCCTCCGGCAGATCGCCTGTGTCGAGCCCGAGCTTGGTGAAGAACCAGTAGTGGGCGCCGTTCTCCCACACGAAGGTCGCGCCGAGCGTGCCCACGATGCCGGTGAAAAGTGCCCCGGC
>JAEUMX010000029.1 GCA_016791285.1 Burkholderiales bacterium
TCGACCGCGGGCATGCGGTTCAACTGGCGGCGGCTCGCAATCCGGGAATACGGCACCATGTTCGGGCTCGGGCTCGCCATCATCGGCATCCGCGCCGCGACGCTGTACGAGGTGCTCGGGGAGGAGGCTCTGCCCGACATCCTCCCCCTCCTCTGGTGGCTCGTGCCGGCGCTCGCGGCTTACCTCTGCGTTCGCTACCTCAAGAAATCCGGCCGTCTCACCGAATATCGCTCCGCCGGCGTGGAAGCGTCGTAGCCGCCCTGAAGCGCGGCGCGGTTAGAATGCCGCGATGCTCTATTCGGCGGTCCGCCGCGCCCTCTTCGCACTCGAACCGGAGAAGGCCCAGCACGTCGCGCTCGCGGCCTTGGCGCGACTCGATGCTCTGGGCCTCACGGGATACGTGGCTGCACCGCCGGTACGCGCGCCGCGCCGCGTCATGGGGATCGATTTTCCCAACCCGGTCGGCCTCGCCGCGGGATTCGACAAGAACGGCGCATACATCGATCTCATGTCGGCGCTCGGCCTCGGCTTCATCGAAGTCGGCACCGTTACCCCCCGCCCACAACCGGGCAATCCGACTCCGCGAATGTTCCGGATACCGGAGCACACGGCGATCATCAATCGCCTCGGGTTCAACAACGTCGGCCTGGACGGACTGCTCTCGAACATCGAGCGCGCCCGATTCAAGGGCGTGCTCGGGATCAACATCGGGAAGAACTTCGATACACCGCTCGAGCGCGCGCACGAGGACTACCTCGCCTGCCTGCGGCGAACCTATCCGCATGCGACCTACGTCGCAGTGAACATCTCGTCCCCGAACACGCCCGGCTTGCGCAACCTGCAGAATGCGGAGGAGCTGGACCGGCTGCTCGACGCGCTCAAATCGGAACAGAAGGTGCTCGCCGCGGCCCACGGGCGGTATGTCCCGATCGCGGTGAAAATCTCTCCTGATCTCGCGCCAGACCAAGTCGAAGCAGTCGCGGCGCTCTTGCTGAAGCACGGGATCGACGGGGCGATCGCCACCAACACGACGCTTTCGCGGGAAGGCGTCGCAGGGTCACCGGTGGCGAAGGAAGCGGGCGGACTGAGCGGTGCACCCTTGCGCGAGCGCTCGACACAGGTCCTGCGACGACTGTGCGAGGCACTGGGCGGCAGGCTGCCCGTGATCGGAGTTGGGGGAATTCTTTCGGGGCGAGATGCCCTGGAAAAAATGGAGGCCGGGGCGAGCCTCGTTCAGCTCTACACCGGCCTCGTGTACCAAGGGCCCACGCTCGTGGGCCAGGTGGCGAACGCCGTATTGGCGCGGGAGCGGCCTGCGGCCGCCTGAACGGCGTCAGACCGAACAGATCACGGACTTGAACTTGCCGCGGGGCGTGCGTGCAATTTCATCGACCACCACCACGCGGCACGCCAGGCCGCCGCCGAGCCGGGCCTGAGCATTGTCGAGCAGCGCCCGTTCGGACGCTGCCGTGTACTCCCGGGACGGCACGACGCGGATCGTGAGCGTGTCGAGGCGGTCCTGCTGGATCTGCCCTTCGAGGATGCCCGGCACCCCCCGGAACATGTTTCCGGCAAGACACGCTGCCATGCGGCGCCCGTCCGGCATCTTGATGAAGTCGTCCGAGCGGCCGATGATCTCCGCGACGATGGGTCCGTGGCGACCGCATTCGCAGCTCTCGCCGGGGGCCGCGAGGCGCACGAGGTCACCGCAGCGATAGCGCAGCAATGGCATCGCCCGGTTGTTGAAACCAGTGCCTACCGGCTCGACCAGACCCTCGAAGTCTGTCGGAATGAACTCGACGTAGCCGTAATCGTTCATCAGGTGATAACGGCCGTGCTCGCACATCCCGATCGCCGCGACCCGTTCGGCCAAGCCGTACCAGTCCATCACCCTGCACCCGAAAGCAGTGGCGACCTGCTCACGCTGCTGGCAATCGAACATCTCCGACGACGTTACGACAGCCTTGAGCGCGCGCCCCGCGTAGCGCTTGCCGTGCTCCAGCATCCATGCCGCAAGAAAACTGACCGACGAGGGATACGCCTGCAGCACGACCGGATCGAACTTCGCCAGCGCCTCGAGGTAGTGCGGCGCGTTGCGGTGCGACAGATGCAGCGACGACATCATCATCATGTTGTCGGCGTAGTTGCGCCGCCAGTACGGCGGCCGGAGGCAGTCTGCCGGAACGATGGGATCTCCGCGCAGCCACGCGCGCCGCTCGCCCGGGCGCAGCCCCGCCCACTCGAGATGCCGCCAGATGAACGCGTGCTCCCGCGTCACCGCGTCCAAGTCCTGATGGAACCACACCGGACTGCCGGTCGTGCCGCTGGTGCTGGCTGAAATCATCGGCTTGCCGGCGTCGTCGGCGACCAGCCGCTGGCCCGCCGCGCGGACCTCGGCCTTGGTCAGCAAAGGCAGGCGATGGAGATCGCGCGGGAACTCCATCGTCTTCACATCGAGCCCGAGGGTGCGGAAGCGATCGCGATAGTAGGGCACGTGCGCCGCCGCATGCCGGATCACGCGGGTCAGGCGTGCCGCCTGCTCGCGTGCCATGTCTGCGCGCGTCCAGTGCTGTGATCTTGCGAGCTCGGCCCGAACGCGGTGAAACGCAACACTCTCGCGCGCCAGCTTGCGGCCGAGTGCTCGCGCGGATAGCAGCCAGTCCTGAAACCAGGGCGGCGCTGACTTGTAGTAAACCGATGAGAACATTCCGGATCCCCCGAGGTCGTTCGGGGCCGATCTTGAGCAGTTCGTATGCCCGGGCCGACAATCGCAATCCGGGTCGCAGGACGCAGGAATGGTGCACTGCCCGCTGCGGTCGAAACGGGTCGCTCGCGCACGGATCTTTGCGTAGCGAATGCCGCGGATCAGGCGGCCTGCTTCAGCTCGTACGCTATTAGTTAACACGTTGTCGACGTAAGATGATGTGTTACACCAGCTATCAGCTCGGACCTGCAGTCCCGCAAACTGCGTTGGGGAGGCTCCCGTATGCGGATCGGTGTGCCCGCGGAGGTGAAGGACCACGAGTACCGGGTTGGCGTGACCCCGGATGGCGTCGCGCTGCTCGTTTCAGCAGGTCACGGGGTGCGGGTGCAGGCCGGAGCGGGAACGGCGATCGGCTTCACGGACGAAGGCTATCGCGCCAGAGGCGCCGATATAGTTGGCTCCGCCACAGAAGCTTATGACGCAGACCTGATCGTCAAGGTGAAGGAACCCCAGCGCCAGGAACTGCCCCTGATCCGCGCCGGGTCGACGCTCTTCTGCTACCTGCACCTGGCTGCCGACCCGGAGCTCGCCACGGCCCTGCTCGCCTCGGGCGCGACGTGCATCGCCTACGAGACCGTGACCGCGCAGGGCGAACTGCCCCTGCTGGTTCCCATGTCACAGGTGGCCGGCCGACTCTCGATCCAGGTCGGCGCCGCAGCGCTTACTCTCGCGAACGGCGGGCGGGGCGTGCTCCTGTCCGGAGTACCGGGCGTGCCACCCGCCAGAGTCGTCATCGTCGGCGGCGGCACGGTCGGCGCGAACGCGGCGCGGATGGCGGTGGGTGTCGGAGCGGACGTCACCTTGCTCGACAATTCGCCACCCCGCCTGCGTCACCTCGACGACGTGTTCGGTGCCCGCCTCAAGACGCTGCACGCGACACCACATGCCATCGCCGACAGCGTGCGCAATGCCGACCTCGTTGTGGGCGCCGTTCTGCTCCCGGCCAAGCGCGCACCCCGGCTGCTGTCGCGAGAAATCATGCGCGCCATGGCTGCCGGTGCCGCGCTGGTAGATGTCTCTATAGATCAGGGTGGTATAGCAGACACTTCACGTCCAACCACACATTCTGAGCCGATGTACGTCGAGGAAGGCGTGGTCCATTACTGCGTCACCAACATGCCGGCCGCGACCGCCCGCACCTCCACCCTGGCGCTCACCGAAGTCACGCTCCCCTATGTCGAGGCGCTGGCATCGAAAGGTCTCGCCACCGCCTTCCGCGAGGACCCGGGGCTGCGGGACGGACTCAACCTCCATGGCGGGTCTGTCACGTGCCGCCCGCTGGCCGACGATCTCGGCTTCGCCTGGACGGCGCCCGATGACGTTGGCTTCTAGCCCATCTCCGGCAGCGACCTCGTTCGCAGGCCGCATCGACGCTCTGCTGCCACAGACCCAGTGCCGGCGGTGCGGCTTCGCCGGGTGCCGTCCCTACGCCGAGGCGATCGCGGTCGGCGCAGCCGATATCGACCGCTGTCCGCCCGGCGGCGAACGCGGCATCGCGCGGCTGGCGCGGCTGCTCGGCGTCGCGACCAAACCGCTCAATCCCGAATGCGGCGCGCCGACGCCCAAGGCAATCGCGGTCATTGACGAGGCGGCCTGCATCGGCTGCGCGCTCTGCCTGCCGGCGTGCCCGGTGGATGCGATCCTCGGCGCACCCAGGCACCTGCACACAGTGATCACCGCTTTCTGCACGGGTTGCGAGCTGTGTCTGCCGCCCTGCCCGGTCGACTGCATCGCGATGGTTACAGTACCCGAGCGTGACGACGAAAACGACTCCACGCGGCTTGCTGCCGCAGACGCGGCGCGCGAACGTCACCTGCGCCATCGCGCACGGCTGGAGCGGGAGGAACCCGAGCGCGCCGGGCCGCCCGAAGCGGACATCGCGGTCGATTCGAAACGGGCGACGGTGCTCGCGGCGATCGAGCGTGCGAAAGCCAAGGCTGCCTCCAGCGCGGGGCCGAAGCGCACGCCATGAACGCCGCGAAACGCGAGCAGATCTTCGCACGACTGCAGGCGGCGAACGCTCACCCGACCACCGAGCTCGCCCATGCGACGCCGTTCGAGCTGCTGATCGCGGTGATCCTCTCGGCCCAGGCAACCGACAAGAGCGTGAACCTCGCGACCGCGGAGCTCTTCCCGGTCGCCCGCACGCCCGCCGCCATGCTCGCGCTCGGACCGGACGCGCTGGAACGGTACGTCAAGCGGATCGGTCTCTACCGGACCAAGGTGAAGCACATCCTGGAGACTTGCCGCGCGCTGCTGGAACGCCACGGCGGGGCCGTCCCCGACAGCCGCGAGGCGCTCGAACAGCTGCCGGGCGTGGGGCGAAAGACGGCGAACGTCATCCTGAACACCGCTTTCGGTCATCACACGATCGCTGTCGACACGCACATATTCCGTGTCTCGAATCGCACCGGCCTCGCGCCGGGCAAGACCGTCCGCCAGGTCGAAGACCGGCTGCTTCGACTCACACCACCCCGTTACCGGCAGGACGCCCACCACTGGCTCATCCTGCACGGGCGCTATGTCTGCAAGGCGCGCACGCCGGAATGCGGCAGGTGCCTGATCCGGGATCTGTGCGAGTACCCGCACAAGGAGGGGAAGGGAGAAGCAGGAAGGGAGAAGGGCAACCTGCGCAAACCGCCTCAATCGATCTGAATCCTTCCGCTCCCCTCTTCCCTCCCCCCTCTTCCCCCTTCCCCGATGTTCTCCCCTTCCCGCGACCAGGCCCGACGCTTCTTCTTCGACACCTGGGCCAAGCAGCGCGCAGGCGCACCGCTGGAGGGGCTCGAGACGACTGCACTCACGGTTATTCTGCTGCATCCGGAATATCACCCCTTGCTCGCCGAGCGGGACCGTAACCTCGACCGCGACTTCGGACCCGAACAGGGAGGAATCAATCCGTTCCTTCACTTGTCGCTGCATCTCGCCATCGAGGAGCAACTCGCCATCGATCAGCCGCCAGGCATCGCGCAGGCCTATCGCGCCCTCGTTGCCCGGCTCGGCGACGAGCACGAGGCAAAGCACGCCGTGCTCGAGTGCCTGGGGGAGACGATCTGGACGGCACAACGAAACGCAATCGCGCCGGACGCAGCGGCTTATCTGCGCTGCCTCGAACAGCGGCTTCGCTAGGTCGCAGACCCGAGGTAGCGCCCCACCCGGAGGGCGATGCTAGAATCCGCGTCCTTCTCACCCCACACCGCGACAATGAACGAAACGAAAACCCACCGACTCCGCCCCATTCCCACGCTGATCTTCGCCAGCCGCTGGCTCCAGCTTCCGCTCTACCTCGGCCTGATCGTCGCGCAGAGCGTCTACGTCTGGCAGTTCTGGAAGGAGCTCGTCCACCTGCTGCACATCGCCGCCGAGCGCGACGTGATCAACGAGACGCAGATCATGCTGGTGGTGCTAGGCTTGATCGACGTGGTGATGATTGCGAACCTGCTCATCATGGTGATCGTCGGCGGCTACGAAACCTTCGTTTCGCGCCTGTACCTCGAAGGACATCCGGACCAGCCGGAGTGGCTGTCGCACGTGAATGCAGCTGTGCTGAAGGTAAAGCTCGCCACCGCGATCATCGGCATCTCGTCGATCCATCTGCTCAAGTCGTTCATCAACGCCGAGCAGTTGTCGCCTCACGTGATCTATTCGCAGGTGGGGATCCACTTGACCTTCCTGCTGTCGGCGGTCGCGGTGGCCTGGACGGACCGGATTCTGGCGCCCACGATGAAGCTGAAGCACGCGGCGCACTGACTCCCTTCACCGGTGTTCGCGCCGAAGACACGCCCGGGGGGGTGGCGGGGCTCTATCCGTCGTTGACCAGCGCCAGCAGTGCTTTGCCGAAGCGGCGCAGCTTGTTTTCTCCGATTCCCGAGATGTTTCGCAAGGCCGCTGCCGACGCCGGTCGCTGCAGCGCGATTTCCCTCAACACGCGATCGTGCAGGATGACGTAGGCGGGGACGTTGTCGGCGGCGGCTGTCTCGCGACGCCACGCCTTGAGACGCTCGAACAAGGCTTGCGCGGCGACCCCCAGCTCGCCGCCATCGCTGGCGGGCTTGCGGTCCCGCTTCGTCGTTTTCCCGGTGGTATCGGTGGCCCTGCGCAATAGCGCCGGCACCTCGCCGCGCAAGACCGGCCTTGCCGCATCGGTCAGCCGCAATGTCCCATACCCTTCCGAGTCGACCGCGACCCAGCCCAGCGCCACCACCTGGCGGAACAGGCTGCGCCACTGCCTCTCGCTGACGGTACGACCGATGCCGAAGACGCTCAGGTGCTGGTGACCGCGTTGCACGACGGCGGCATTGGAACTGCCGCGCAGGACATCGATCAGATAGGCGGCGCCGAAGCGCTGCTGGGTGCGGTAGATGGCGGACAGTGCCATCCGCACGGGTTCGCTCGCATCCCAGGTTTGCGGAGGCGACAGACAGTTGTCGCAGTTGCCGCAGCGGTAGTCCTCGCCTCGCGCCTCCCCGAAGTACGCCAGCAGACGTCCCCGGCGGCAGTTTGGCGTCTCGCACAACCCGAGCAGCGCGTCGAGCTTCCCCCGCGCGACGCGCTTGAACGGCTCATCGGCATCGCCCATGTCGATCATGCGCCGCTGCTGCACTACATCGGAGAGTCCGTAGAGCAGCCACGCGTCCGCGGGTTCGCCGTCGCGCCCGGCACGGCCGGTCTCCTGGTAGTAGCTCTCCATGCTCTTGGGCAGATCGAGGTGCACGACGAAGCGCACGTCGGGCTTATCGATACCCATGCCGAAGGCGATCGTGGCGACGATGATCACCCCATCCTCGCGCAGAAAGCGCAACTGATGTCTGCGCCGGGCGCCGGCATCCATGCCAGCGTGGTATGGCAGGGCATGCAAGCCCATTTTCGCCAACCAGGCCGCGACGGCGTCGACCTTGTTGCGCGACAGACAGTAGACGATGCCGGCCTCGCCCGCGTGCTCCGCCAGAAACGCCTGCAGTTGCCGGCGCTCGTCGTTGCGTTCGGCGATGGTGTAACGGATGTTGGGCCGATCGAAGCTGGCGACGAATTCACGGGCGTCATGCAGGCGCAGGCGGCCCCGGATTTCCCGGCGGGTCATGGCGTCCGCAGTCGCCGTCAGCGCAATGCGCGGAATGCCTGGATAGCGTTCCGCGAGCACGGCGAGCTGCAGATACTCCGCGCGGAAGTCGTGGCCCCACTGCGACACGCAATGCGCTTCGTCGATCGCGAACAGTGCAAGACGATCGTCCGCGTGAAGCCGATCGAGGAGAGCGACAAAACGCGGCGTCAGCAGCCGCTCCGGAGCAACATACAGGAGCTTGACCGCACCGGCGATTACCTCCTGCTCGACCCGAATGGCCGCGTCCGCAGCCAAGGACGAATTCAGAAACTCCGCGGCCACACCCAGTTCCTTCAGCGCATCCACCTGATCCTGCATCAGCGCGATGAGCGGCGACACGACGATCCCCAGTCCGTGGCGCGCCAGGGCGGGAATCTGGTAGCAGATCGACTTGCCCCCGCCGGTTGGCATCAGCACCACGGCGTCGCCGCCGGCGACCACGTGCAGGACGATGGCTTCCTGCAGCCCGCGAAACGTGGGGTAACCGAACACGGAACGGAGAAGCTGGTGGGGCGCGGACATGGCGTGGGGATGGCGGAAGCGGCGGAGTCTACCGCAAGCCGGTAGGTATCCCACAAGCCCGTACCGCTTCAGCTCAGCGTTGCCGGCTGCCCGAGGTCTCCGAGGATCTTCGTCCCGTACGAATGGCCCGGCACGCGCGGCATTGATCCACAACCGCGTCAGCAGGACAATGCGAGGCAGCCGGTACGCGAGTGCGGGTGCGCGCCGGAAATCGTCTCTTACCTTCATCTCTTCCACGGGAGTCAGACATGGACACCATCAAACCTGTCTTCACAGCCACCGCAACGGCGACCGGAGGGCGCAATGGACACACCCAGGCCGACGACGGCTCGGTGGGCGCAGACCTTTCGGTGCCGAAGGCGATGGGCGGGCCCGGCAAGCCGGGCACGACCACACCCGAACATCTGTTCGCCGCGGGCTACGCGGCGTGCTTTGGTGGTGCACTCGACTTCGTGGCGAAACAACAGAAGAAAGACGCCACGGGCGCAACCGTTACGTGTGCTGTGTCGATCGGGCCCCGCGACGCTGGCGGCTTCGGTCTCGAGGTCAAGATGCGGGTCGAGGACAAGAGCCTGTCGCAGAGCGATCTCGAAGCGCTCGCGAAGGAAGCGCACGAGCAGATCTGCCCCTACTCGCACGCGACGCGCAACAACGTGAGCGTGGAGTTCGAAGTCGTAGGGGGATGACGCGGGGAGAATCCCGCGGCTCCCGGGCGCGCGGTCTTACTCCGTGCGCCCCGACTTCCTGACGAACAGGCCGCTCTGCGCGGAGTAGTAGGCTGCCAGGTCGGCGATGTCCTGATCCGTCAGGTTCGCCGCCTGAGGCGCCATGATGGCGTTCTTGCGGGCACCGCTCTTGTAGTCCTTCAGCGCCTTCACGAGGTAGTCGGGCTGCTGACCCGCGAGGCGCGGGAAATCGGCCACCGCGCTGTTGCCGTCGGCGCCGTGACACGCGGCACAGACCGTGGACTTCTGTTTGCCGGCATCGGCACTGCCCGCGAGAGCGGGTGCGGCAGCCAGGGCCAGTGAGACCAGCAAGACAAGGCGTCTTCTCTGCATCACGCTCCTCCCCTCACTTTGCCGACGCGCTGACCGGCGCGCCGAGCGGGGCCGAATAGAACGCTGCCAGATCCGCCATGTCCTGATCGGTGAGCGTCGCGGCAATGGCCCTCATCGACGGGTGACTGCGCTCTCCGCTCTTGTACGCCTGCAGCGCCTTCACGATGTACGCGGCGTGCTGCCCCCCGATCTTCGGCACCGAGTAGACTTCGGGGAACGCGGTGCGGTAATCGGGAATGCCGTGACAGCCCTGGCACATCGAATCCTTCAATTTGCCCGCCGCGGCATTTCCGTCCGCGGCAAGCGCGGGCAACGCCGTGAACAACGCCGAGGCCAAGCCGATGACATAGATGGAAGCGCGCACGATACCGATTCTCCTCACGCGTGCAAGGTCTTGTTACAGGGCACGGACTCTAGCGGAATGGCGGCACAGGGTCAAACCCACGCCTGCCCGAGGCGTCGGAAATGCCTATAAACTACGGGCTTTTTCCGCTCGACCGTGCTCTCTTCCGACAATCTTGCCTGCGTCCGCGGCGAAAGAAGGATCTTCTCCGGCATCACGTTCGCCCTGCCGCCCGGCGCAGTCCTCGTCGTCACGGGCGCGAACGGCAGCGGCAAAACGAGTCTGCTGCGGATCGTGTGCGGTCTCGCCGAGGCCGCCGCGGGCGAAGTACGCTGGAACGGCTCGAACGCGCGCTCCCTCGGTGACGATTACCGCGCCGAGCTGGCCTACGTCGGGCATCAGAACGGGTTGAAGGACGATCTTTCGGCCGCGGAGAACATTCGCGTTTGGGCCGGGATCGCCGGCATCGCGGTCGATCGGGACAGCGCGCGCGATGCACTGGGACGGCTCGGTCTCGATGCGCGCGCGCAGTCTCCGGTACGCTGGCTGTCGCAGGGTCAGAAGCGGCGCGTCGCGCTCGCGCGCCTGCTGGTTGCGAAGCGAGCGCTCTGGGTGCTGGACGAACCTTTCGCGGGCCTCGACCGCGCGTCGACCGCGACCGTCGAGGCGCTGCTGCAGGAACATCTCGCAGGCGGCGGCATGGCAATGCTCACCACCCACCAGGATCTCGGGGAGATCGCAGCCCCCGTGCGCAGCCTCGATCTTAACAGCTGATGGGCGCGGCGCTCGGCTGGATCATTCGTCGCGACCTCCTGCTGGCGGTGCGACAGCGCACCGACGTCGCGACCACGGTCGTGTTCTTCGTGATCGTCGTCAGCCTCTTTCCGCTGGGAGTCGGTCCGGAGATGGAAAAGCTGCGCCCGCTCGCCGCCGGGGTGCTCTGGGTGGCCGCCCTGCTCGCCTCGATGCTCTCGCTCGGGCGGCTCTTCGCGGCGGACTACGCCGACGGCTCGCTCGAGCAGCTGCTGATCGCCCCGCAGCCCCTGTCCCTGCTGGTGCTGGGCAAGATCGTCGCGCACTGGCTGGTATCGGGCGTGCCGCTGGTCCTGATCGCACCGGTCCTCGGCATCCAGTACGACCTGACCGGCACCGCGCTCGCGGTCATGACGCTGTCGCTGCTGATCGGCACGCCGGTGCTCTCGGCCATAGGCGCCGTGGGAGCCGCGCTGACCCTGGGCTTGCGCGGCGGCGGCGTGCTGATCGCGCTCCTCGTGCTGCCGCTGTACGTGCCGGTGATCATCTTCGGCGCCGGCGCGGTCGAAGCCACGCAATCGGGCATCGGACCGGAGGGGCATCTGTCGCTGCTCGGCGCCTTTCTCCTGCTGTCCATGGTGATCGGCCCGATCGCCGCCGCCACGGCGCTCAGAATCTCCGTAGAATGACGCCCGCCGCGAATCCCGGGTCATTCATGTCTCACCGTCTTGTCAACTGGTTCAAGTACGCCTCCCCCGCGACCTTCTACGGGTTCGCGGGCCGGCTCGTGCCGTGGTTCGCGACCGGTTCCGTCGTGCTCTTCGCGATCGGGCTCTACCTCGGCTTTTTCGTGGCCCCCACGGATTTTCAGCAGGGCGAAGCCTACCGTATCATCTTCATCCACGTGCCCGCGGCGTGGATGTCCATGTTCCTGTATCTCGTGATGGCGGGTTACGCCGCGCTCGGCCTGATTCTCAACACGCGCCTCTCGGGCATGATGGCGCAGGCGATCGCACCCACCGGCGCGCTGTTTACCTTCATCGCACTCTGGAGCGGCGCACTCTGGGGGCGACCGACCTGGGGCGCTTACTGGGTGTGGGATGCGCGCCTCACCTCGGAGCTGATCCTGCTGTTTCTCTACTTCGGTTTCATCGCGCTGCAGGCATCGATCGAAGACCCGCGGCGTGCGGACCGCGCGGGTGCAGTGCTCGCCATCGTCGGCGCGATCAACGTGCCGATCATCTATTTCTCGGTGCAGTGGTGGAACACGCTGCACCAGGGCGCCTCGGTGAGCCTGACCCAGGCACCGTCGATGGCCTCGGTGATGCTCGCCGGCATGCTGGTCATGGCGTTCGCGTGCTGGTTCTACTCGATCGCGGTGGTGCTCGCGCGGGTGCGCACGATCATCCTGGAGCGCGAACGCGGCTCGGCGTGGGTGGCGGATCAGCTGGCGGGTGGGCACGCATGAGCGCTCCGCACGGCCGCCCGAAGGAGCGCGAAGTCCCTCTCGGAGGGACCGCGCCCAGCGCGAGGGTGCCCAAACTGAGCGCTCCGCACGGCCGCCCGAAGGAGCGCGAAGCCCCTCTCGGAGGGACCGCGCAGAGCGCGAGGGAGCCTCGATGAACTGGGGCAGTGTCGAAGCGTTTTTCGCGATGGGAGGATACGGCTTCTATGTGTGGGGGACATATATCGTGACGGCCCTGCTGCTTGCCGTGGAAGTGCTGTGGCTCAGGGGCCGACGACGAACGATCGCGCGGCAGCTTGGTCTGACGCGACACGTTTCGGCACGCAACGCCCATGAAACCCAGGCATAAGCGATTCGCCCTGATCGCAGCCGGAGTCGGTGCGCTCGCCATCGCCACCGCCCTCGTCCTCAACGCGTTTCGCTCGAATCTCGTCTTCTTCTTCACGCCGACCCAGGTCGCGGCGAAGGAGGCGCCGGTCGGTCGCACTTTCCGTATCGGCGGCATGGTCGAGACCGGCAGCCTGCAGCGCGGACCCGACGGCCTCACGGTCCACTTCCGCGTCACCGACACGGCGCAGACGATCCCCGTCGTCTACAAAGGCATCCTCCCCGACCTGTTCAAGGAAGGCAAGGGTGTGGTCGCGCAGGGCAGACTCGGCGCCAACGGCGAGTTCACGGCGAGCGAAGTGCTCGCCAAGCACGACGAAAACTATATGCCGCCGGAGGCCGCGCACGCCGTCGAACAGGCGCACAAGGCGCAGAAGACGGTCGTCACCCAATAGAGCGAGGCGTCGACATGGTCCCCGAAATCGGTCAGTTCGCTTTGATCCTCGCGCTCTTGCTCGCTATCGCGCAGGGCACCCTGCCGATCGCCGGAACGGTCCGCGGCATCGACTCCTGGATGGCCGCGGCGCGCCCGCTCGCGCAGGGGCAGTTCGTCTTCGTCGCCATCGCATTCGGCTGCCTCGCGTGGTCGTTCGTGCACAACGACTTCTCCGTGCTCAACGTGGCGACCAACTCGAATTCGAAGCTGCCGCTGCCCTACCGCATCGCGGCGACCTGGGGCTCGCACGAGGGATCGCTCCTCCTGTGGACGCTGATGCTGACGCTGTGGACGGTGGCGGTCACCGCCTTCAGCCGCCATCTTCCGCTCGAGATGGTCGCGCGCGTGCTCGGCGTGATGGGGTTCGTGAGCGTCGGCTTCCTGCTCTTCATGCTGCTCACGTCGAACCCGTTCGAGCGCCTGCTTCCGGCCGCGGCCGAAGGGCGCGATCTCAATCCGCTGCTGCAGGATCCGGGGATGGTGATTCATCCACCGATGCTGTACATGGGCTACGTCGGCTTCTCGGTTGCCTTCGCCTTCGCCATCGCGGCACTGCTGTCGGGCCGCCTCGACGCGACCTGGGCGCGCTGGTCGCGTCCCTGGACCACCGTCGCGTGGATGTTCCTCACGCTCGGCATCATGCTCGGCAGCTGGTGGGCGTATTACGAGCTGGGCTGGGGCGGCTGGTGGTTCTGGGACCCCGTCGAGAACGCCTCCTTCATGCCCTGGCTGGTTGGCACGGCGCTCATCCACTCGCTGGCGGTCACGGAAAAACGCGGCAGCTTCAAGAGCTGGACCGTCCTGCTCGCCATCGCAGCCTTTTCGCTCTCGCTGCTCGGCACGTTCCTCGTCCGCTCGGGCGTGCTGACATCGGTGCACGCATTCGCCACCGATCCGAAGCGCGGCGTCTTCATCCTCGCGTTCCTCTCGATCGTGATCGGCGGCTCGCTCGTGCTCTACGCCTGGCGCGCGCCGAAGGTGGGACTCGGCGGCGGCTTCGCGCTCGTCTCGCGCGAATCGATGCTGCTCGCCAACAATGTGCTGCTGCTGGTCGCCGCCGGCACCGTCCTGCTCGGCACCCTCTATCCGCTGCTGATCGACGCACTGGGGCTCGGCAAGCTCTCGGTGGGCCCGCCCTACTTCAACGCGGTGTTCGTCCCGCTCATGGTGCCCGCGGTATTCCTGATGGGGGTCGGGCCCATCGCGCGGTGGAAGCAGGCGCGGTTGCCCGAGCTCGCGGCGCGCTTGCGCTGGGCCTGTGGCACAGGGGTCGCAGCCGCCGTGATCCTGCCGTTCGTGTTGGGGACCTGGACACCGCTCATCGCGCTCGGATTCCTGCTGGCGTTCTGGGTAATCGCCGCCGTGTTCGTCTCGGTCGCGTTCGGAACGCACGGTGCGCCCGGCGGGCAAAGTATCTGGCGCCGCATGTCCAGGCACTCGCGCAGCACGTGGGGGATGCACCTGGCGCATCTCGGCGTGGCGGTGTTCATTCTCGGCGTGACCATCGTCGGCGGATTTCAGACCGAGACCGACGTGAAGATGGCACCGGGCACCACCACCACGGTCGCCGGCTACACCTTCCGCTTCGACGGCGTCGAGGAGCACCCGGGACCCAACTACCGCGCAGCGCGCGGCACGGTGACGGTGCTCAAGGGCGAGCGCGTGGTCGAGGTGATGCACCCCGAGAAGCGTGTCTACAACGCATCCGGCATGGCCATGACCGAGGCCGCGATCGACACCGGTCTCACGCGCGATCTGTATGTCTCGCTGGGTGAACCGGTCGGTGCGACGGACTGGATCGTGCGCGTCTACTACAAGCCCTTCGTCGACTGGATCTGGGGCGGCTGTGTCCTGATGGCGCTCGGCGGGCTGCTCGCCGTCACCGACCGACGCTATCGCTTCGCCGCGAAGAAGTCGACCCAGAGCGCGCTGCCGCCGGCGCCGAAACCCCCCAAAGGCGATCTCGCCGCAGGACCCGCGCGCCCGTGACCCGCTTCGTCATCCCGCTCGTGGTGTTCGCGGTCCTGGTCGGCTTCCTCTTCGTCGGCCTGCGACTGAAGCCGAGCGAGGTGCCCTCCCCGCTCATCGACAAACCTGCCCCCGCCTTCCAGCTCACCCAGTTGCACAAGCCGGGCGAGCGCTTCGGCGTCACCGACATGAAGGGGAAGGTATGGCTGCTCAACGTGTGGGCTTCGTGGTGCGTGTCCTGCCGCGAGGAGCACCCGTTGCTGATGGAGCTCGCGAAGGAGAGCGGCGTGCCCATCGTGGGCCTCAACTACAAGGATCAGCGGGAGAACGCGGTGCAGTGGCTCGCGCGCTTCGGCAACCCTTATGCGCTCAGCGTCGTCGATGCGGAGGGGCGGACCGGCATCGACTTCGGCGTGTACGGTGTGCCGGAGACCTTCCTCATCGACCGCGATGGCGTCATCCGCTACAAGCAGATCGGCCCCCTCACCCGCGAGGCGTGGCAGCAGCACATTCTCCCGCTCGTGAAGAAGCTCTCCGCGTGATGCGGCACGTGCTCCTGGCCTTGCTGCTGGCGCTCGCGTGGGCGTCCGTGCCCGCCCGCGAGGCGCCGCCCGCGGCGGCAGACCCGGCGCTCGAGGCGCGCCTGCACAAGCTCTCCACCGAGTTGCGCTGTCTCGTCTGTCAGAACGAGACGCTCGCGGACTCGCGCGCCGATCTCGCCAACGACCTGCGGCGCGAGATCCGCGACATGATGAAGGCCGGCAAGAGCGATCGCGAGATCACCGAATTCCTGGTCGCCCGCTACGGCGATTTCGTGCTCTACCGCCCGCCGGTCAAGTCGACCACACTGCTGCTGTGGGGCGGGCCGTTCGCACTGCTCGCACTGGGCATCGTGATCTGGTTCGTGCTGCTGAGGCGCCGCGCGCGTCGCGTCGAGGCGGCGCCGCTCACTGCCGAGGAGCAGCGTCTTGCCGCCGCGCTGCTCGATCCCGACCCGGCGCGGAAGACACCTTGACTGCTTTCGTCGCTGTCTGCGCCGGGCTCGTCCTGCTTGCGCTGGTCTTCGCGCTGCCGCCCTTTCTGCGGCATCCACGAGGCACAACCGCGAACGATCGCCGTGACGCCAACCTGGCGATCTACCGCGAGCAGGTCGGCGAGCTCGACCGGGATCTGGCGGCCGGCACGCTCTCGCCCGAGCAGTGGCAAAAGGATCGCGACGAGCTCTCGCGGCGCATGCTCGAAGACGTCCGGCCAGAGGGCGAAGAGCAGACGGCCTCCGCGAGCGGTCTCTCCCGCGTGGTCCCCGCGCTGGTGCTGGCGGCGCTCTTCCCGATCGCGGCCGTGCTCATCTACACGCAGGTCGGCGCACCGGGTGCGCTCGATCCGGCAGCTCGCAGCGCCGCCGCACCCCCTGCCGCGCAGCAGTTCACCAAAGAGCAGGTGGACGAGATGCTGGCGCAGCTCGCCGCGCGGCTCGAAGCCGAACCGGACAACCTGGAGGGCTGGGTGCTGCTCGGTCGCTCGTACTCGGCGCTCGGCCGGTTCCCCGAAGCCACCGCCGCGTTGCGACGCGCCGTCGCGCTGAAGGGCGATGACCCGGACCTCCTCGCGGACTATGCCGACGCCCTCGCGATGTCGACCGGCCAGAGTCTGGAGGGCGAGCCGCTGCAGGCGATCGAGAAGGCCTTGGCCATCGACCCCGATCACCGGAAGGCGCTCGCGCTCGCGGGCACCGCGGCCTACGAGCGCGGCGACTTCGCGGGCGCGGTCAAGCGCTGGGAGCGGTTGCTCAAGACCGTGCCCCCGGACTCGGAAGGCGCGCGCTCGATCCAGGCCAGCATCGACGAGGCACGCACCCGGGGCGGCCTGCCGGCGCCATCCGCCTCCAAGCCCGCGCCGGATGCCAAGGCGGCCCGCATCGCCGGTCTGGTCACGCTCGCGCCCGAGCTCGCCGCGCAGGCCGCGCCGGACGACACGCTCTTCGTCTATGCGCGCGCGGCCGAAGGTCCGCCCATGCCGCTCGCCGTCCAGAAGCTCAAGGTCAGCGACCTGCCGGCGAAATTCGCCCTCGACGATTCGATGTCGATGGCGCCGGGCATGGCGATCTCCCGCTTTGCCCAGGTCATCGTGCAGGGGCGGATTTCGAAGAGCGGAGACGCCGCGCCCCGCAGCGGCGACCTCGAGGGCTCCGTCGGCCCGGTCAAGGTCGGCGGCACAGACCTCAAGCTCGTGATCGACAGAGTGCGGCCGTGATGCACCGCGAGGCCGGCCGCAGAAAGTGGGGGCCCATCGCCGGCCTGCTCGCCGTGGGTGCGCTCGTCGGCGCAGCAAGTCTGGTGATGGCCACGGAAGCCGTTCGCCAGGCGAGTACGTACGAGTTCTGCTCCGGCGCCTGTCATTCGATGCAATGGGCGACCGAGAGCAACCAGCACAGCGTGCACTACAGCAACTCGCTCGGGCTGCGCGCAGCCTGCGCCGACTGCCACATTCCCCACCACACCGGGCACTCCGGTCCGATCGAGTACCTCGAGCTGGTGGCGTTCAAGGCGAAGGGGGGAATCGGCGACCTGATCGCGGAAATGCGTGGCGGGATTCCCAACCGTGACCAGTGGGAGCGGGAACAGCCACGGCTCTCACAGGCGGTCGTGCAGTGGTTCGAGGACAGCCGTTCGATTACATGCCAGGGCTGTCACGACCTCAAGGCGTTCGGTGGCGACTACAGCCAGATGACGAAGATGGTCCACGCGGACCTGCTGCACGCCACGACCGTGAATTGCGTCAAGTGCCACAAGCACGTCGGACACGTTTACTCGACGTCCGCCGAGGATCAGGCGAAGACCCAGAGCCGACCCTGAGCGCGATCGGGTGCGCAGCCGCGATCAGAGCTTGAAGCGATGCGCCGTGTGCAGGTCGGGCGAGTACGACGCTTCCTGACCCGTGCGCCGAAAGTAGTCCGGCGCGGCGAAGGCCGTGACCACGCCGTCGGTGCCGATCGGCAGCCACACCGTTCGCGCCGCACGCGCAGCGTGCTCGACCTCGATGCGGCCGGCGCCACCAGCGCCGGCATCGCGCACGAAATCGGCGATCGCCCGGCTCGTCTCGTCGTCCTCACTGACGAACGCGTCCCAGGTCGGGGGCAGCCGCGCCGTGTCGTAGCTCACGTGCAGCACGTTCCCGCTGGCGCGATGGTGCGTGCGCAGGCGGCATTCGCAGCCGAAGCGCGCCTCGATCGCCCGGGAAAGCGCCGGCAGGTCGATTGCCGACACGCCGACCCCTCCCCGGGCATTCGGCTCAGCGGATCTTGCCCTGATACTTCGCCTTCTTGCCGAGCTGCTCTTCGATGCGCAGCAGCTGGTTGTACTTGGCGATGCGATCGGTGCGCGACAGGCTGCCCGTCTTGATCTGACCGGCGCCGGTGCCGACGGCGAGATCGGCGATGAAGGAGTCTTCGGTCTCCCCCGAGCGGTGCGAGGAGATGACGCCGTAACCCGCCTTCTGCGCCATCTTGATGCAGTCGAGCGTCTCGGTCACGGTGCCGATCTGGTTGACCTTGATGAGGATCGCATTCGCCGCCCCCATGTCGATGCCCTGCTTGAGGCGCTCGGTGTTGGTCACAAAGAAATCGTCGCCGACGATCTGCAGCTTCTTGCCCATCGCCTTCGTGAACTTCACGTAGCCGTCCCAGTCGTTCTGGTCGAGGCCGTCCTCGATGGAGACGATGGGGTACTTCTTGCACCAGTCGGCGTACTTCGCAACCATGTCGTCCGCGGTGTAGAGCTTGTCGGGGTCGGACTTCCAGAACTTGTAGCCCTTGCGCTGCCCTTCGTCGAACAACTCCGAGGAAGCGCAGTCGAGCGCGATCGCAAGCTGCGACCCCGGCTTGTAACCGGCGCTCGTGATCGCCTCCATCACCACTTCGAGGGCCTCGTCGTTGGTGAGGTCGGGCGCGAAGCCGCCTTCGTCGCCGACCGAGGTCGCCTTCTTCGCCTTCTTGAGAATCCCCTTCAGCGTGTGGAACACCTCGGTGATCCAGCGCAGCCCCTCGGAGTAGGACGGGGCACCCACCGGCATCACCATGAATTCCTGGAAGTCGATCATGTTGTCGGCGTGTTTGCCGCCGTTGATGATGTTGGCCATCGGCGTGGGCAGCACGAAATTCTTGTTCTTGTGCAGCTTGCCGATGTACTTCCACACCGGCATGCCGGAGACGTAGGCACCCGCCACGCAGATGCCCATCGACGCGCCGAGGATGGCGTTGGCGCCGAGTTCGTTCTTGTTCGGTGTGCCATCGAGGTCGATCATCGCCTCGTCCAGGCCGCGCTGGTCGAGCGGATCCTTGCCCTTGAGTCGCTTGACGATCCTGGTGTTGACGTTGGCGACGGCCTGGGTGACGCCCTTGCCCACCCACTTCTTCTTGTCGCCGTCGCGCAGTTCGCAGGCCTCGTATTCGCCGGTGGAGGCGCCGCTCGGCACCGCGGCGCGGGCGACGAAACCATCGTCGAGGACGACGTCCACTTCCACGGTCGGGTTGCCGCGCGAGTCCAGGATCTGACGGCCGATGACCTTCGTGATTTTTGCCATGACTGCTCCCTTGGTTGGAGGTGTTGGAGAACGGGATTGCAGGCGCAACCCGTGATTGCGGGCGTCGTTTTCCGTGTTCTCGGTCAGAACGAGTGGTGGAATTCTGGATTCCACTTCGTGGGCGCGAGTATTTCGGGTTTGCTCGTTCCGGTCAACCGTCCCTTGCACGCCGTCGCCTCGGTGTTCGCGGCCGGCACAATCCACACGGTGTGGCGTGCACTAGCGGATGAAGTCGCGGTTGACCTCGCGGAAAAGGTCCGTGCCGGCGCGCCGGAGCCACTCGAACGCCACCATCTCGCGCGACACCACCTCCGCCCCGCTGCGTGCCATGCGGGCGAGGGCCAGATCGCGGTCGAGCGGGCGACGCGAGCCGACCGCCTCCGCGACCACGAACACCTTCTTTCCCGCCGCGCAAAGATCGAGCACCGTCTGCAAGACGCAGACATGCGCTTCGGTTCCGGTCACCACCCACTGCTGCCGCCCGAACAGCGGGAGTTGCTGCAGGACGCCATCGGTGACGCAGGAGAAGAAGACCTTTTCGACGAACGCGTCGGCCGGGAGCGCCTCACGCAGTGCCGGGACGCTTCGACCCAGGCCCTGCGGGTATTGCTCCGAAGCGACCACCGGGACCTGCATGCGCCGGGCGAGGCGGATCAGCCAGAGGCATTGCTCCAGCACGCGAGCACCGTCATGGATAACAGGCAGCAGCCGCTCCTGTACATCGACGATCAGCAGCACCGATCGCCCGGCTTCCATCAGCATGTTCGGCTCTCCGCAATGTAGGTCGAAACACTCGCCGTCCCAACGAAGTGTGAATATTGCACAGATTTGCTGTGCAACGGTGCGCAGAATTCCCGGTTACTCGAGCATAGATTGGTCTCCAACACACCAACGATTCCCAGAAGGCCTGCGATAGCGGTGTGGGATATCAGGGCCAAGTTGCCAACGGATGGAGGCTCGACATGAACATCAGACAATTCACCACACATTTCCACCTGGCGATAGCGGCCGGGGCGCTCACAGCCCTCTCCGCGGCCGCGCCAGCGCAGGCGGTCGACCAGGACGCGTGGCTGCAGGAGCAGCTCGCCGCCAGCGACGGGGGGTCATACTCGGCGTTCGTTCCCGGGGAGAAGAGCGCGGGCGGGTACGAGACCAACGCCCAAAGCGCATGGCTCGAGCAACAACTCGCCATCAGCGACGGCTCCGCGCCCGTCAGTGAGGGCGACGCAAGACGCGTCTATGCCGCTCCGAGTCCGAACGACGCAGTATCGAACAGGCAGTTTGCGTTCGTCGAGCACGGGCTGCATCAGAGCGACGGTTGCAACGAGTAGCACGGTATGGAGCGCCCCGCGCAAACCCGCGCGGGGCGTATCAGCCAGCGGAATCTCCGTTCCCTGGCTATAGTGTGGAAAAGGAGGGACGGACATGGTGGCTCCCCTTCGCGTTCTCGTGCTCACCTGTCTGCTGGCCGCGATCGCCGTGGCAACGGCGCAACCGCCGGCGAAGGTCTACCGGGTGGGTGTGCTCGCTGGAGCTGCCATGCAGTCCATGTGGCGGACCCAACCCCAGTACGAGGCGTTTCTGGACGGGCTGCGGCAGCACGGCTATGTGGAAGGCCAGAACGTCGCGATCGAGTTTCGAACCGCCGAGGGCAAGTACGAGCGGCTTCCCGATCTCGCAGCCGAGCTGGTCGGTCTCAACGTGGACGTGCTGTTCGTCGTGACCTGCGGCGCCCCGCTCGATGCGGCGCGACGCGCGACACGCACCACCCCCATCGTTGTCGGCGCCTGCACGGATGACATGGTCGCCGCCGGCATCGTGAAGAGTCTTGCTCGCCCTGAAGGAAACATCACCGGACTGCAAAAGCTGAATCCGGAATTGTCCGCGAAGCGGTTGGAGCTGCTGAAGGCGGCAGTGCCCAACGCCTCCCGCGTGGCGGTGCTGTGGGATCCGGGCTATTCCGACTTCGCGGCCGATTGGGGCGCCTTGCGCACCGCTGCCGACGCCTTGGGCGTCACCGTGCAGCCCGTGGAGGTTCACGGGCCCGCTGAATACGAAACGGCGTTCGCCACGATGGTGGCGAGGCGAGTCGACGCGCTGCTTACGTTCTCGGACGCGATGACCTACGTCCACGGTCGGCAACTCGTGCGGCTCGCAGCCGACAATCGCCTCCCGGCGATTTACGCGTACCAGGAGATCACGAGCGCGGGAGGCTTCCTCTCCTACGGACCCAGCATCCCCGACATGTTTCGCCACGCCACCGTCTTCGTCGACAAGATTCTGCACGGGGCCAGGCCGGGCGACCTGCCCATCGAGCAGCCGACGCATTTCGAGCTGGTCGTCAACCTCAGGACCGCCAGGGCGCTCGGCATCACGATCCCGCAATCGATCCTGATGCGAGCGGACAAGGTGATCGAATGAGTAGCTGTTCGACAGTTGGTCTCGCGGGCAGGCCGTTACAGCACCTGCCTGAATGGCTTGCCGCTGGAAAGACGGTAAACCGCGAAGTCCCTGCGGTCTATCGTGAGGATTTCGTCGATGCCACTCTTGTCTGCCAGCCACACCAAAGAGGCGTCGGCAAAGTCCATGTCCCGGTCTCCGTATTTGGACAGCAGTGCAATCAGCGCGTCCAGATCCACCACGGACATGGATGCCACGAGCAATCCACCGCGTTTGATCCAGGTCAGGAACGCCGCCTTACCCGCAGCATTGAGGAAGTGACAGACTTCGGTGACCACTGGCCAGGTGCTGTGGAGCCTGCTCTTGCTGGTCGCGAGAAAGTGACGGACCTCCTTGTGGCGCGGCTCGCGCTGCCTGAAGAGCGCGATCAGGGGGCCAGCGTCAACCAGAATGTTTTGCACGGAGCTTCTCTTTCAGGAGCCTCTTGTAATCCGTCGCGACCGTTCTGCCCGGCGACTTGTCCGCGCCGAACAAGTCCTCGCCAAGCTCGTAGGCAGTGGGGGGTTGATCGAACTGCTCCAAGAATGCTTCCAGGCTGCGCTTGATGATCTCGCTCTTGTTGACACGCAGTTTTTCGCTGACATGGTTCAGGCGCCTTTCAAGGACGCGATCCAGGCGGACGGAAATTGGCATGGGAAAGTTCCGCGCAAGGTGAGTGTTCGAATGGTGACATCGTGCAATACAGTATCACGTAGAGTCGTATCGCGGTATCACGCAGGTTGGCGAAGTGCCGATCGAGCGAGATGCCCTCGAGCGCACCATCAACGACGGTCCGAGCGCCGGGCGTCGCCGTCCCCGCTCGGTGATGCTTCGCGCAGACAAGGTGATCGAATGATGAACCGCAGAGCGTTCATCGCCGGGATTGGCGCGGGGTTGGTGATCGTGCCGTACATCCTCGGCGCCGGTCCAGTCAAGGTTGCCCGCATCGGCTGGCTGCATCCGCGGTCCGCGGCCTCCGCCCAGAACCTGGTCGACGCCTTCCGGCAGGGCCTGCGCGAGAACGGCTGGATCGAGGGCCAGAACATCGTGATCGAGTACCGCTTCGCGGGCGGCAACTATCGGCGCCTGCCCGAACTGGCGATCGAGCTGGTCAAGCTCGAGGTGGATGTGATCGTGACCGGCGGGACGCCCGCGACGCGGGCCGCGAAGGATGCCACCGCTGCCATCCCCATCGTCATGGGGACAGCGACCAATCCGGTCGGGAGCGGGTTCGTCGCAAGCCTCACG
>JAEUMX010000081.1 GCA_016791285.1 Burkholderiales bacterium
CTCAACTCCAGCGCCGCGCCCGAGGCCACCGTCGTCGTCCCCGCCACCGTCCCCAGCGCCGTGTTGCTCTGCACCCGCAACACCCCCGCGTTCACCGCCGTCGCCCCCGTGTACGCATTCGCGCCGGAGAGCGTCAACGTGCCCGCCCCGGTCTTGGTCAATCCGCCACTGCCGGTTGCCACGCCCGAGAACGTCGTGCTCGTATTGTTGCCGCCGGCAGTGAGGGTGCCCGTACCCAGCGCGATGGTGCCGGCACCGGCAATCGAGCCAACCGTCTCGGCAAAATTGTTGAGGTTGAACGTCGCGCCGCTGGCGACCGTCACCGCGCTCGTATTGGCAATGCGATTGGCGGCGCCTAGCTGGAGCGCGCCCGCGTTGATCGAGGTTGCACCGCTGTAGCTGTTCGCACCAGACAGCGTGAGCGTTCCTGCACCGTTCTTCACCACAGATCCTGCGCCGGAGATGACGCCGGACTGCGTCGCGGCACCCGCCGCGTTGTAGGTGAGCACGCCGCCGTTCGTATTGATCGCAACCGAGCTCGTGATGGTTCCGCCCGCATTGAGCGTCAGGTTGAGCTGGTTCGACGTCGAGCTTACGTTCTCGATCGCGTTGAGCACGATGTTGTTGATCGCGGTGAGCGTAAGCGCTGCGTTGCCGCCCGCGGTCTTGGCGATCCCGTTCGCGACCGTGATATTGCCGGGCTGGGTGTTCGCGCCGGCGCTGCCCGTCGTGACGGTGACACTCGTGCCCGCGTTGAGCGCGGCCACGATGCTGCCAGTGGTGACGATCGCGCTGTCGTTGGTCGTGGTGAAGTTCGGGCCGGCGGTGACGTTGGTATTGGCACCGGCCGCCTGGATCGTGATGTTGTTCGGATCGAGGAGCCATTGCCCCGCACGTCCGTTCGCAGCACTCGCATCCACCGAGCCGGTCGATTGCAGGGTGACTTTGCCGCTGGTCTCGACGAAGCCGCCGTTGCCGCCCCCGGGCCCGCCGCGCGCGCTGATCGTCCCGTAGAACTGCGCAGCCTCGTCCGCCCAGACGATCACCCTGCCGCCCTCGCCGTTGTGAGTGGCATCGGCGCGCACGATCGCATCCGGTCCGACATAGCTGCGGCTCGCGTTGCGCACTTCCGGGTTCCTGCCCTGGTAGTCGCCCCCGACGAGCACCGTGCCGCCGCCCGCGTGCCCCGACGCATCGACCAACGCGCCGTTCGCGAGTGCGACCTTGTCACCCGTGATCGTCACGCTGCCACCGGTTTCCCCGGCGTTCGCCCCCGTCGCATCCAGCCTCCCACCGGCGGAGACGACGCCGCTCGCCCCGCCTTCGAGCCGGATGACGCCGTTCCTGACGCTCACCGAGCGCGCCTCGACAATGCCCTCGTTGTTGACGACGGTGGCAAGCAGCGCGTCCTTGGCACGAGCCGAGAGAACGACGGCGCCGCCGTCGGCCTGGATCAGCTGCCGGTTCGCGACCAGTGCAGCGACCGCCGCCTGATCGACGGAGAAACCCACCAGTGCATTGCCGGCGAGCTGGAGCGTGATCTGATCGCCGGCGCCGAGCGCGACCGTGCCGAGCCGAGCGACGATCGCACCTTCGTTCGTCACCTGCGGCGCGATGAGTGCGACGTACCCGCCATCCGCCGCCCGGATCGTGCCCCGGTTGACCACGGAGCCGGCACCGCCGGCGTTGTTGAACGTGTAGCGGCCGGCGAGAAAATCGGCGTCCGGCAGACCGAGCGTCGAGGCGACGATCCCGCCCACGTCCACCTGTGCGCCGGGACCGAAGAGCACGCCGTTCGGGTTCAGCACGAACACCTGCCCGTTGGCGGAAAGGCGGCCCAGGATGGCCGATGGATCCTGGCCGAGGACGCGATTCAGTGCGATCGCGCCCGCGTCGGGCTGGCGAAAGACCACCGATTCCGCGGTGCCGATACCGAAGCTTTGCCAGTTGATGGCAAGGCGCGGGCTCGTCTGATGGATCGTGAGCGTGTCACCGGCGTGGCCGATGACGCCGCCGCCGGCGCTGATCTCGGCACCAGTGGGCAGGGCATACCCAGAAAACGCCGTCGCGGTGAGGCAGATCCCAAGGATCGCGCGCGCGACGGGACGCAGCCGGAAGGTCTGCGGGGGCTCGGCGCCGTCACGCGGATGGTGGCGTTTCATCTCTCGGGGTGGGATACCACTGACGGAACAGCCAGCACGAAGGGACTTCGATGCGAGCAATCGCCGTGCCACTGGAGATGTGCCAAGCCAATGAGACAACTGAGGAAATTGGCCTTACGAGGAACCGACGTCCGGCGCCGCCCGGGGCCTCCCGACCCCGAGCATGGCATGGTCGATCTTGATGCAGCGGTCCATCACGACGATGAGTCCAGCGCGCAGTGCAAACTGCGCGGCGGCGTCGTTCACGACCCCGAGCTGCAGCCAGAGGACTTTTGCACCAACGGCGACGGCGTCCTCCGCGATCGGCTGAATCTGGTCGGAACGGCGAAAGCAATCGACGATGTCGATCGGTTCCGGCACCGCCCTGAGGTCGGGGTAGCACGCAAGACCGAGGATCTCGGCGTGGCCCGGATTCACCGGAATCACCCGGTAGCCGGCGGCGATGAGGTAGCGCGCGACCTGATTGCTCGGCCGCTCAGGGCGCGGCGAGAGCCCCACCACGGCAATCGACCGCGAGGACTCGAGCAGGGAGAGAAGGCGCTCGTCACTGGGGTTCGCGACCATGGCAGCGTCGGGGCTCGGCTTGTGGACTGCGGTCGATCTTAGCATCCGATCTGCCGGGTGAGAGTGGGGCAATCGCGACCCATGACTCATCCGTCAGTCATATGTCCAACGGTCGATGCGCGTCGAAACTCGGGCCGCCACACTTGCCTTATCATTTCGACTGCCCGCCACGAGACGGTAACAGCCATGCGCGCCACGAACCTCTCGCCCCATGAAGTCGCCACGCTGCAGCTTCAGCTGAAGCTCACCGGGAACTACCCCGGGTTGCTGGACGGTAAGTTCGACGAGCCGACGCGACAGGCGCTCGACCAATTCCAAAAGAACAAGAGCCTCCGTGCTAAGCCCGGAGTGTTCGGTGAAGACACACGGCAAGCGCTGGACCGGTGCGCGCACGCCACCTTTGATCAGCAACTGCGCATTGAAGTCGACGAGATCGTGCGCGCTCGTCGTGGTTTCAACCCGAAGGAAGCCCACAAAGACGGCAATTCGCTTCAGAAGGCTCATGACGCGAGACTCGTGGGGCTCGCTTTTTCGGGGGGCGGCATCCGCAGTGCCACCTTCAATCTCGGCGTAATTCAGGCGCTGTGCGAGCTCAAGCTGCTGCATCTCTTTGATTACGTCTCGACCGTCTCCGGTGGTGGTTACATCGGAAGCTGGCTATCTGCGCTCATCGCGCGCCGGCACGGTGATGTCGACAGCGTCGTGCGCGAACTCTGTCCGCAGGACGGCGAATCCGGTCCACCGGGTTACTCGCGTGAATCGCCGGCGATCCGATTTCTGCGCGGCTACAGCAACTACCTCACGCCACGCCTGGGACTGCTGTCAGCGGATACGCTGTCGGCGGTGGCGACCTACCTGCGCAACCTCTACCTCAACCTCACCATCCTGATCCTTTTCCTGGTCGCGCTGCTGCTGGTGCCGCGGATTCTCGTCGCTGCCACCCGTTACTTCGCGCAAAGCAGCGACCCGACCGGGCTCGTGAACAGTTTCCTGTGGTGGGGACTCGCCCTGCTGATCGTGCCGACTTCGGCCATCGTGGGCGCGAACCTCGCCTATCGTACACCAGCAGCCGGTACCAGTCCGCCCTGGTACGCGAACACCGGTGTCATCCTGCTGCTCTTCTGGTTTCCCGGCGGGATCGGCGCCTACCTCGTCAGCTACTGGTTCAGCGTGCAGGCGCGGCCCGACCTCGGCTACGACTGGGTGGGGTGGGTTCTCGTCGGTTCGACTTTCGCTCTCGTCGCGTGGATCGTCGGCGGCGTGGCCTACCTCGTAGCAAGCACGCGCACAGGTCGCTCGCAAGTACTCCAAACGGTGCGCACCGCTCGCGGAAAGTTCTTGCGCTCGAGCTTTCTCGGCATATTTCTCGCGGCGGTCGCAGCGGGGGCGGTGGGAGGTGTCCTCTTCTACTGGTTTACCGGAGCTCTCGATCGGATCCGGAACATTCCAGAATACGGACCCGATCTGGCCAGGTGGCTGGCGGTCGGTCTGGGAACGGTCGTCGTCATGAAGCTGCTGGCAATCGCCCTCACGCTCCATGTCGGGCTGGTGGGCCGACAGTATTCGGAGGACGTGCGTGAATGGTGGAGCCGTCTCGGCGGGTCGGCCATCGCAGTCGGTGTCGGATGGCTGCTGCTTTTCCTCATCTCCGTATACGTCGTCCCGCCGATGGTCAGCCTGAGAAGCAAATGGGACGAAGGCGGCTGGGCAACCACCAGTGCCGTGGTCACGTGGCTTGCGTCGACGCTCGCCGGTGTCCTGCTCGGCAAGAGCGAAAAAACGGGAACTCCTGGGGGGCCTCGGACCAAGCAGGCACTCGAAATCGTCGCACGTGTCGCGCCGTATGTTTTCATCGTCGGGCTGCTCGCCGGCCTTTCGATCGTGATCGACCTGGTCTTGCCCATCGTTGCGAACATCGAACCGAAGGAGTCGGCCCCCACCAGCTTCCTCGCCAGCGCGCACCAGCAGTTTCTCGAAATGGACGCGATCCCGCTCCGGATGCTGCTCGTGACGGCCGGCGTGTGCCTCGGGGCCGGAGTGGCGCTTTCATGGCGGGTCGACATCAACCTGTTCTCGCTCTACGGCTTCTATCGCAACCGGCTCACCCGCTGCTATCTCGGCGCGACGCGCGCCCCGCACCGCCAGCCTCAGCCATTCACCGGCTTCGACCCCGAGGACGACCTGCCGATGCATCGCCTGGGCAGCGTTTCGGGCAACGGGGATATCGAATCGCAGCGCCCCTATCACATCGTGAACACCGCCTTGAATCTGGTCCACGGAAAAGACCTGGAATGGCAGCAGCGCAAGGCGGCTTCGTTCACCTTCACGCCCAAGTTCTCGGGCTTCGAGCTGCCACCGACTGCCGATTCGGCGGGGTACGCGGACCCGGACGACAGCGCGCCCAGCGATAAGGAATGCGCGAAGCCGGCCAGCGTTCGCTCTGAGCCCGATCTGCCGACTCACGCCAGCCCACTGGATGGGGCTGCGCGGCAAGCCGCCGATCGTCTGGCCCCACCAGCTCGCGGCTGCTTCCGCCCGACAGCGCGGACCATGGACGCGGAGGGCGCGAAGCTGGGCATGGCACTCGCCATCTCCGGCGCTGCCGCGAGCCCCAACATGGGCCACCACAGCTCGCCCGCCCTGGCGTTCCTCATGACGGTGTTCAACGTGCGTCTCGGCAGGTGGTGCGGCAACCCCGTCGACGAGAGCGCGTGGACGCGCCCCGGGCCGCTCGTCGCGGCGTGGCGGCTGCTGCGCGAATTGCTCGGGCTCACGACCAGCACGAGCAGGTACGTCTATCTGAGCGACGGCGGTCACTTCGAGAATCTCGGCGTGTACGAGCTCGTCCGGCGCCGCTGCCGCTTCATCCTCGCGTGCGATGCGGGACATGATCAGAAGCTCACGTTCGAAGATCTCGGCAATGCCATCCGCAAGTGCTATGCAGACCTCGGCATCCCGATCGAGATCAACGTCGCGCCGCTGCGGCCCCGTGGCGAGGAGAAGCACAGCGAGTGGCATTGCGCCGTAGGTACGATACGCTACGATCTGCTCGACCGCGACGCCGTGCCGGGAGTGCTCCTCTACGTGAAGCCTTCGCTGGTCGGCGACGAGCCTGCCGATGTGCTGCACTACGCGTCTACCGATCCCACGTTCCCGCACCAGACCACGAACGACCAGTGGTTCGACGAGTCGCAGTTCGAGAGCTATCGCAAGCTCGGCTATCACATCGGCAAGTGCGTGCTGGAGCCGGCCAAGGAGATGGCGGAGGCCGAGGTCGAGGCCGAAGCCGAGGCGGAGGAGGACGAGCTCCCGGCGCAGCGCACCGACGCATTCTGCGACGTG
>JAEUMX010000082.1 GCA_016791285.1 Burkholderiales bacterium
GCTTACCCTGAGCATCCCGCGCGGCTCGGCGCTCAGGCTGCTCGCCACCTGCGCCGCCTGTTCGGCCTCGTCCACGATGCGCCCGCAGTGTGCCGCCACGGCGGCTCCCACTTCGGTCAGGCTGAGCGCACGCGTGCTGCGGTTCAGGAGTCGCGCGCCGAACGCCTTCTCCAGCTTGGCGACGGCCTTGCTCACCGCCGAGCGGGAGGTGTTCAGGCGTCGCGCCGCTTCCGAGAAGCTGCCCGCCTCGACCACGCGGGCGAAGATCGCCATCAGGTTGAGATCTGGAACTTCCACGTCATTGTGATCCGATCGGCAACAGTGTAGTTCGGCTCCGGGGGCTTATCGCCATGGCATCTTGCGGTTAATGTTGCTTGGCGGCAAGTTGTTGTGGCCCATTCCAGCCGGCACGAGGAGGTGACCATGAATCTCAATGACGCATACGCAATCCGACGCGACGCCGTGCATCCCGCGGAACACCCGCGGTCCCGGAAGGGCGAGCAGCCATCGACTGCTGGCCGGGGGACAGGCGTGCAGCTGCCTTTGGCGGTTCACTCGGTCGAGATCGGCTGCGTGGACTGGTACATCTATCCTGATCCAGCGAAGCCGAGCCCGTAAACCCCCTGCGGAGCGCGAGCCGCCGCGACGGAGGTCGATGCCGCGTTCCTCTGCTACACTTCGCCCCGTTTGCGGTCGCGCGATGCGCGATCGATCGAGGTCGTCGCGGGGAATGTTTCGATTCGGCATGGGCTTTCGAGCTTTGCTCGCCGCGTCAGTCGCATGCTGGGCCGTGGTCGTATCGAGCTCGGCTCAGGCTCAAGCACTGGACGGCACGCTCAGAAAAATCAAGAACAGCGGAACCCTGGTCGTGGGGTATCGCGCCGACGCGTGGCCGTTTTCCTTCGCGCCCAGCACGGGTAACCCGGAGGGCTACTCGATCGAGCTGTGCCAGCGCATCGCCGCCGGCGTGCAGCAGCAGCTCGGCCTGGGCAAGCTCGACCTGAAGTACGTCGAGGTCACCACGCAGAACCGCATTCAGGCCGTTGTCGACGGCAAGATCGACCTCGAGTGCGGAGCGACGACGATGACGCTCTCGCGCATTGAGTCCGTGGATTTTTCCAACAAGATCTTCGTCGACGGTGCAAGCGTCATGGTCAGGAAGAAGTCGGGCATCAAACGGCTCGCGGACCTGTCGGGGAAGAAGGTCGCGGTGATTCCCGCCACGACGACGGAGGCGGCCCTGCGCGAGGCGGTCGCCAAGCAATTTTTCCGGCTCGATCTCATGCCCGTGAGCGATTACGCCGAAGGGCTCGCTGCCATCGAGAGCGGCAGCGCGGACGCTCTCGCCGCCGATCGCATCATTCTTATCGACCAGCTGCTCAAGGCGAGGGATCCACTGGAGTGGACATTGGCGGAGGATCAGTTCTCCTACGAGCCCTATGCGCTCATGTCGAAGCGCGGCGATGCGAGCTTCCGCCTTGCCGCCAACCGCGTGCTGGCGCGCCTTTATCGCACCGGGGAAGTGGCAGAGATCTACAAGAAATGGTTCGGGCCGCTGGGTGATCCGCCGGGGGTGCTGGTGCTGATGTACGTGTTGAACGCGCTGCCCGAGTAGGCAGACGAGGATCCATGACCGAGACGTCCCTCGCGGCCGGCGGCGCAATCGAAGGGCAGGACATACCCGCCGGCAAGCTCGAGCTGGCGCTGCGCGACGCCGGCAGCGGCGCATGGGTGCTGGGGCTCGCCGGCCCCTGGACGAAGAGCGAGCGGCTGCCGCCGGCAGCCGAGCTGGAAGGGCGCATGTCCGCAACCGGACCCATCCGGCAGTTGGGCTTCGACACCGAACGCTTGAGCGGCTGGGACAGCGCCTTGATCGTCTTTGTCGGGCAGATCGAGGCACTCGCCGCGCGCGTGGGTGCCGAGCTCGATGTCTCGGGCCTGCCCGAGGGCGCGCAGCGCGTCTTTCGTCTCGCGCGCGCGGTCCCGCCGCGCTCGGCGAGCGCGGCATCTGGCGCCCCTCTGGGGCTCGCGGGTCGCATCGGCACCGCCGCGATCGACCTTGCGGCAGCGCTGCAAGAGGTATTCGCATTCGTTGGCGAAGTGTTCATCGCCCTCGTTCGATTCGTGACCGGACGCGCCCGCTTCCGCCGCCCCGACTTCGTCACGAACTTCGCCGACTGCGGCCCTGGCGCACTGCCCATCGTCTCGCTGATCAGTTTCCTGACCGGGATGATTCTCGCCTTCGTGGGCGCAATCCAGCTCACTGCGTTCGGCGCGCAGATCTTCGTCGCGAACCTCGTGGCCATTGCAATGGCGGTGGAGATGGGCGGGCTCATGACCGGCATCATCATGGCGGGTCGGGCGGGGGCTTCGTTCGCGGCGCAGATCGGCACCATGCAGGTGAACGAGGAGATCGACGCGCTGCGCACCACCGGTCTCAACCCGGTCGAGTTCCTGGTCCTGCCGCGGATCCTCGCGCTCTTCGTGATGACGCCGCTGCTCGCGCTCTACGCGAATTTCCTCGGCATCATGGGCGGAGCGCTGGTCGGCGTGACGCTGCTCGATCTCTCGTGGGAGGCCTACATCGTCCAGACCAAGAGCGCGCTCAACCTGACGCTGTTCGCCAAGGGTCTGATCAAGGCCGCCGTGTTCGGCGTGCTGGTTGCGATGGCCGGGTGCCTGCGCGGGATGCAGTGCGGGCGCAGCGCCGAGGCGGTGGGCACGGTGACGACCTCCGCGGTGGTGACGAGCCTGGTGCTGATCGTCGTCGCGGACGCGATCATCACCGTCATCTACGACGCGATCGGCTGGTGATGGCG
>JAEUMX010000133.1 GCA_016791285.1 Burkholderiales bacterium
CTTGTCCTTGAACGCCTCCTGCAGACCGGATGTGATCTTCTCCGCGCTCGCTTCGGTGTCCGCGGCGATGACGCCGGAGAGCTCGATCAGCGCGGTGTGCTTGCTGGCGAGCGCCGGCTCCTTCTTGCCGATCCAGCCAAAGCCCACGAACAGAAGCGCGAAGAGGTAGATGAAGCCGAGCGACTTGAAAAAGATGCCCCACCGGCGGGCTCGCCTCTGTTCGACGACCGCTGCCGTCGCGAGCCTCTCGAGCACGCTGCGCTCCCACTTCTCGCCCCCGGCCTGGTCGGAAATCGGATCGGTCATGGTTATTTCCTGCTTTCCGAACGGAAGATTCGTCTGTCCCTGCGACCGTCAAGCGTACACCGATCACGCGTGCGTCGCGAACCACGTCCGCAGCGCGGAAACCGTATCCAGCAGCGCGAGCGGCGCACAAGCGCTGAGGCTCTCCCGCGAATGCGCACCGTAAGTGACGCCCACCGAGGCGACGCGAGCATTGCGGGCCATATCGAGGTCGTGCGTGGTGTCCCCGACCATGAGGGTGTGCGCAGCGCCGGTCGCGAGCTCGTCCATGATCTCGATCAGCATCGCGGGATGCGGTTTGGAGAACGCTTCGTCGGCGCAACGGGTGGTCTGGAACGCGGCGGCAAGGCCGGTGGCGTCGAGCGCGCGATCGAGTCCGCGCCTGCTCTTGCCGGTCGCCACCGCCAGCAGGATGCCGGCCGCAGCGAGTTCGGCAACCATCTCCGGCACGCCGTCGAACAGGGGGATCGCGTGGTCGCGCGCAAGGTAGTGCCAGCGATAGCGGTCCGCGACCGACTCGTAGCTCGAGGCATCGAGCTGCGGAAACAGGTATGAGAGCGCGTCCTGAAGTCCGAGGCCGATGACGTGGCGCGCGCTCCGATCGTCCGGAACGGGCAGCTCCAGATCCTGGCTCGCCGCCTGAATGGCTGCGACGATGGCCGCCGCCGAATCCATCAGCGTGCCGTCCCAATCGAACACGATGAGGCGAAAGGGGCGCTGCGACTCAAACAAGGGAGTGGGCTTCAGGGTCGAGGGCGAGCGTGGCGCCCTGCGCGTGGAGGAAGCGCCGCAGGTCGCCCGGCAGCGGTGCAGTCAGGTCGACCCGCGCCGCGGTGACCGGATGCTCGAACCCGAGCCGCCAGGCGTGCAGAAACATGCGTTTGAGGCCGGAAGCCGCGAGGAGGCGATTGCGTTCGAAGTCGCCGTACTTGTCGTCACCTGCCACAGGGTATCCCAGGTGGGCGAGCTGCACCCGGATCTGGTGCGTGCGACCGGTTGCGAGCAGGGCTTCCAGCAGGCTGAAATCGCCCAGCCGCTCCACCAGGGTGAACACGGTGTCCGACTCCTGGCCGCCCGGCTTGACGCTCACCCGCCGCTCGCCGCTGGCGGTGACGAACTTGTGGAGCGGCAGCGTGACGCGCCGCCGCGCATCCCGCCAGCGCCCCCGGACGAGCACGAGGTAGCGCTTGTCCACCCTGCCCTCGCGCAGCTGCTCGTGCAGGCGAGTCAGCGCGACGCGCTTTCTGGCGAGCAGCAGGACGCCCGAGGTTTCCTTGTCGAGGCGGTGAACGAGCTCGAGGAAGGACGCCCCCCCACCCAGGCGCAGCAGCTCGATGACACCCCGGCTCACGCCGCTGCCGCCGTGAACCGCCATGCCGGACGGCTTATCGATCGCGAGCAGCCATTCGTCCTCGAAGAGTGTCTGCGGCACGAAGCGCGGCCATGCCGGAGCAGCCACCGCGGGCCGCGCGGGTGCCGCTGTCCGCACCGGAGGCACGCGCACGCGGTCACCCGGCTGGAGGCGGTAGGTGGCCTCCACGCGCCTGCTGTTCACCCGCACCTCTCCGGAGCGCAGTATGCGGTAGACATGGCTGCGCGGGACCCCCTTCAGCAGCCGCACCAGGTAGTTGTCGATGCGCTGATCGGCGCTTCCTTCGTCAACCTCTTGCAAAGTGACGGATTTTTTGCTTGGCGCGACCATTCTTATTTATACTTCGGCCCTGTTCAGGGCGCTCGCACAACCCGCGAAGGCGTTGCGCCGCATGGGCCGAGGCCACCTCTGGCCGCCACTCGAGCCCGCACCGGGTGCCCTGTTCAGCAACTCAAGCATCGTCGCGTGCCAACGCGACGCTAGGAACCGATACAAGCGCGCAAGCACTCTCACGGACCGGATCCAACAGCCGCCGCATGCGGCACCGAAGAAAGGCAAACCCGGGGCTTCCTGCAATCTGAACACCCTCTCGGAACGCACCTCGAGCCTATGACGAGATGACCACTTGGCTGCCGGCGATGGCTTCGCCGGGGCGGGTTTGGCTGTCCCGTGAGAATAAGCGCGGGAGACAAGAATGAAGCGCATGCTTTTCAACGCGACCCAGTCGGAAGAACTCCGGGTCGCAATTGTAGACGGTCAGAAGCTCGTTGACCTCGATATAGAGTCGGCAGGAAAGGAACAACGCAAGGGAAACATCTACAAGGGCATCATCACCCGGATCGAACCGAGCCTGGAGGCCGCATTCGTCGATTACGGCGCGGATCGGCATGGTTTTCTGCCGTTCAAGGAAGTCAGCCGAAGCCTTTTCCAGGCTGGCGTCGAAGTCTCCCGCGCCCGCATCCAGGATGCACTCAAGGAGGGTCAGGAGTTCATCGTCCAGGTGGAGAAGGACGAACGCGGCAACAAGGGCGCCGCGCTCACCACTTTCGTCAGTCTCGCCGGACGTTATCTCGTCCTGATGCCCAACAACCCCCGTGGCGGCGGCGTATCGCGCCGCGTCGAGGGTGAGGAGCGCGACGAGCTGCGCGATCTGGTCGGCCAGCTCGACGTGCCGCAGGGCATGAGCATCATCGCCCGCACCGCTGGCATCGGCCGGACCCTGGAGGAACTCGACTGGGATCTCAACTACCTTCTCCAGCTCTGGCGCGCGATCGAGAACGCATCCCGCCTGCAGTCCGGTTCGTTCCTGATCTATCAGGAGTCGAGCCTCGTGATCCGCGCCATTCGCGACTACTTCCAGCCCGAGATCGGGGAGTTGCTGATCGACACGGAGAGCATCTACGACCAAGCCCGGCAGTTCATGGGGCACGTGATGCCGAGCAACGTCAGCCGCGTGAAGCTCTACAAGGACGACGTCCCGCTCTTCTCCCGCTTCCAGATCGAGCACCAGATCGAGACCGCCTACTCGCGCCATGTGCAGCTGCCCTCCGGCGGCGCAGTGGTGATCGATCACACCGAGGCGCTGGTCGCGGTCGACGTGAATTCCGCTCGAGCCACGCGCGGCGGCGACATCGAGCAGACCGCCCTCAACACCAATCTCGAGGCAGCCGACGAGATCGCCCGGCAACTGCGCCTGCGCGACCTGGGGGGTCTCATCGTCATCGACTTCATCGACATGGAGTCGACGCGCAGCCAACGCGAAGTGGAGAACCGTCTGCGCGAGGCCCTGCACTTCGACCGCGCCCGGGTGCAGATGGGAAAGATCTCGCGCTTCGGCCTCATGGAGCTCTCCCGCCAGCGCCTGCAGCCGAGCCTCGGCGAAACCAGCCACCTGCCCTGCCCCCGCTGCCAGGGCACCGGACAGATCCGCAGCATCGAATCGACCGCGCTCCACATCCTGCGCATCCTGCAGGAGGAGGCGATGAAGGAGAACACTGCTGCCGTGCACGCGCAGGTGCCGGTCGACGTGGCGACCTTCCTGCTGAACGAAAAGCGCTCGGACATCCACGGCATCGAGTCCCGCCTCAAGGTGAGCACGGTCCTCATTCCAAACGTCCATTTCGAGACACCCCACTACACAGTGACCCGGCTCAAGCACGACGAGCTCAACCGGTCCGAGCCGCTGCCTGCGAGCTATCAGATGGTCGAAGCACCGCCCGAGGAGGA
>JAEUMX010000157.1 GCA_016791285.1 Burkholderiales bacterium
GAACGCGATGCCGTAGCGGGTGCTGCCGTCTGCCGTCACGGCGACCGCCGCGCGAAACCTGAGGTCGGAACCGTTCCAGCTCTCGGTCTGCGGCTCGTAGATCGAATAGGTGATGGCGCCGTTCTTCACCTCGCGCGGCCACGGCTTGTAGTCTGCCGGCAGAACCGCGCCCGGCACCCCCTCCAGTGCCAACGCCAGTATGGGCACGAAAAGTCCGACCAGCACCGCCAAGCGAACGACCCAACGAGCGACCATGACCCACACTCCGAGCTTCGTGCCCCAAAACCCAACCAGAAAGCACGCGCCGAGAACGGTCCTCTGCGTCGAGCTTTGACAGATCATTAACGATCAAGCTGGGGCAACGGCTGACCGGCGGAGTTCATCCGCGCACGACGCTGCCATCGCGCCCGTCGGAAACCTTTAGCGCGCAGCGCCGAGTGTGTCGTTACGGACGCGGTCGTGGCTGTTCCCGCAACGCTCGATGAGGCAGAATGATGCGGTTCGGATCCGGAAAGCACCGATTGCTTTCCGCGAAGTGCGTCGAGCCCCCGCAGAGGGTGCAGTCGGCGCCGATCCGGTCCTTTCGGCGCGCAGGAGACGCAGACGATGGCAGAGCAGCCCGCACCCCCGACCCCCCCGCACACACTCGCCGCCGCGATGGCGAACGCGTTCCCGATCCCCCAGCTCGCCTCGCACGCCATGAGCTACTGGGTCGACTCGTGGCAGCGTACGGTGCTGTTCTGGGACATCCTGCGCGAGCGGGGCAACGTCTACGTCGAACACGAGAAGGAAGGCAAGCCGCCGGTGCTCGTCTTCGACTACGAGATCATCGCCGATGCGCGCGACTTCGAATTGCCGGCGAACTACGCACTCGCCCGCATCGTGCCGCCGGCGGAACACCCTGCGGACGCGAGCAAGCGCCCGTTCGTGGTGATCGATCCGCGCGCGGGGCACGGGCCGGGCATCGGCGGTTCGAAGATGGACAGCGAGATCGGCATCGCATTGCGAGCGGGTCACCCCTGTTACTTCGTCATGTTCTTCCCCGATCCGGTGCCGGGCCAGACCATCGAATCGGTCGCACGCGCCGAAGCGGCGTTCCTGCGCCAGGTGAACGAACTCCACCCGCATGCGGACAAGCCGTTCGTGATCGGCAACTGCCAGGGAGGCTGGGCGCTCATGCTGCTGGCGGCTGCAGCGCCGGACCTGGTCGGTCCCATCCTGCTCGCCGGCTCGCCCATTTCCTACTGGGCCGGAGTCGAAGGCGGAAATCCGATGCGCTATTCGGGCGGGTTGATGGGGGGGTCGTGGCTTGCCTCGCTTGCCGCCGACCTGGGCAACGGCAAGTTCGACGGCGCGCACCTGGTCTCCAACTTCGAGCGTCTGAACCCGGCCAACACCTACTGGACCAAGCTCTACAACCTGTACGCCAACGTCGATACCGAGGGGCCGCGCTTCCTCGATTTCGAGCGCTGGTGGGGCGGCCATTTCCTGTTGAACCGCGAGGAGATGGACTGGATCGCCCAGAACCTGTTCGTGGGCAACAAGCTCACCTCGGGTGAGATTGCCACCGCCGACGGCGCGCTCACGATCGATCTGCGCAACATCCGCTCGCCGATCGTGGTGTTCGCCTCCTGGGGCGATAACATCACGCCGCCACAACAGGCTCTGAACTGGATTCCCGACCTGTACGAGACCGATCTCGAGCTCATCGCGCAGGAGCAGGTCATCGTTTACTGCCTGCACGAGAAGGTCGGTCATCTCGGCATCTTCGTATCGACCAAGGTCGCTGCCCGCGAAACCACGGAGCTCGTCTCCGCGCTCGATCTCATCGACACGCTGCCACCGGGCCTGTTCGAGGCCGTCATCGAAGACGCCCATCCGGACATGGCCAACCTCGATCTGATCGAAGGCCGCTACCTGATCCGGTTCGAGCCGCGCAAGCTCGCCGACATCCTCGCCCTCGACGACGGTCGCAAGGACGAAGAGGCGTCCGAAGTCGTCAAGCGCGTCGGCGAGATCAACCAGAACCTGTACGACGCGTTCGTATCGCCGTGGGTGAAGGCGATGTCCAACGAGACGACTGCCAAGTGGCTGCGCCTGACGAACCCCGACCGCATGCGGCGTTACCTGCTCTCCGACCTCAATCCCGCCATGTGGACGGTCAAGTCGCTGGCGCGGATGGTGCGCGCGCAGCGGCTGCCGGCAGCACCCGACAATCCGCTCGCGCAGATCGAGCGCAGGCTGTCCGATCGCGTGGAGCGCACGCTCGATGTTTATCGCGACGGCCGCGACGCATGGCTGGAGCGCGTCTTCAAGCTGCTCTACGAGTCGCCCTGGGTGGCTGCCGCGGTCGGCCTCTACGGCCAGGGCGATCCACGCCACTCGCCGCTCGCCACCACCGCACTGCACGAGGAGCTCACGCAGCTCAAGCCGGGCGAGATCGGCGCGCGTGTCGAGAGCGGTACCCCGTTCGACGCGTGGGTGCGGGTGCTGATCTGGCAGGGCATGGAAGACAAGGTCATCGACGAACGTCCGTTCAACCTGATCCGCCGTCTCGGCAAGGAGCAGCCGGTGGGTCCGCGCAGAACGCTCGCCGAGCTGAAGGAGGCGATCCGACAACAGATGTTCGTCCTGCTGCTGGACGAGGAGCGCGCGATAGCCGCGCTGCCCAAGCTCATGCCCGATCCCAGGGATCGGACGCGGGCGGTAGCCCTCGCGCGCACTGTCGCTAGCGCGAAGGGCCCGCTCTCCGCAAGTCAGGAAGCGCGCTTCCAGCACATCGAGGAGGTCCTCGGGCTGGACACGACGCTGCGCAAAGCGGCGAACGATTGAACCCGACTTCGGCGATCCGGGGCAGCGCCCCGGTCGTCGTGCGCCTGTAACACTGCTCGACGACCATTCAATTCAATCATGGCCAACGACACGATCCAGAACTACACGTTCGACGAGCTCGCGGTCGGCATGTCCGCCCAGCTCACGCACAAGCTCACCCACGACGACATCAAGCTCTTCGCGGCGGCGAGCGGCGACCCCGTGCTCGCCGGTCTGGCGGAGGACGCGAATCCTACCGCCGCGCTCGGCAAGCGGCCGGCATACGCTGCCTTGAGCGGCACCCTGCTGTCGCGTCTGATCAACACCAAATTTCCCGGCCCCGGCACGTCCATCCTCGCCGAATCGCTGCGGTATCAGACCGCGGTCGGCATCGGTGACAGCGTAACCGTGTCGGTGGCGGTCAGGGAGAAGCGCGTGCAGGGCAACGTCGTGATTCTCGACTGCACCGGCACGAATCAGCATGGCGATCCGGTGCTCTCGGGCTCGATCGAGGTGGCGGTGCTCACGCAGAAGGTGAGCGTGCCGCGGATGGAGCCAGCCATGATCTCCGTGCAGGAGCACGACAGCTACGAAGCCATCCTCAAGGCGTGCAAGAGCCTGCCAGCGGTCGTCGCGGCCGTGGCCCATCCGTGCGACGCATCGTCGCTGACTGCCGTGATGGACGCGGCCGAGGCGAACCTCATCGTGCCGATTCTCGTCGGACCGGCGGAGCGTATCAGGAAGGTCGCGGCGGAAGCGGGCTTCGACGTCTCGAACTTTCGCATCGAGAACACGCCGCACAGCCACGCTTCCGCGGCGCGCGCGGTGGAGCTGGTGCGCGAGGGCGAAGCCGAGGTGCTGATGAAGGGCAGCCTGCACACCGACGAGCTCATGAGCGCCGTCGTGAGCTCGACCACGGGGCTGCGCACGGGCCGCCACATCTCGCACGTCTTCATCATGGACGTGCCGACGTATCAGAAGCCGCTCTTCATCACCGATGCGGCGATCAACATCTACCCGACGCTCGAGCAGAAGGTGGACATCGTGCAGAACGCGATCGACCTTGCCCGTGCGCTGCGCATCAAGTGCCCCAAGGTCGCCATCCTGTCGGCGGTGGAAACGGTGACGCCCAAGATCGAGTCCACGCTCGAGGCGGCCGCGCTGTGCAAGATGGCGGACCGCGGACAGATCACCGGCGGCCTGCTCGATGGACCGCTGGCGATGGATAACGCGATCAGCAAGGAAGCCGCGGCGATCAAGAACATCAAGTCACCAGTGGCGGGCGATGCAGACATCCTGCTGGTGCCGGATCTGGAGGCGGGAAACATCCTCGCCAAGCAGCTCACATTCATGGCCAATGCCGACGCAGCCGGCATCGTGCTCGGCGCGCGGGTGCCCATCATTCTCACCAGTCGCGCGGACAATCTTCATGCGCGCATGGCATCGTGCGCGGTAGCCGTCATCCTCGCCCAGGTCCGGCGCGAGGCGGCGAAGGTCGCACCGGTCTGACTCTACTGCGAGATAACGCGATGAATCTCCCACCTTACCTGTCCCTCGAAGGCAAGAAAGTCCTCGTCACCGGCATCGCCAACGACAGCTCGATCGCCTACGGCTGCGCGAAAGCCATGCGCGAGCTCGGCGCCGATCTGGCCGTGACGTACCTCAATGAAAAGGCGAAGCGCTTCGTCGAGCCGCTCGCCGCGGGTCTCGGTGCAGAAATCCTCATGCCGGGCGACGTGACCCACGAAGGCGAGCTCGAAGCCGTTTACGCGGAGATCGCCAAGCGCTGGGGGGTGCTGCATTCGGCGCTGCACTCGATGGCCTTCGCGCCGAAGGAGGACCTGCAGGGGCGCCTCGTCGACAGCTCGCTCGAAGGCTTCCAGGTGGCGATGGACGTGTCGTGCCACTCCTTCGTACGGATGGCAAGACTCGCCGAGCCGCTGATGGCCGACGGCGGAGCGCTCTTCACCATGACCTATCTCGGAGCGACGCGGGCGATCCAGAACTACAACCTGATGGGACCGGTGAAAGCGGCGCTCGAAGGGGCGACCCGCTATCTCGCCCTCGAGCTCGGTCCCAGGATCCGCGTGCACGCGATTTCCCCGGGTCCGCTCAAGACCCGCGCAGCGTCGGGGCTTGCGGACTTCGACCAGCTCATGACAAAGGCCGCGGCGCGCGCCCCGGCCGGGCAGCTCGCGACCATCGACGATGTCGGCCGCTACGTGGCATTTCTGGCGACCGACGCCGGCCGCATGCTGACCGGCGACACGCTCTTCGTGGACGGCGGCTACCACATCGCAGACTGACCCACGGACTGCCCTCCGCCCAGCAAGCGCTGCGCTTCGGCCAGCAACTGCTGGCGTTGGATCAGCTCGCTGCGTGGAAACCGGCACGCCAGCAAATGGATGACGGGGGTGCCCTTGACCAGCACCTCGGGCAGGACCAGGTCGTTGACGGGTTCCGCGGATCCCTTCGGCACCACGACGTTCATCTGATCGAGCCACAGTCTTACCGCCCGGACCTGCAGATAATCGGGGCCATGGGTGAGGACACTTCGCACGCGGCCCAGGGCGTGTTCGAGGGTCTTGCCAACGCGCGGAAACCGTTCGAGTGACTGCTCGTTCTCGGCCAGCTTGCGCTCGACTTCCTCGATCTGGTCGGATGTTCCCTCACCATTTCCGAGCATCGCTTCGAGGCCGGCACGCTGGCCTTTCAGAATCGCAAGGCGCGTCTTCAGCATGCTGTGCTGTTCGCGCAGATCCGCGCGTTGCGTTTCGGCCGAGGCGATCTCCTCCACCGCCTGCGTCACCAGGTACTTGAAGGCGCGCCGGCGGATCCCGAGTCGCGCGTCGTGCTCGCCCGCACACGGGAACACTGCCGTCGTGTCTCCGAACGACACCGAAGTGCGCGGCACATCGTGCTGCACGACCTCGCCGTGCACGGCCACCCCGAACCCCTTTTCCTCCTTGCGCACGAAACTGAGCATCGCCCATGTCTCGTCGGCGCCCGGCGTGTCGGCGAAGAAATCCTGCACCTCCGTGCTGCGGCTGAATACGGCGGGAATGTCCTGCGCCGTGGCGAATAGCGCCCGCAGCACGGGGCTCTTCGACCAAGTCCCGGCGCTCGTTTCGATGACCGCGGGGATCTGCGCCTCGAGCTCCCGGCAGTAGAGCACTGCCTGCTTCACCGCCGGGGCGAGCTTGCGTTGGTAGCCGGAGACGAGCTTCAGCCGCGGATCCACCATCGTCACCACCTGCCCGATGCGCTGCTCGATGACCGCCGGATCGACCGCCGTGCCCGTCTCCTCGTCGTTCCCGCCGAAGAGCCAATCCAGAATTCCCATCCGACACCTCGTTCCCATTCAACCAAAAAACCAAGCCCGGCACCCCTTGCGGGGCGCCGGGCCGAAAGTGAAAGCGCCGTTCAGCAGCAGCGGATGCCTGGCTTTCCGTAGCGGCGGTCGATGGCGAAGCGGAAGAACTCCGCCTCGCCCATCGGCGGCACGTCGGGATGGATGACCTTGTGCCGCGCCAGATACACCTCGTAGTCGGGCACACCGATCACCTGCTTCAGCGCTCGGCGCAACTGCACCACCTTGTTGGCGATCGCCTGCAGGCGATCCGGGCTCCCGCCCAGTTCGGCGGCAAGCTTGTCGTCGCCCGTCAACCAGCTAGTGAGCTGTGGCATAGGACTCTCCCAAGGGCGCTTCTTTGTAAGGGGTTTCCACTGCGGTGGGCTTCGGATTGCGCAGCGCCTGCAGCGAAAACTTCACGGTGAAGAATGCCATCGCGATCACCAGCGCGGCGAACATGATGGTGATGCTGCCGCAAAGATAGTTGTTGAACGCGACCCGCTGCATGTCGGCGATGGTCTTGGCGGGCGCGATCACGGTGCCCGCCGCAGCCGCCTCGCTGTACTTGTTCGCGAGCGCGAAGAAGCCGATCTTCGGATTGGTCGAGGCGATCTTCTCCCACGCCGCCGAAAGCGTGCAGACGAGCAGCCATGCCGTCGGCACCAACGTGACCCAGGTGTACTTCTCGCGTTTCATCTTGATGAGCACCGTCGTGGCCAATAGCAGCGCGATCCCGGCGAGCATCTGATTGCCGATCCCGAAGAGCGGCCAGATCGTGTTCACGCCGCCGAGCGGGTCGATCGTCCCCTGGTAGACGAAGTAGCCCCAGCCGCCGACGCAGAGAAACGTGGCGATCACGTTGGCAGGGATCGACTCGATCCGACCCAGAGGCTCGTAGACGTGTCCCAGCAGGTCCTGAATCATGAACCGGCCCGCCCTTGTCCCGGCATCGACCGCGGTGAGGATGAAGAGCGCCTCGAACAGGATCGCGAAGTGATACCAGAGCGCCTCCATTTCCTTGCCGCCGAACACCTGCGCCATGATCTGCGCGATGCCCACGGCCAGCGTCGGCGCGCCACCCGCGCGATGCAGAATGGTGTGTTCGCCAACGTCCTTCGCGGTCTGGGTGATGAGCTCCGGTGTGATGACCCAGCCCCACTCACTGATGACCTTCGCCGCCGTCTCGGCCGTCGGGCCCGTGACCGCCGCCGGCGCGTTCATCGCGAAGTAGATCCCCGGATCGAGCGTCGTTGCGGCGACGAGCGCCATGATGGCGACGAACGACTCGGTGAGCATCCCGCCGTAGCCGATGAAGCGCGCGTGCCCCTCGCGCTCGATCATCTTCGGCGTCGTGCCCGACGAGATCAGCGCATGGAAGCCCGACACCGCGCCGCAGGCGATCGTGATGAAGAGGAACGGGAATAGCGTCCCGGCCACGACCGGTCCGGTGCCATCGGCGAAGCGCGTCACTGCCTGCATTTGCAGATCCGGCATGACGATGTAGATGCCGATGGCGAGCGCCGCCACGACGCCGATCTTGAGGAAGGTCGACAGGTAGTCGCGCGGTGCGAGCAGCAGCCACACGGGCAGCATGGATGCGATCGCGCCGTACACGATCACCGCCCACGCGAGTTGCGGCGCGCTGTAGGTAAAGAGCGGTCCGAGCGTCGGGCTGTGCGAGACGTACTGGCCGTACCAGATGGTGAACAGCAGCACGATCACGCCGAAGGCGGAGGCCTCCATGATCTTGCCCGGGCGGATGAAGCGCATGTAGATCCCCATCACCATCGCGAGCGGGATCGTCACGGCCACCGTGAAGGTGCCCCATGGGCTCTCGCCCAGCGCCTTGACCACGATCAGCCCGAGTGCCGCCAGGATGATGATCATGATGGCGAGCGCGCCGATCAGCGCGATGGTCCCCGCGACCGGCCCCATTTCCATCTTGACCATTTCGCCCAGAGAGCGGCCGTCGCGGCGCATGGAGCAGAAGAGGACCACGAAATCCTGCACGGCGCCCGCCACCACCACCCCCACGAGCAGCCAGATCGTGCCGGGCAGGTAACCCCACTGCGCTGCCAGCACCGGCCCCACCAGTGGACCTGCACCCGCGATCGCCGCGAAGTGGTGCCCGTAGAGCACATACTTATTGGTGGGGACGTAGTCGACGCCGTCCTGGTGCGTGACTGCGGGGGTCATCCGCGAGTCGTCGAGTTTCAGAACCCTTTCCGCGATGAACTTGCTATAGAAACGATACGCGATGAAGAACACGCACAGCGCCGCGGTCACGAGCCAGGCAGCGCTCACCGATTCGCCGCGGTTCAGGGCGATGGCGGCGAACGAGAAGGCGCCGAGAACGGCAAGCGCGGGCCACAACAACACCTGGAAAAGCTTGTTCATACTGTCCCCTCCGTGACGATTCTTGTCTGCGTCGATGCCGGGCGCGCGTCGTGGATCGCTGCCCAACCGCTCCCGCCCTGTCAGTTCTTGTCGGGTCTGCTCTCCGCGGCGCCGTCACTGTGCCGCGGCCCGGCTCGCCACCGTTTCTCTCGAAGGGCATCGTTGCACTGGCTTGCCTCAGCTCGATCAGCGCTCGACACCGCCGCGTAAATGTAACACTTCTCCACGCCGCTGGCGCACCGATCGTCAGGTCGAGCGCCGCTCTCGCCGCGGCAGGCAGGCTGCATCCCACGGGCACGCTCGTACAATGCGGGAATGGATCCCGACACTGCGGCCCCCTACGCTGGCCTCACGCCCGATACCATCCTCGACGCGCTGGAGAGCATCGGCCTGCGTCCGGATGGCCGCCTGCTCGCGCTCAACAGCTACGAGAATCGCGTCTACCAGGTCGGCATGGAGGATGGCCCGCCCAGTGTTGCCAAGTTCTATCGTCCCGCGCGCTGGTCCGACGCCCAGATCCTGGAAGAGCACGCGTTCGTGCTCGAGCTCGCCGCGCACGAGCTGCCCGTGGTGGCACCGCGAACGTTCGCCGGCGATACCACCCTGCACGCATTCGCGGGCTTCCGCTTCGCGGTGTATCCGAGGCGCGGCGGCCGCGCGCCCGAGCTCGACGACCCGCGCACGCGGGAATGGATGGGCCGTTTCCTCGGGCGTATCCACGCGGCAGGTGCGACGCGCCCTTTCGCTCACCGGCCCGCCCTCGACATAGCGAGCTTCGGCGAGGCATCGCGCGAGTACCTCGTCACCCACGGCTGGATTCCCGAAGACCTCCTGCCGGCATGGTCGAGCGTGGTAGCGCAGGCGCTCGACGGGGTGCGGCGCGGTTTCGAGCGCGCGGGTGCCGTGCGCGCACTTCGCCTGCACGGCGACTGCCACGCCGGCAACGTGCTCTGGACCGACGACGGCCCGCACTTCGTCGACTTCGACGACTGCCGCGCGGGGCCCGCAGTGCAGGATCTCTGGATGCTGCTCTCGGGCGATCGCGCCGACATGACGCGCCAGCTCGCCGACGTCCTCGCGGGCTACGAGGACTTCTTCGACTTCGATCCGCGCGAACTGCACCTGATCGAGCCGCTGC
>JAEUMX010000165.1 GCA_016791285.1 Burkholderiales bacterium
CACGACCACGCTAACCCGCGGGCAATGTGCACCATTGCTACTTCGGTCTTCCCCGGCGCCACGTTCCAGCTTGCCACAGCGCCGCCACCCCTGTGTTTCTTCGGCACGATTTGCGGACGCGGGCCGATTACTTCGCTAACCGAGACTGCCGCGGAGACGGGGAGCCAGATCCTGGCGGCGAGCCACTCCGAGGTGATCCTGAACGAGGCGGCCGACCGCGACACGGTTATCGCCTTCGTCGGCAAGCCGCACCGCATCGATGATCGCGGGAGCCAAGTACTCAAGGCACTGAAGGAGATCGGCTTCGAGCACTACCTCCAGGCTGAGGAGAAAGGCTGGGTACTGTACCTCGAAGGCGCAACCGATCTCGCCATCTTGCGAGAACTGGCGCGACGCCTGAGTCACCCGTCCGAGGCCTTCCTCGACAACCCATACGTGCATTACGTCGCAAACCAGCCCCGTAAGGCGCAGGACCACTTCTATGGTTTGCGCGAGGCCAAACCGAATCTGGTAGGGATTGCCATCTATGACCGACTCGCGACTGAACCACCACTCGATCCAAATTTAGAGCACCTGCTATGGCGGCGGCGCGAGATCGAGAACTACATTTGTCAGCGTACGACGCTCTTGGCGTATGCCGAAGCGCGCGGTCGCATGGAGCAAGGGGATCTATTCACCGATGCTTGGCGCAGCGCGATGGAGGAGGCAATCGCAGAGATTACCTCCGCGCTGGCCGCCCTTGGCAAGAGCGATCCGTGGAGTGGCGACCTCAAGGTAAGCGATGAGTTCCTTGATCCTCTCTTTGCCAGATTCTATGAGAAGCTCGGGCTTCCGAACCTGATGCGTAAGACTGACTATCACACGTTGGCGCCGTACGTGGCGGCGTCGGAGCTTGATCCTGAGGTGAGGGATAAGCTGGACCGCCTAGTCAGCGTGGCCAGACAGGCAAAGCCTGTCGATCGAACCACCTGACCACGGGCATCGCGCGAGTTGGCAAAGACCGCGAACGCTGCGAGCTGGCTACGCCAGCGCAGCGCTCACGCGCGCCGCCACTCCGTGACGCCGCCTGGCTTGTCCTCGAGCACGATGCCGGCGTCGAGCAGTTCCTTCCGGATCCGATCAGCTTCGACGAAGTTCTTAGCCTTTCGGGCGTCGGAGCGGGCTTCGATGAGTTTGGCGATCCTATTCTCCGTGAGTTCTGCCGTAGTCCACGAAATCGGGAGGGTATGCGTCGCTTCTACATGAGTCAGCGGCTTCCCTTGCAGAAATGAAGAAGGATCCTGCTGGAGCAACCCCAGCACGCCGCCCAGCGCCTTCAGCAGCGCCGCATCCTCGGGCGCACGCGAGCGATTGAGCTCGTTGGCGATCTCGAACAGCACGGCCAGCGCTTCCGGCGTGTTGAAGTCGTCGTTCATCGCTTCCCTGAAGTGCCGCGCGCGCTGCTCGTTCCAGTCGATGTCGACGGCCGGAGCATCGATACCCTTGAGCGCCGTGTAGAGCCGCGTGAGCGCATGTCGGGCGTCGACTAAGTGCTGGTCGCTGTAGTTGAGCGGGCTGCGGTAGTGCGCGCGCAGGATGAAGAAGCGCACCACCTCCGGAGCGAACTTCGCGAGCACCTCGCGCACGGTGAAGAAGTTGCCGAGGGACTTCGACATCTTCTCTTCGTCCACGCGCACGAAGCCGTTGTGCATCCAGTAGTTGACGAACGTGTGGTCGTGCGCACCTTCCGATTGCGCGATCTCGTTCTCGTGATGCGGAAATTGCAGGTCCTGCCCGCCGCCGTGGATGTCGAAGTGCTCGCCGACCAGTTTCTCGCTCATCGCGGAACACTCGATGTGCCAGCCCGGACGGCCAGGGCCCCAGGGGGAATCCCACCGCGGCTCGCCCGGTTTGGCAGCCTTCCACAGCACGAAGTCGAGCGGCTCCTGTTTCGCCTCGCCGACTTCGACGCGCGCGCCGGCACGCAGATCGTCGAGCGACTTGCCGGAGAGCTTGCCGTAGCCGGGGAAGCGGTGCACCGAGTAGTAGACGTCGCCGTTCGGCGCGGCGTAGGCGAGCCCGCGTTGGACCAGCGTCTCGATCATACGCACCATGCCGGGCACGTGTTCGGTCGCGCGCGGCTCGTGGTCGGGCCGCTCGACGCCGAGGGCAGCCGCGTCTTCGTGCATCGCGGCGATGAAACGACCTGTCAGCGCCTCGATGGTCTCGCCGTTCTCGGCGGCGCGCTTGATGATCTTGTCGTCGATGTCGGTGATGTTGCGCACACAAGTCACGTCGTAACCGGATGCGCGCAGCCAGCGCACCACCGCGTCGAACACCACCATCACCCGCGCATGACCGAGGTGACAGTAGTCGTACACGGTCATCCCGCACACGTACATGCGCACCTTGCCGGGGACGATCGGCTCGAATGCCTGCTTTTCTCGGGCGAGGGTGTTGTAGATCTTCAGCATGCAGACGGACCGCGGAACGCGCCCGCGGCAGGCGTCAGTCGACTCCGATGTTGATCACGTGCGCGGAGAGCCGGCGCTTCGCCCGCTCGCAGCGGATCAGCTTGAAGAGCCGCGGCATCTCCGGGCCGTGCAGGTGGCCGGTCAGCGCAGCGCGCAGCGGCTGGAAAAGCTGTCTGCCGCTCGCGCCGCTCGCTGCCTTCACGCGGTTGGCGAAGGCAGCGAAATCCATGTCGGGCTGCAGCGAGTCGAGCGCATGGCGGAAGAAGTCGGAGGGTGTTGCCTCCAGCACCTGCCGCGCCCGGTCGGACAGCGGCAAGACATCCGCATAGACCGCCTCGGCCCAGAGCTTGGCGTCGCCGGGAAACAGCACGTTGTCGCGCACGGCTTCGGCGAACGTCGCAAAATCCTCGGTCGGCACCATGCCCAGCACGGCCGGCAGCAGCCATGCCGCGATGGTGCCCACATCGGCGTGGGCCACGGCCTGCGCTTGCCAGTGGTCGAGCTGCACGCGATCGTACCGCGCCGGCGCGCGGCCGAGGTGCTCGGGCGAGAACTGCGCCGCGAGCTCCTCGAACGAGAGGAAGCGCGTCTCCGCGAAGTGATGGCCGAGCCGCGCGAGGTAGTTGTTCACCGCGCCCGCAAAGTAGCCGGATTCCTTCAGCTCCTGCACCGACAGGCTGCCGCTGCGCTTCGAGAGCGGCGCGCCGTGCTTATCGACGATGAGTGAGATGTGAGCATAGGTCGGCACCCGCAGCGCCAATGCCCGCAGCAGAGCGATCTGCCGCGGCGTGTTCGTGAGGTGGTCCTCGCCGCGCATGACGTGCGTGACGCCCATCAGAGCGTCGTCGACCGCATTGACGAAGAAGAAGGCGAAGCTGCCGTCGGAGCGGCGAATGATGAAATCGCCGATGTCGTCGGACGGAAACCTCTGCAATCCGCGCACGAGATCGTCGAACTCGATCAGGGTTGCCTGCGGCATGCGAAAGCGCAACGCGAACGCCAGACCTTGCGCCTTCCTGGAAGCGATCTCATCGCCCTTGAGATGCGCGCACTTGCCGCTGTAGCGCGGCGGCTGTCCGGCCGAAGCCTGCACTTTGCGCGAGACCTCCAGCTCCAGCGGCGTGCAGAAGCACGGATACACGAGGCCTTTCGCGTTGAGGTCGGCCAGGTACTGCTCGTAGACGGGGGTACGCTGCGATTGCCGATAGGGTCCAGCGTCGCCACCCGCCCCTTCCCCTTCCTGCCAGTGCAAGCCGA
>JAEUMX010000446.1 GCA_016791285.1 Burkholderiales bacterium
CCGAGAGCACGACGATGAGCGCGGCCACGCCGAGCGCGATGCCGAGCATCGAGGTGAGCGTGATGAAGGAGATGAACTGGTTGCGGCGTTTCGCCCGCGTGTAGCGCAGGCCGATGTAGAGCTCGTAGGGTTGCAAGCGGGGAAGCGCCGTCGAAAAAGGGCGAAGTGTGCCACAGGGGCGCGGCGCCAGCCAGCTGACGGCGGGGCTACTCGCCGATCAGGTGCAGCATTACCTGACGTCGATGGCCCGCCGTGCGATGTTCGTACACGTACAGGCCCTGCCATGTGCCGAGCGCCAGAGCGCCGTTCGCGACCGGGATCGAAAGACTGGTTTGAGTCAGCGCCGAACGCACGTGCGCGGGCATGTCGTCGGGGCCTTCGATGGTGTGCTCGAACATGGCGTCGCCGTCGCGCACGAGCTTGGCGAAGAACCGCTCGAGGTCGCGCTGCACCTCGGGATCGTAATTCTCCTGGACCAGCAGGCTGGCGGAGGTATGGCGGATGAAAAGGGTAAGCAGGCCGTTCTCGATCCCGCTCGCCGCCACCCAGCGGCGTACATCCTCGGTGAAATCCCACAGCCCGCGCCCGCGGGTGGAGATGGCAAGCTCGTCTCGCTTCTGTCGCATCCTGGCAGTCGGTCAGCGTATCGCAACCGGCATGCTAGAGTAGAAAGCGCGCCATGGCGACCGCCCCCGCACCCACCGTCGACCTCCTGCTGCCCGGACTGCTCCCAACACAGCGGACGGACAGCGCTGGGATGCCGCTGCCTCGCCTGCCGGGACTGGAAACGCTCCTGGCGCGAAGCGACCGCTCGACGCCGCGCGAGACTTCCGCCGACCGGTGGCTGATGCGCCGTTTCGGTGTCGACGCAGCCGAACTGCCGGCGGGCGCGCTCTCGCTGCTGGCCGACGGCGGCGAGCCGGGCGCGGCGTGCTGGCTGCGTGCGGACCCCGTGCACCTGCGACTCAATCGGGATCAGCTCATCCTCGCCGACCATCGCGCGTTCGATATCTCGCAGAGCGAGGCCGAAGCCTTCACCGATGCGCTCAATCGACACTTCTCGGCCGACGGCTTCGTCTTCTATCCGCTGCGGCCCGAGCGCTGGTACCTGCGGGTACCCGTGCCGCCCGAGATCGTCACGACGCCGCTCACCCGCGCGGTGGGTCGCCATATCGATCCCCTCCTCCCGCGCGGGCGCGACGCGCTCGCCTGGCACCGCTTCGGCAACGAGATCCAGATGCTGCTGCACGACGCGCCGCCCAACGCGGAGCGGGAAGCGCGCGGCGCGCTCGCGGTCAACAGCGTCTGGCTCTGGGGCGCAGGCCGGGCTCCCGCACGCATCGAGCGCCCATATTCGCTCGTGATCGCGAACGATCCCGTGGTATGCGGTCTGGCGCGCGCCGCGGCCTGCGCGGTGAAGCCGCCGGAGTCCGACTTGCGCCGGCTGCTCGCCGACGGCCCGCCGGGCGAGGTGCTCTGGTACGACGCGAGCCTCGACATCGTGCGCGCCTACGGCGACGACACCGCGCTCGCGACGGAGCTGGAGCGCCTGGAGCAGACGGTGTTCACACCATTGCTCGAAGCGCTCAGGAGCGGCCGGCTCGCACGCATTGGCATCGTCACCTTCACGGACACCGCCGGCGTCGCGTTCGCAGCAACGCGCGCGAGCCTGCGGCGCTTCTGGCGCGGCACGCGGGCGCTCTCCCACTACGCCCCGGCCTGACGGGCTGCTCGAACCCATGCCGCGCATCGTGACCCGGACCGTGCCGCCCGACCGCGAGCAGGCCCTGCTGCGTGACGGTGTACCGGCGCTGCTGGCGCGCCTCTACGCCGCGCGCGGCATTGCGGCCGCATCCGAAGTGGAGCACCGCATCGATGCCTTGCTACCGGTCGGCGCGCTGCGCCATGCCGATGCGATGGCAAGCATTCTCGCCGACGCGATCCGCGACGGCAGGCGCCTGCTCGTCCTCGCCGACTACGACGCGGACGGCGCCACCGGCTGCGCCGTCGGCGTGCGTGCGCTGCGCGCCTTCGGTGCCCAGGTCGACCACCTGGTGCCGAACCGCTTCGACTACGGATACGGCCTCACGCCCGAGATCGTGCGCATCGCGGCTGCACGCAAGCCGGCTTTCATCATCACCGTCGACAACGGCATCGCGTCGGTCGAGGGTGTCGCGGCGGCGCGAGCTCTCGGCATCGAAGTGCTGGTGACGGACCATCATCTGCCCGGCAGCACGCTCCCCGACGCTCTTTGCATCGTCAATCCGAACCAGCCCGGCTGCGCTTTCCCGAGCAAGAACCTGGCAGGCGTCGGCGTGATGTTCTACGTGATGCTCGCCCTGCGCGCCGAGTTGCGTCGGCGCGGGGCGTTCGCGTCGAAGCCGGAGCCGAATCTCGCTCACCTCCTCGACCTGGTCGCGCTGGGCACCGTCGCAGATGTCGTCGGACTCGACCGCAACAATCGCCTGCTGGTCCACCAGGGCCTGCGACGCATCCGCGCCGGGAAGGCGAGTCCGCTCGTCGCGGCGCTCATGCGCTCGGCGGCGCGCGACCCGCTGCGCGCCAGCACTTACGATCTCGGCTTCGTGGCGGGACCGCGTCTCAACGCCGCGGGGCGATTGCAGGACATGTCGCTCGGCATCGACGGTCTCACCACCGACGACACGGCGCGCGCCGCCGCGATTGCGGACCAGCTCGACGCTTTGAACCGCCAACGACGCGACATCGAAGCCGGCATGCAGGAGACGGCGCTCGCCGCGCTGGCGCAGGTGACAGAGTCGGACCGCTTCAGCCTCGCCCTCTTCGATCCCGCCTGGCATCAGGGCGTGATCGGCATCCTCGCGTCGCGGCTCAAGGATCGCTTCCATTGCCCCGTCATCACGTTCGCGCAGGGCGGCGCGGGCGAGCTCAAGGGCTCGGGCCGCTCCATTCGCGGACTGCACCTGCGCGACGCGCTCGACCTCGTCGCGAAGCGCCATCCCGGTCTCATCCTGCGCTTCGGCGGCCACGCGGCCGCGGCCGGACTGTCGATCCCCGCCGCACGCCTCGGGGACTTCGCGGCGGCGCTGGAGGAGACGGTGCGCGGACTGCTCACGCCGGCCGATCTCGAGCACTTCATCGAGACCGACGGCAGTCTCGCGCCCGAGGACGCCACGCTCGATCTCGCCCATCGCCTGGAGCAGGAAACCTGGGGGCAGGGATTCCCTGCCCCCGCCTTCGTCGACTGTTTCGACGTCGTCGATCAGCGCGTCGTCGGCGGCCGGCATCTCAAGCTGCGCCTTGCCCGCGGTGCCCGGCGCTTCGACAGCATCGTCTTCGGGCGGACCGATCTGCTTCCGGGTCAGATCCAGGCGGTCTACCGGCTCGCGGTCAACGAGTTCAACGGGACGCGCGCGCTCGAGCTCCGGCTCGACCACTGGGCGCCGCCCTCCGATCCGACCTGGGCATGAGCGCTCGCGTGCCGACGCCCTCGGCGCAAGCCTGCGCTATACTTTTGCGCTTTCGCGGGCCCGCCGCGGCCGGCGTTCGATCGGGAAACTGCCATGGAAGCCGAAGCGCTCAACGCAATCGATCACCAGCTGTCGGACCTCACCGACCGAGCCGCTGAGCTCAGGAGGTATCTTTGACTTCGACGGCAAGCAGGCGCGCCTGAAGGAAGTCGCCGCGCAGAGCGAGGACCCCGACGTCTGGAACGACGCCAAGCGCGCCCAGGATCTCGGGCGCGAGCGCAAGTCGCTCGAATCGGTGGTGCTGGCCCTGCAGCAACTCGACGGCGATCTTGCGGACACGCGCGAGCTCTTCGAGCTGGCGCGCGCCGAGGGCGACGAAGCGGGCTTGCAGACGCTTGCGGGCGATGTCGAGTCGATCGAGACGACGGTGTCGGGTCTCGAGTTCCGCCGCATGTTCTCCAACCCGATGGATCCGAACAACTGCTTCGTCGACATCCAGGCCGGCTCGGGCGGCACCGAAGCGCAGGACTGGGCGGCGATGCTCGAGCGCATGTACCTCAAGTTCTGCGAGCGCAAGGGCTTCGACATCGAACTGCTGGAGGAATCGCCGGGCGAGGTGGCCGGACTCAAGAGCGCCAGCATCAAGGTGAGCGGCGAATATGCCTACGGCACGCTGCGCACGGAAAGCGGGATCCACCGGCTGGTGCGCAAGTCGCCCTTCGACTCCAACGCGCGCCGGCACACCTCGTTCGCCAGCGTGTTCGTCTATCCCGAGGTCGACGACACCATCGAGATCGAGATCAATCCGGCCGATCTGCGCGTGGATACCTTCCGCGCGAGCGGCGCCGGTGGCCAGCACATCAACAAGACCGACTCCGCGATCCGCATCACGCACCTGCCGACGAACATCGTGGTCCAGTGCCAGAACGACCGCTCGCAGCACCGCAACCGCGCCGAAGCGATGTCGATGCTGCGCGCAAAGCTCTACGAAGCGGAACTGCGCAAGCGCGAGGCCGAGAAACAGAAAATGGAAGACAGCAAGACCGACATCGGCTGGGGACACCAGATCCGCAGCTACGTGCTGGATCAATCGCGCATCAAGGACCTGAGGACCAACCACGAGGTCGGCAACACGCAGGCCGTGCTCGATGGCGACCTCGACGATTTCATCACCGCCAGCCTGAAGCAGGGTGTCTAGAGCGAGTCCACGGCCCCATGACCGAACCGCAAACCACAACCGCTCCCGACACCAACCAGATCATCGAAGAGCGCCGCGGCAAACTCGCCGCGCTGCGCGCCTGCGGCGTCGCGTTCCCGAACGACTTCGTACGCCATCACTTCGCAGGCGACCTGCAGCAGCAGTTCGAAGCGGCCGCCAACGAGACGCTGGAAGCGCAGCCGCAACGCGTCACCGTGGCCGGGCGGATGATGTTGAAGCGCGTGATGGGCAAGGCGAGCTTCGCCACGCTGCAGGACATGACCGGGCGCATCCAGGCGTACGTGCAGACCGATGCGGTCGGCGCGGAGGCCCACGAAGCGTTCAAGCATTGGGACCTGGGCGACATTCTCGGCGCCGAAGGCACGCTGTTTCGTACGCGCACCGGCGAGCTCACGCTGAAGACGCAGTCGATCAGGCTCCTCGCGAAGTCGCTGCGGCCGCTGCCGGAGAAGTTCCACGGGCTCGCCGACCAGGAACAGAAATACCGCCAGCGCTACGTCGACCTGATCATGACCCCGGCTTCGCGCGAGGTGTTCGCGCGGCGCTCGCGCATCATCCAGGCGATGCGCGATTTTCTGCTGGCGCGGCGCTTCCTCGAAGTCGAGACGCCGATGATGCACCCCATTCCCGGTGGGGCGGCGGCGCGGCCCTTCGTCACCCACCACAACGCGCTCGACATGCAGCTCTTTCTGCGCATCGCGCCGGAGCTGTATCTCAAGCGGCTGGTGGTCGGCGGCTTCGAGCAAGTGTTCGAGATCAACCGCAATTTCCGCAACGAGGGCATCTCGACCCGGCACAACCCCGAGTTCACGATGCTCGAGTTCTACGTGGCGTTTCGGGACTACCGGTTCCTGATGGCGTTCACGGAAGAGATGCTGCGCACCGTCGCCGAGCAGGTGCTCGGCAGGCCGAAGTTCGTGTACCAGGGACGCGAGCTCGATTTCTCCAAGCCGTTCGACCGACTCACGCCGGTCCAGGCGATCCGCAAGTATCACCCCGACTTAAGCGAACCCGACCTGCACGACCGCGACTTTCTCGTGCGCAAGCTCAAGTCGATGTACGTCGAGATTCGCGAGGCGGACGGCGTCGGCGCGCTCCAGCTTACGCTGTTCGAGAACCTGGTCGAGCAGTTCCTGTTCGAGCCCACCTTCATCATCGACTACCCGACCGAGGTGAGCCCGCTCGCGCGCGCAAGCGACCGGCATCCCGAGATCACCGAGCGCTTCGAGCTCTACATCGCCGGA
>JAEUMX010000297.1 GCA_016791285.1 Burkholderiales bacterium
CCTGGAGCTGTTCGATCTGGTGGTCGCTGAGAACGGCGCCGTCGTATACGACCCGAGGAGCCAGGAGTCCTCCGTCTTGGCGAATCCTCCGGGGGGACGTCTCGTCGAGCGGCTGCGCGAGCGCGGCGTCGAGCCGCTTGAGGTGGGGAGTGTCGTGGTGGCCACCCAGGAAACTCATCGAACGGTGGTCCTCGACGTCATCCGGGAGCTTGGTCTCGAGCTCCAGCTGATCTTCAACCGCACTGCACTGATGGTGCTCCCGGCCGGCGTCAACAAGGCAACCGGACTCGAATGGGCGCTGCGCAAGCTCGGTCTATCGCGGCACGAAGTGGTGGGGGTCGGCGACGCCGAGAACGACCACTCCTTCCTTGAGAGGTGCGAGTGCGCCATGGCCGTGGCCAACGCGGTCCCGTCCCTCAAGGAGGTCGCCGCATTCGTGACACGGGGCTCGAACGGAGATGGGGTGACGGAGCTGATCGACGAGGTGATCGCCAATGACCTGTACGCATTCGAAGGCAAGTTGCGGCAGCACTTGATACGGGTGGGGGTTCGTCCTGATGGAACCCAGGTATGCATTTCACCTTACGGTCGCAATCTCCTGATCGCCGGCCCCTCGGGAAGCGGCAAGTCGACCCTGGCCGCAGGCATCATCGAGCGGCTGATCGAGAAGGCGTACCAAGTGTGCATCATCGATCCGGAGGGCGACTATGGATCGCTGCAGGACGTGGTCGCGCTAGGCAATCAGCGCAGCGCTCCCAGCGTGAACGAGGTGCTTTCCATTCTCGAGGACCCGACGATCAGCCTGAGCGTGAATCTCCTCGGCATACCGCTCGAGGATCGGCCGGGGTTCTTCGCACAGCTCATCCCGAGCTTGCACGCGCTGCGCGCACGCACCGGCCGGCCGCATTGGCTGGTGCTGGACGAAGCTCACCACATGCTCCCGGACACCTGGGGCCACACCGCTTCGGCGCTTCCCCAAAGGCTTGGCGAGACGATCCTCGTCACCGTTCATCCCGACCACGTGGCCCCCGCGATCCTGACCCCTATCGATGTGGTGTTCGCCATCGGACAGTCGCCCGAAAAGACCCTCGGCGAGTTCGCAGCCGCTGCCGGCCAGCCGCTCACTTGGGCGCATGGGCTGTCCTTCCAGCCCGGCGAAGTAGTGGCTTGGTTCGTCCGGGACGGCGGGCTTCCCTTTTCCATGCACCCGGAGCGCGGCCGAGCCGAACGGATTCGCCACGTGCGCAAGTACGCGGAAGGCAATCTCCGGTGGCACAGCTTCTACTTTCGCGGCCCAGACGGCCAGCACAATTTGAAGGCTCAGAACCTTGCCGTGTTCTGCCAGATCGCCGATGGCATCGATGAGCGGACCTGGATGTTTCATCTGCGTCGCGGCGATTACTCGCGCTGGTTTCGCCGTGCGATCAAGGACAGTTATCTCGCGGACGAGGCAGAACGAATCGAACGCCGGCAAGACCTCACGCCGCCGCAGACCCGCGGACTCATCAGGGAGCTCGTTCACGCTCGATACACGCTGCCTGAATGAGCACGCTCCGGAAACGGAGTGTCGCTCTCTCGCGTACTTATCGAGCCGGCGCCTGGCAGCTACCATCCGTTTGCGTGGGAGGCGGCGTGCCCGCGAGGCGGACGCCTGTAACCCCGACACCATGAGGAGGCTCGGCATATGACCGAGTTCGACACGCAGCTCTTGCGGAGCGAGACCATCGCCGAAGGCACGATGGCCTTCCATTTCGCCAAGCCTGCCGGCTTCCGTTTCACCGCCGGGAATGCCGTGGATCTCACGCTGCTGAATCCACCGCAAAGCGACGGCAAGGGCAATACGCGCACCTTTTCGATGGTGAGCGCGCCCTCCGAGAACGAGGTGACGTTCGCGACCCGGCTGCGCGACAGCGCCTTCAAGCGCGTGCTCGCGACCGCGCCGGCCGGCCTGCGCGCGCGGCTCGGGGAGCCGTGGGGCGATTTCACGCTGGATGCGGCAGACACGCGTCCGGCGGTCTTCCTGGCCGGCGGGATCGGCATCACGCCGTTCGTGAGCATGCTGCGCCATGCGGCGGATGAGAAGGTGCCGAGGCCGATCTGGCTCTTCTATTCCAACCGCAGGCCGGAGGACGCGCCGTTTCTCGGCGAGCTGGCGGCTCTCGAACGGCGAAATCCGAATTTCCACTTCGTCGGTACCATGACCGAGATGGAAAAGTCGGCGCAGCCATGGAACGGCGAGCGCGGCTTTATCGACCGACCGATGCTCGAGCGCCACCTCGGCGATCTGTCGCACGCGGTCCATTACCTCGCCGGGCCGCCGGCGCTGGTGGGAGCGATGCAGGAGGTACTCAGCGGCGCGGGGGTGAAGCCCGATGCCATACGCACCGACGAGTTCTATGGCTACTAGTACGATGATTGACGCCTGAGCGCCGACTTTCTCCCAGTTCGTGCACGCAGCGCAGTTCGCGCGCGGAACGGCGCGTCAGCCGGCGGCAGCGGGTTGCGGCGACGCCTTGTTGAGGTGGCGCACGTCTCGCGCCTCGGCGGCATAGATGGTGTGCTGCGCGATCTTCGTGGCCTGGTGGCCGACCCGTTCGATCGCTTTCGCGGCGGCCGCCGCCAGCAGCGCCCAGGTGATGAGGCGTGGATCCTCCATGGCATAGCTCAACACCTGCCGGGCAACCGTCTGACTGCGATCGTCGTGCGCCGGGTCGCGGTCGATCACCGCCTGCGCGGCCTGCGCGTTGAGGTGGCAGTAAGCGGTGAGCGCGTCGCGCAACGCGGCGAGCGACTGATCGGCGAGGATCTCGATGTCGGTCAGCTTGCGTGCCTGCACGACGTTCGTCTCGCCGATCGCGATGGCATAGCGGGCGATCTTCTTGGCGTGGTCGCCGATCTGCTCGAGATTGCTGACGACCTTGGACGCGGTGAGGACTCGCCGCAGGTCGCCGGCCTCGGGCTGGCGCAGCGCGACCAACTCCGTGCACTGGTTGTCGAGCGCGATTTCCATCGCGTTGACCTCGGCTTCGCGGCTGACGACCGCTTCCGCCAGGTTGTGCTCGGCACCCACCAGGGCGCGCACCGCGTCCCGCACCTGCTGTTCCGCCAGCTCGCCCATGGCGAGCAGCCGATACTTGAGATTGTCGAGTTCCACCTCGGTGGTGGTCGTGAGCTTTTCGTAGACCATGGACTTTTCCTCGAAGGGGTGCCGGGGCAGACCGGCATCGATGCAGGACGGCTCGTTCAGCCGAAGCGGCCGGTGATGTAGTCCTCGGTTGCCTTCTTCTTCGGCTTGAGGAACACGTTGTCGGTGCTGTCGAACTCGATCAGCTCGCCCAGATACATGAAGGCGGTGTAGTCGGACACGCGCGCGGCCTGCTGCATGTTGTGCGTCACGATCGCGATCGTGAACTCCTGCTTGAGGTCGCTGACCAGTTCCTCGATGCGGGCGGTGGAGAGCGGATCCAGGGCGGAGGTCGGCTCGTCCAGCAGGATGATCTGCGGCTTCACCGCGATGCCGCGGGCAATGCACAGCCGCTGCTGCTGACCGCCCGAGAGACTCATGCCGCTTTGCTGCAGCTTGTCCTTGACTTCGCCCCACAGCGCGGCCTTGTTGATGGCCCATTCCACCCGCTCGTCCATCTCCGACTTCGACAGCTTCTCGTGCAGCCTCACGCCGAACGCGATGTTGTCGTAGATCGACATGGGGAACGGCGTGGGCTTCTGGAACACCATCCCAACGCGCGCGCGCAGATCCGTGAGATTGATGTCGCGATCCAGAATGTTCTTGCCGTCCAGCATCATCTCGCCGTCCACGTGCTGCTCCGGATAGAGGTCGTACATCCGGTTGATCGCGCGCAGCAGGGTCGACTTGCCGCAGCCGGAAGGGCCGATGAACGCCGTCACGCGGCGCTTGTGAATGTCCATGTGGACGTTCTTGATCGCGTGGAACTTGCCGTAGTAGAAATTGAAGTTCCTGATGCGCAGCTCCGGCTCTTCGGTCGCGTGAAGGGTCTGCGCGACCCGTTCGAGTTCCATCGTGGGTGTCGATTCCATGGGTCACCGTTTTTGTTCGTCGCGGAAGAAAACGCGGGCGAGAATATTGAGCGCGAGCACGCCGATCGTGATGAGGAAGACGCCTGCCCACGCGAGCGAAACCCAGTCCGGGTACGGACTCATCGCGAACTTGAAGATCGTGACGGGCAGGTTCGCCATCGGCTCGTTCAGATTCGCGCTGAAGAACTGGTTCGACAGCGCGGTGAAGAGCAGCGGCGCGGTCTCGCCCGTGATGCGTGCGATGGCGAGCAGGATGCCCGTGATGACTCCGGAGCGCGCCGCGCGCATCGTGATGTACATGATCACCTTCCACTTGTCGCACCCGAGCGCGTAGGCGGCCTCCCGCAGCGTATTGGGGATGAGCAGGAGCATGTTCTCCGTCGTGCGCACGATGACCGGGATCATCAGGAGTGCCAGGACGATCACGCCGGCCCAGCCTGAGAATCCGCCGGTCCGCGCGACGTACACCGCATAGACGAACAATCCGAGCACGATCGAGGGGGCGGAGAGCAGAATGTCGTTCACGAAGCGGGTTGCGTCCGCCAGCCAGGATCGCGCTCCGTACTCCGCCAGGTAGATGCCGGCGAGAACCCCGATCGGCGTGCCGATCACGGTCGCCAGGACGACCAGAAGCAAGCTTCCGACAATCGCGTTGCGCAGCCCCCCGGGCGAACCCGGCGCGGGCGTGTCCAGGGTGAAGAGCGTCGGCGAGAGCGCACTGACGCCCAGACGAACGACGTCGAACAGGATCCAGATCAGCGCCGCGATGCCAATGGCCATGGCCACCAGGGACAGCGCCAGCGCGATCTTGTTGACATAGGCACGCCGGGTCCGCAACCCGGCATCGTAGGCGCGGGTCATCTTGCTCATTTCCTGCCCTCCGACTTGCCCATGCGCGCCAGCATGAGCTTGGCGCTTGCGAGCACGAAGAACGTGATCACGAAGAGAATCAATCCGAGCTCCATCAGGGCGGACGTGTGCAGTCCGGGCGCGGCCTCGGCGAATTCGTTGGCGATCAGCGAGGTGATGCTGTTGCCGGGGTTCATGAGCGAGAAATTCTGAAAGGCGTTGGTGTTGCCGATAACGAAGGTCACCGCCATCGTCTCGCCCAGTGCGCGCCCGAGGCCGAGCATGATGCCTCCGACCACACCGCCCTTGGTGTAGGGCAGCACGACGTTCCACACGACCTCCCACGTCGTGGCCCCGACGCCGTAGGCGGATTCCTTCAGCATCGCCGGGGTCGTGTCGAACACGTCGCGCATCACCGCAGCGATGAACGGAAGGATCATGAACGCGAGGATGACTCCGGCGGCGAGCAGGCCGATCCCCAGTGGCGGACCGGAAAACAGACCGCCCAGCAGAGGGATGTTGCCGAGTGTGCTGGCGAGGAGCGGCTGCACGTACTGCGCGAACACCGGGGCGAAGACGAGCAGGCCCCACATGCCGTAGACGATGCTCGGCACCGCGGCGAGCAGCTCGATCATGACCCCCAGGGGGCGCTTCAACCACTTCGGCGAGAGCTCGGTGAGAAACATCGCGATGCCGAAGGAGAGCGGCACGGCGATGACGAGCGCGATGATCGAGGTCGCAATCGTGCCCCAGATCGACACCAGGGCGCCGAACTGCTCCGCGGGTGGATCCCAGTTCGTGCTCCAGAGGAAGCTCGCGCCGAACTTCGATATGGAAGGCCACGACGCCACCATCAGCGAAACGATGATGGCTCCCAGCAGAACGAACGTGAATGCGGCAACGCTGCGCGTCAGCCAGAGGAACACGAGGTCCCCGGTGCCCGAGTTCTTGACCCGCTGCGGGGACGACGACATCTTCGACGCGGCGTGTGGCCGGTGTGCGGTGCCCATGGAGCGGGCCATTTCTGCCGTGGGATCTGAAGCCATGGGAAACCTCCTGGTCGCAGGAGACGCTCGCGAGGAGCGCCTCCGCGATTCTTGCTGTCTTGCCTTGGGTTCTTTGGCGAAACGCGAACGATCAGTGCGCGGCGGCGACGATCGCCTTGCCGGAGCCGTCGCGGATCTCGGCGAACTGCTTCTGGATCATGCCGACGACGTTGCCCGGAAGCGGCACATAGTCGAGCTGCTCGGCCATCTGGCTGCCGCTCTGGTACGCCCAGTCGAAGAACTTGATGGTCGCGGCGGCATTCTCGGGCTTGTCCTGCAGCTTGTGCATGAGGATGAAGGTCGCCCCGGTGATGGGCCAGCTGCCCTTGCCGGACTCGTTGGTGAGGATCTCGTAGAAGCCGTTGCCCCAGTTCGCGCTGGCGGCCGCGGCCTTGAACGATTCGGCGCTGGGGGCGACAAACTGGCCATCGGCATTCTGCATGAGCACGTGCGCAAGCTTGTTCTGCTTCGCATACGCATACTCGACGTAGCCGATGGCGCCGGGGACGCGCTGCAGGAACGCCGACACGCCTTCGTTGCCCTTGCCGCCGAGGCCTCCCACCCACTTGACGGCCGTGCCTTCCCCGACCTTTTCCTTCCACTCCGGGCTCACCTTGGCGAGGTAGTTGGTGAAGATGAAGGTGGTGCCGGAGCCGTCGGCGCGGTTCACCGTCGCGATGGCCTGGTCGGGCAGCTTGACGCCGGGATTGAGACTGGCGATGGCGGGGTCGTTCCAGTTCTTGATCTTGCCGAGGTAGATGTCGGCGAGCAGCGGACCCGTCATCTTGAGCTCGCCGGGCTTGATGCCGGGTACGTTGACCACCGGAACCACGCCGCCGATGACCGTCGGGAACTGGAGGAGACCGTCCTTGGCGAGCTGCTCGGGCGTGAGCGGCATGTCGCTCGCGCCGAAGTCGACCGTCTTGCCCTGAATCTGCTTGAGACCGGCCCCGGAACCGACCGACTGGTAGTTGACCTTGGTACCCGTGGCCTTGTTGTACGCCTCCGCCCACTTCGCATAGAGCGGAGCAGGGAAGCTGGCGCCAGCGCCGACGACCACGTTCTGGGCGGCGACCGGGGTGGCGGAGATCAGCAACGAAGCCGCGACGAAGGCGGCGCGCTTCGGAATGACGGAGGCAAATCGAAAGAGGTTCATGGCGAAGGTGTCTCCCGGCGAAAGGGAGCAATACTAGTCCGGCGAGATTGCGCCAATGTGACAGGGTGGTGACAGGACTCCACCGAGCAGGCCTTAGAAGCGTTCCTCCGTACCGAGGTAGCGCCAAGTGCCGATCGGCAGATTGCCGAGCTTCACGCGGCCGATGCGAATCCGCTTGAGTCCGGTCACCTTGATGCCGACCAGCTCGCACATGCGGCGGATCTGGCGCTTTCTGCCTTCACGCAGCACGAAGCGCAGCTGATCCTCGTTCTGCCAGCTCACCTTCGCCGGGCGCAGCGGCACCCCGTCCAGCATGAGCCCGTGGCGCAGCCGCGCGAGCCCCGCGTCCGACAGCGATCCTTCCACCCGCACGAGGTATTCCTTCTCGACCCTCGAATCGTCGCCGATCAGGAGCTTCGCGATGCGACCGTCCTGGGTCAGCACGAGCAGTCCGGTGGAGTCGATGTCGAGCCTGCCTGCGGGCGCGAGTCCCTTCGTCTGCAGCGGATGGAAGCGCTGCGGCGAGCGGTCGCCGGTGAACCGGGAGGCGGCGCTGATCAGCGTCACG
>JAEUMX010000301.1 GCA_016791285.1 Burkholderiales bacterium
GAGACGGCGGGCGGCATTGCGCTCGCGCTGCCGCTGCTGGGGAGCGACCCGTTTCTCGTCGTGAACGGCGATATCTACTGCGAGTTCGATTTCGCCGCCCTGACGCGGCAAGTCGCCGCCATGCGCTCGAGCGGTTCGGTCGCTCATCTCGTCCTCGTCGACAATCCTCCGCACCATCCGCGCGGGGACTTCGCCGTTGTCGATGGGCGCTTGCGCAACGAAGGCGCGTGCCGATTCACCTATACCGGCATTGGACTCTACTGCCCGCGGCTCTTCGCAGCCGTCACCCCCGGCGCGAAGACAGCGCTGGGACCACTGCTGCGACAGGCAGTGGACGCCGACGCGGTGACGGGTGAGCATTACCCCGGGCGCTGGGAGGACGTCGGCACCCCGGAACGGCTCGCCGCGCTCGACCGTTCGCTCACCATGCCGCGGTCTGCCGTCGATGCGCGCGGGTGAGGTAGCGGCGCGTCCCGCACCGCACCGCCGTCTGGAGCCGATCACCATGCCACACGTCGCCGTCTTCCAAGCCCGTCGTGCGCAGCTTGCCCGCGGCATGCAGCAGGGTGTGGCCGTGATTCCCACGGCGCCCGAGCGCATCCGCAACCGCGACTCGTACTACCCGTTCCGTTTCGACAGCTACTTCCACTACCTGACCGGCTTTCCCGAACCGGAAGCGGTGCTCGTCGTCGTCGCCGGGCACTCGCCCCGCTCGCTGCTCTTTTGCCGCGCGAAGGATGCGGAGCGCGAGATCTGGGATGGGTTCCGCCATGGGCCCGAGGCGGCGCGCGAGCGCTTCGGCGTGGACGAGACGCACCCCATCGCGAAGCTCGACGAGATCGCGCCGACGCTGTTCGAGAATCAACCGTCCATTTTTTGCGCCTTCGGTGCGGACCCGGCGTGGGACGCCCGCATCGCCGGCTGGCTGAACCAGGTGCGCGAGCGCACGCGCGCGGGCATCTCGGCCCCGACCGGGATTCACGACGTACGCAGCCTCCTGGACGAGATGCGGCTGCGCAAGGGTGCGGAGGAGATCGCCCTGATGCGGCGCGCCGCCGACATCGCCGGTGCCGCGCACGTACGGGCAATGCGACACGTCCGGCCCGGGATGCGCGAGAACGAGGTCGAGGCGGAACTCCTGCACGAGTTCCGGCGCCAGGGCGCACAGTCGCCGTCCTATACCCCGATCGTGGCGGCCGGCGCGAATGCCTGCGTGCTGCATTACGTGCAAAACGACGCGCCCATGCACGACGGCGATCTGCTGCTGATCGACGCCGGCTGCGAGGTCGAAGGCTACGCATCTGACATCACCCGCACGTTCCCCGTGAACGGACGCTTCAGTCCGGCGCAGCGCGAGGTCTATGACCTGGTCCTGGCAGCGCAGCACGCCGCGCTCGATGCCGTGCGCCCGGGCGCGGCGTGGGACGAGCCGCACGAGGCGGCAGTGCGAGTCCTCGCGCAGGGCTTCATCGATCTCGGTCTCGTCCGCGGCGATCTCGACCGGGTGCTCGAAGCGGGCGACTACAAGCGCTTCTACATGCACCGAACCGGCCACTGGCTTGGCCTCGACGTGCACGACGCGGGCGACTACAAGCGGTCGGGCGTGTGGCGTGCGCTGGAACCCGGCATGGCGCTGACCGTGGAACCGGGTTGTTATATCCGTCCGGCGGACGATGTCCCGGAGCGCTTCTGGAACATCGGGGTGCGCATCGAGGACGATGTCGTGGTCACGGAAGCAGGCTGCGGGATCCTGACCGGCGGCGCGCCGAAGCGCGCCGAAGAGATCGAAGCGCTCATGGCCGATGCCCGCACCAGTGCAAGCACTGCCTGAGCACGCTCCGCTCGTGATCGTGGGTGGCGGCCCGGTCGGGGCCGCCCTCGCGGTCGGCCTACGCGACAGCGGCATTCAGCCGGTGCTGCTGGAAGCGGGAGCGGCGCCCGGACCATCGGACGATGTGCGCTTCATCGCCTTGTCGTTCGGCAGCCGCCTGATCCTCGAGCGGCTCGGCGTATGGGCACAGATCGAGCCCTGCGCCACACCGATCGAGTCGATCGAGGTGAGCCAGCGCTCAGGCTTCGGCTGCACCGAACTCGACGCAACGGAGGTCGGTCTGCCGGCGCTCGGCCATGTGGTGCGCTATCGAGACCTCTCGCGAGTGCTTGCCGAAGCCGCCCGCGCTTGCGCATCGTACGCGCATGGCGTCAGCGTCACCGACGTGAAATCCCTGCGCGAGTTCGCCGTGGTCACCTGCGAGTGCGGCGATGGGTCACACCTGACCTCGACGCCGCTCGTCGCGCTCGCCGACGGCGGGCGTTCACTCGCCGCGAAAGGCGCGCCCTTCGCCCCGCTCGTGCGCGACTATCGTCAGTGGGCAGTCGTGGCCTGGGCGCGTGCCGCCAACGGTCATGGCCGGCGTGCGTATGAACGCTTCACGCCGTCCGGACCCGCGGCATTGCTGCCGGCCGACGACGGGTACTCCATCGTGCTCACGCTGTCGCAGACGGAAGCCGAGACGCTGTGCCTCGCATCGGACGCGGCATTCCTCGCGCACTTGACAAGGACCTTCGGCGAGCGCGCGGCGAGGCTCGCCGATTGCACTGCGCGCGAGCGTTTTCCGCTTGCGCTGCGCTACGCCGAGTCGGTTGCGGGTGAGCGCCTTGCGCTGATCGGGAACGCGGCCCAGACGCTGCATCCGGTGGCAGGTCAGGGGTTCAATCTCGGACTGCGCGATGCGTGGACGCTCGCACGCATCGCGCGCGAGACGCCGCGCACCGACCTCGGCAGCCGCGGCATGCTTGCGCGCTATCGTCGCGAACGCGCCCGCGATCGTGCCTCGGGCATCCTGTTCACGGATGCGCTCGTGCGTCTTTTCTCGAACGACCGCCACTGGCTGCGCACGGCACGCGGGCTCGGCCTGACGATGCTCGATTTATCAGGAGCGCCAAAGCGCTTTCTCATGCGGCGCATGATGTTCGGTGCGTAACGCCGCGCGGCGTCGGAACACATCGCCTCTTTTCTTCTCGACGCCGCTGTCTTGCTGGAACTTTCAGCAGCGCGCTATGTTTTCGCCGCGCAATGTGATTACAATTTGCGTCTCTTCCGCAAACTTCCAAACACTTCAGACCCGGTATGCAGATTGGCCGCTATGCCGTTCCTGGCGGGCTCGTGGTCGCGCCCATGGCGGGTGTCACGGATCGCGCGTTCCGGCGCCTGTGCCGTGCCTTCGGCGCCGGTCTCGCCGTCTCGGAGATGGTGAGCGCGAAGCCCGGGTTGCAGGGCTCCGCGAAGACACGCCGGCGGCTGGACCACGCCGGAGAACCGGGCCCGATTTCGGTGCAGATCGTCGGCGGCGAGCCGCAGGATCTCGCGGCGGCCGCCCGCTCGAACGTCGAGGCCGGTGCGCAGATCATCGACATCAACATGGGCTGTCCGGCGAAGAAGGTCTGCAACGTGCGGGCGGGTTCGGCTCTGCTCGATGACGAACAACTGGTGGCCCGCATCCTCGCGCACGTGGTCGGCGCAGTGGACGTGCCGGTTACGCTCAAGTTTCGCACCGGACCCGATCCCGCGAACCGCAACGCCGTGCGCGTGGCAAGGATCGCCGAGGACGCCGGTGTGCAGGCGCTCGCGCTGCACGGTCGTACCCGCGCCTGCGGCTTCGCCGGCGGCGCCGAGTACGATACGATTGCGGCGGTCAAGGCGGCGGTCCGCATTCCGGTCATTGCGAACGGCGACATCGACTCTCCGGAAGCCGCGAAGGCCGTGCTCGACCGCACGCAGGCCGACGCGGTGATGATCGGGCGCGCGGCCCAGGGGCGGCCCTGGATCTTCCGCGAGATTCTCCACTTTCTGGACCATGGCCACCGGGCGCCGCCACCCGCGCCGCGCGAAATTCGCGATGTGCTGCGTGGCCATCTCGGCGAACTCTACGGCATGTATGGCGAAGGCCCGGGCGTTCGCATCGCCCGCAAGCACGTCGGCTGGTACACCCGAACGCTGGCTGGAGCGGAAGGCTTCCGCGCGCGGTTCAACGCACTCGAAACCGCCGCCGCGCAGTTGGCGGGGATCGACGACTTCCTCGCCCGACTTGCCGACCGTGGCGCTTGGCACCGCGGTCCCGAAGCGCTGGCGGCATGATGAAAGAGAACGATATCGAGCGCTGCATCCGGCGCGCCATCGACGGTTACTTCCGCGATCTGGATGGCGAAGAGCCGAGCGCGATCTACGAAATGGTGATCGGCTGCGTGGAAAGGCCGCTGCTCGAAGTGGTGCTGGACAAGGCCGAAGGCAACCAGACGCGCGCCGCGGAAATGCTCGGTCTTAACCGCAACACGCTGCGCAAGAAGATGAAGCAGCACGGATTCAAGTAGCCGGCGCCGCCATCACGCGGCGCACCGGTGCGCTCAACGCATTGCATCAACCAACCATGAACACCATCAAGCAAGCGCTCTTAAGCGTCTCCGACAAGACCGGGCTGGTCGATTTCGCCAAGGTCCTGCACGGCCTCGGCATCACCCTGCTGTCCACCGGCGGCACCGCCGTGCGGCTGCGCGAGGGCGGCGTTCCGGTGACCGAGGTGTCGGACTACACCGGCTTTCCCGAAATGCTCGACGGACGCGTCAAGACCCTGCACCCGCGCGTCCACGGCGGCATTCTCGCGCGCCGCGACCTGCCCGCCCACGTCGAGTCGCTGAATGCGCACGACATACCGCCGATCGATCTCGTGGTCGTCAATCTGTATCCCTTCGGCGCCACCGTGGCGAACGAGGGCTGCACGCTCGACGAGGCGATCGAGAACATCGATATCGGCGGTCCCGCGATGGTGCGCTCCGCGGCCAAGAACCACGCGCACGTGGCGGTCGTGACGGACCCGGGCGACTATGCCGCGCTGGCGGCCGAGCTCACCGCGAGCGGTGGCACGTTGAGCCACGCCACGCGGTTCGGACTCGCCAGGAAGGCCTTCTCGCACACTGCCGCGTACGATGGGGCGATCAGCAACTACCTCACCGCGCTCGAACCGGACGGCCACCGTGCGCGCTTCCCGAGCCGGCTCAACCTGCAGTTCGAGAAAGTGCAGGACCTGCGTTACGGCGAGAACCCGCATCAGGACGCGGCGTTCTACCGCGACCTCCTGCCGGTGGCGGGCGCGCTCGCGGGCTACACGCAGATCCAGGGCAAGGAGCTCTCTTACAACAACATCGCGGATGCCGACGCGGCGTGGGAGTGCGTGAAGACCTTTGACGAGCCGGCCTGCGTCATCGTCAAGCACGCCAATCCCTGCGGCGCCGCGATCGGCGAGCACCTGCTCACCGCCTACCGCCGCGCTTTCAGCACCGATCCGACTTCCGCGTTCGGCGGCATCATCGCCTTCAACCGCGCGCTCGACACCGCCACGGCCAAGGCCGTCGCGCAGCAGTTCGTGGAGGTGGTGATCGCACCCCAGGTGGAGACGGCGGCACGCGCGGTGCTGGCCGCGAAGACGAACATCCGTGTCCTGGAACTGCCGCTCGGCGGCGGCGGAAATCGTTACGACTTCAAGCGCGTCGGTGGCGGACTGCTGGTGCAGACGCCGGATGCGGCGAACGTCTCCAGCGGCGACCTGAAGGTGGTCTCGCGCAAGGCGCCGAGCGACGCGCAGCTCTCCGACCTGTGCTTCGCCTGGCGCGTGGCGAAGTTCGTGAAATCGAACGCGATCCTCTTCGCCCTCGACGGCCAGACCGTCGGCGTCGGTGCCGGGCAGATGAGCCGGGTCGACAGCGCGCGTATCGCCTCGATCAAGGCGCGCAACGCCGGTCTCTCGCTGACCGGGTCGGTCGTCGCCTCGGATGCGTTCTTTCCGTTCCGCGACGGCATCGATGTGATCGCCGAGTCCGGCGCGACCGCCATCATCCAGCCGGGCGGGAGCCTGCGCGACGAGGAGGTGATCGCCGCCGCGGACGAGCACGGTATGGCGATGGTATTCACCGGCTTGCGCCACTTCCGCCACTGATCGTGAAGGCCCTTGTCATCGGTGGCGGCGGTCGCGAGCACGCGATCGCCTGGAAACTGGCCGCCTCGCCGCGGGTATCACGCGTCTTCGTGGCGCCCGGCAACGCCGGGACGGCGCTCGAGAAAGGCGTCGACAACGTTCCACTCGCCTCGATTCCGCTGCTCGTGAAGTTCGCGCAGCGCGAGCGGATAGCGGTCACGGTGGTCGGACCGGAGGTGCCGCTCGCGGAGGGCATCGTCGATGCGTTCCGGGCTGCGGATCTGCGCATCTTCGGACCGACCCAGGCGGCCGCGCAGCTGGAGACGTCCAAGCAATACGCGAAGGCGTTCATGCAGCGCCACGGCCTGCCGACGGCCGCCTACGAAAGCTTCACGGATGCTGCCGCGGCCCACGCCTACGTCGACCGCTGCGGCGCTCCGATCGTGATCAAGGCCGACGGTCTGGCGGCAGGCAAGGGCGTGGTGGTCGCGACCGGCCTGCCCGAAGCGCACGCCGCCGTCGAGCAGATGCTGGTGCAGAGCAAGCTCGGGGAAGCCGGTCGGCGCATCGTAATCGAAGAGTGCCTGGCAGGCGACGAGGCGAGTTTCATCGTGATGGTGGACGGCAGGAACGTGCTGCCACTTGCGACCAGCCAGGACCACAAGCGCCTGCTGGACGACGATCACGGACCCAACACCGGCGGCATGGGCGCGTACTCTCCGGCGCCGGTCGTGACGCCGACGGTGTACGCGCGCATCATGCGCGACGTGATCCATCCAGCCGTGGCCGGACTCGAGCGCGACGGGACACCCTACACCGGGTTCCTCTACGCCGGCCTCATGATCGGTGCCGACGGCGGCGTCAAGGTCCTGGAGTTCAACTGCCGGCTCGGCGATCCGGAGACCCAGCCCATCTTGATGCGCTTGAAGGGCGACTTCTTCAGCCTGCTCGAGCACGGCGTCAACGGCACGCTGGACCGGGTCGACGCGGAATGGGATCGGCGCACCGCGCTGGGCGTCGTGCTCGCGGCGGCGGGTTATCCGGACGCGCCACGGACGGGCGATGTCATCGACGGCCTGCCGAAGGCGGAGGAAGATTTCCACGTCTTCCACGCGGCGACCGCCTTGCGCGACGACACGGTGGTGACGACCGGCGGGCGCGTGCTCACCGTCACCGCGCTCGGCGACAGCGTGCGCATGGCGCAGCGCCGGGCCTATCAAGTCGCGCAGCAGATCGCGTTCGATGGCTGTCAGATGCGCCGCGACATCGGCCATCGCGCGTTGAAGCGCACCGCCTGACGCGGGAGCGCGGGCGCCGGGACGTGGATACACGGGCCGTCAAGGAGTTCCTCACAGGACTGCAGGAGCGGATCGTGTCGGCGCTGTCGCAAGCCGACGGCAGCGCGTTCCGTCACGACCGCTGGCAGCGGCCGGAAGGCGGAGGCGGCGTGAGCGCGACGGTGGAAGAGGGGAGTCTCTTCGAGCGCGCCGGCGTGCTATTTTCCCACGTGCACGGCGACCGGCTGCCGCCATCGGCCAGTGCGGCGCGCCCGGAGCTCGCGGGGCGCTCCTACCAGGCGATGGGTGTCTCGCTGGTGCTGCATCCGCGCAACCCCTACGTCCCGACCGTGCACCTCAACGTGCGCATGTTCTCGGCGCTGCGCCCGGATGCGGCCCCGCTGTGGTGGTTCGGCGGCGGCATGGACTTGACACCCTACTATCCGTTCGAGGACGACGCGATCCATTTCCACCGCACCTGCCGCGACGCGCTCGCGCCATTCGGCCCCGAGGTCCACCCGCGCTTCAAGAAATGGTGCGACGAGTACTTCTATCTGCGGCACCGCGGCGAGCCGCGCGGCATCGGCGGCATCTTCTACGACGATCTCGCCACGCCCGACTTCGACACCTGCTTCGCGCTCACCCGCAGCGTCGGCGATCATTTTCTCTCCGCCTATCTGCCGATCGTGGAGCGCCGCCGGCACCTCCCCTACGGCGAGCGCGAGCGCGACTTCCAGGCGTACCGGCGCGGACGCTATGTCGAGTTCAATCTCGTCTATGACCGCGGTACGCTCTTCGGGCTGCAGTCCGGCGGGCGCACGGAATCCATTCTGCTGTCGCTACCGCCGCTGGTGAAGTGGCGCTACGACTGGCGTCCGCAGCCCGGCACGCCGGAGGCGAGCCTCTACACCGACTTCCTCGTGGCGCGCGACTGGGTTTGACGAGCTCATTCGTACCGGAACCCGTTCCCACATCAGTAGAAGCTTATGACAATGATCATGAACGGTGATTGGAGCAACCTTACCTGTTTGGGTATTGTGGGTATACCGCACTCCAGGTTGCTGGCGCGGCTCGCAGTCCGGTCGATGCCGCCCGGAGGGCTTGGTGTGCGGGGTTACAGGAGTCTCCCTCTCGTGATATTCGGCGCCTCTCCCGGGCGCCGTTTTTTTCTCCCCGCCCGCTCTTCCGGCACCCCTGGGCAGGCTCCCCTCCTTCTACTTAAGCCGCTGAATCTTGTGTCAAATTGACACGCGTTGAAATCTGGGGCTAAAGTCTGCGCTCGTTTCATTCGCGCGCACCCGGCTTTCCCCCCGTCACCTTCGGAGCATTCATGATCACGAAACACATCGCGGCCGGTTTCGGCCTCGCTCTTTGCATCGCTGTTGCCGCTTGCGGCAAGAAGGAAGAGGCACCGGCGCCCAAGGCGGATGCCGCCAAATCAGCAGCTGCCGCCACGGTCGTGAAGATCGGCGTGGCCTCGCCGTTGACCGGACCGCAGGCCCATATCGGCAACGACATCAAGAACGGGGTGCAACTCGCGGTCGAAGATTTGAACGCGCAAGGCATCGTCATCGGCGGCAACAAGATCGAGTTCGTGCTCGTCGCGGAGGACGACGAAGCGAACCCGACGAAGGCCACCACGGTGGCCCAGAAACTCGCCGACGCGAAGGTCGCGGGTGTGGTCGGGCACTTCAATTCGGGTGCGTCCATTCCCGCCTCGAAGATCTACTCGGATGCCGGCATTCCCCAGATCTCGCCGTCATCGACCAATCCCAAGTACACGCAGCAGGGTTTCAAGACCACCTTCCGCGTGGTGGCGCACGACGATCAGCAAGGCCCCACGCTGGCCCGGTTCGCGGTCGAGAAACTCGGCGCGAAGAACATCGCGGTGATCGACGACAGCACTGCCTACGGCCAAGGCCTCGCCGACGCCTTCGAGAAGACCGCCAAGTCCCTCGGTGCGAATGTGGTCGCGCGCGAGCACACCACCGACAAGGACACGGATTTCACGGCGATCCTGACCAAGATCAAGGGCACCAAGCCGGATCTCATCATGTTCGGCGGCATCGATCCGCAGGCCGGGCCGATGGCGAAGCAAATGGCCTCGCTCGGCATCAGCGCGAAGCTGATTGGCGGCGACGGCATCCAGACCCCGAACTTCGTCAAGCTCGCCGGCGATGCCGCCGAAGGTCAGATGGCCTCGATGCCGGGCCTGCCCAAGGAAAAGATGCCGGGCGGCGAGAAGTTCATGGAGAAGTACAAGGCGAAGTTCGGTCAGAACGTCGAGCTCTTCGCGCCGATGGGCTATGACGCGGTGTTCGTGTTCGTCGACTCCATGAAGCGTGCCGGCTCGGCCGATCCCGCGAAGTACCTGCCCGAAGTCGGCAAGACCAAGCTCGAAGGCGTGATCGGCCCGATCGAGTTCGACGACAAGGGCGATCTCAAGAACGGTCCGATCACGGTCTACGTGGTGAAGGACGGCACCTGGGCGCCACTGGAGACGGTGATCCCTGGCGGTCCGCCGAAGGTCGCCGCCGCGCCCGCCGAGCAGCCCCTGGGCGCCACCGACGCCGGCTACAAGTAACCCGCCTGCGTCTACCCGAACACGTGCGGCACCCGAGGGTGCCGCACGCACTTTGAGCCCCTTTTGGACATCTTCCTGCAGCAGATCATCAACGGGCTGGTGCTGGGCAGCATCTACGCCCTGGTCGCTCTCGGGTACACGATGGTGTACGGCATCCTCGGCCTCATCAACTTCGCGCACGGCGACATCGTCATGATCGGCGCGATGGTGGCGCTCGCCATCTTCCATCCGCTGGCGGCGAGCGGCATCCCGGCGCCCGTGATCCTGCTGCTGGCGCTGACCGCCTCGATCGCGATCTGCGTCACGCTCGGGATGTCGATCGAGCGCATCGCCTATCGACCCCTGCGGCGAGCGCCGCGACTCGCGCCCCTGATCACCGCGATCGGCGTGTCGATCCTGATCCAGTACACGGCCGCGCTGATCTGGGGCAAGCAGTACATCTCCCTGCCGCCGCTCTTCAAGACCACGCAACTTACCATCGGCGGGGCCCACCTGACCGACCTGCAGGCCGTGATCTTCCTCCTCGCTTGTACCGTGATGGGCGGTCTCTACTGGTTCGTCACGCGCACCCGCATGGGCGCGGCCATGCGCGCGACCGAGCAGAATCCCGACGTCGCCGGTCTGATGGGTATCAACATCAACTTCATCATCTCGCTCACCTTCGTTATCGGCTCCGGGCTGGCTGCGGTGGCCGGCCTGATGGTGGTGCTCTACTACGGCATCGGCCATTACTACATGGGCTTCATCCTGGGATTGAAGGCGTTCACCGCGGCTGTCCTGGGAGGTATCGGCAACGTCACCGGCGCCATGCTCGGTGGACTGCTGCTCGGCGTGATCGAGAGCCTGGCCTCCGGCTACATCGGGGATCTCACCGGGGGTGTATTCGGCAGCAACTATCGCGATGTCTTCGCCTTCCTGGTGCTGGTCCTGGTCCTGATCTTCCGGCCGTCCGGCCTCATGGGCCAACCCTCGGCGGAACGGGCCTGACCCGGGCGGAAGTGTTGTGTCCGGACTCAAGAACGCTTCCCTCGCCGCACGCCTCTTCGGCTACGCCGCGCTCGCGGTCGTCCTGCTGGTGCTGCCGTTCGTGGTCGAGCCGCTGCTCGGCCGCGCCTGGGTGCGCATCATCGACATCGCCCTGCTCTTCGTCCTGCTCGCACTCGGTCTTAACATCGTGGTCGGCTTCGCGGGTTTGCTCGATCTGGGTTATGTCGCGTTCTTCGCGGTCGGCGCCTATCTCTACGCGCTGCTCGCCTCGCCCCATTTCGGCCTCCATTGGCCGTTCTTCCTGCTGCTGCCGATGGGCGCCGCGCTCGCCTGCCTGTTCGGGGTCCTGCTCGGTGCGCCGACGCTGCGACTGCGCGGCGACTACCTCGCCATCGTGACGCTAGGCTTCGGCGAGATCATCCGTATCTTCCTGAACAACCTGAACCGCCCCGTGAACATCACCAACGGACCGCTCGGCATCACGCTGATCGAGCCGATCCGGTTCGGTGACTTTTCCTTGAGCCAGCAGCACACGCTTGCGGGCCTGACGTTCGCGCCCGTGCACAGCTACTACTACGTGTTCCTCGCCTGCGTGGTGCTCGCGATCGTCGTCTCGCTGCGCCTCGAGGATTCCCGCATCGGGCGCGCGTGGATCGCGATCCGCGAGGACGAGATCGCCGCCAAGGCGATGGGCATCCACACGCGCAATGTGAAGCTGCTCGCCTTCGCCATGGGTGCGAGCTTTGGCGGCGTCTCCGGCGGGCTGTTCGCGGCCTTCCAGGGATTCGTCAGCCCCGAGAGCTTCGCGCTGCTCGATTCCATCATGATCCTGTGCATGGTCGTGCTGGGCGGCATGGGTCACGTGCCCGGCGTCGTGCTCGGCGCGATCCTGCTCACGGCGCTGCCGGAGGCGCTGCGCTATGTCGGCCCGCTGCAGCAGGCATGGTTCGGGCGGGTCCTGATCGACCCTTCGGATCTGCGCATGCTGCTGTTCGGACTGGCGCTCGTCCTGATGATGCTCTTTCGGCCGGCCGGACTGTGGCCGTCGCGCGTGCGCAAGCGCGAGTTCGCCGAGTGAGCGCGCTGCTCGAGGCCCGGGGCGTCGGCAAGCGCTTCGGGGGCCTGCAGGCCCTCTCCGATGTCTCGATCGCGATCGAGCGGCATTCGATCTACGGTCTCATCGGGCCCAACGGGGCCGGCAAGACCACCTTCTTCAACGTGCTCACGGGGCTGTACGCGCCCAATGACGGCGAGATCGTGTTCGACGGTGTGCCGATCGCCGGCTTGGAGCCGCACGCCGTCGCCACCGCCGGCATCGCGCGCACGTTCCAGAACATCCGGCTGTTCGCCAACATGACCGCCATCGAGAACGCGATGGTAGGCCGACACGTGCGCACGCGCGCCGGCGTGTGGGGCGCAGTCACCCGTAACGCGGCCACCCGCGCCGAGGAGTCGGCGATCGCCCGACGCGCCAAGGAACTGCTCGACTACGTCGGCATCGTGCGGCACGCTCACGCCCTCGCGAAGAATCTCTCCTACGGCGATCAGCGCCGCCTCGAGATCGCGCGAGCGCTCGCCACCGAGCCGCGCCTGTTGGCCCTCGACGAGCCTGCCGCCGGGATGAATGCAACCGAGACCGCGGCGCTGCGCGGCCTGATGGAGCGCATCCGCAGCGATGGCACGACCATCCTGCTGATCGAGCACGACGTGAAGCTGGTCATGGGTCTGTGCGACCGGGTGGCGGTGCTCGACTACGGCAAGAAGATCGCGGAAGGCGCGCCCGCCCAGGTGCAGCGCGATCCGGCAGTCGTCGAAGCCTATCTGGGGGGCGAGATCGCTTGAAGCCCATGCTCGAGGTACGTCACCTGCGGGTCGCCTACGGCGGCATCAACGCCGTGAAAGGCGTGGACCTCGACGTGAACGCCGGCGAAGTGGTGGCGCTCATCGGCGCCAACGGCGCGGGGAAGACCACGACCCTGAAGGCTATCACCGGACTCGTCCACGCCGCCGGCGGCTACGTGCACTACGAAGGCAAGCCCATCACCGGGCGCGCGGCGCACGAACTGGTCCGGCAGGGCGTTGCGATGGTGCCCGAAGGACGAGGCATCTTCGGCCGCCTCAAGGTCGAGGAGAATCTAGACATCGGCGCCTATTGCCGGACGGACGCCGCCATCGGCGCGGACCGCGAGCGGATCTACGGCCTCTTTCCGCGCCTGGCCGAGCGGCGCCGGCAACTGGCCGGCACCCTTTCCGGCGGCGAGCAGCAGATGCTCGCGATCGGCCGCGCGCTCATGAGCCGGCCTAAGCTTCTGCTACTCGACGAGCCGAGCATGGGTCTGGCGCCGATCATGGTGCAGAAGATTTTCGAGGTGATCCGGTCGATCGCCCGCGAGGGCGTGACGCTGATGCTGGTCGAGCAGAATGCCAAGCTCGCCCTGCAGGTGAGCGATCGCGGCTACGTGATGGAAAGCGGCGCCATCGCGCTTGCCGATCGCTGCGACTGTCTGCTCGCCAACCCGCAGGTGCAGACCGCCTACCTCGGCGAGTGAACGCAACGCAAGGAGGACCGCCATGAAGAGCTATCGCAAGGAACTCTGGTTCAACGCTCCGACCCGGGTCGCTTTCGTCAACATCACGGGCGAGGTCCGGGAGTGCCTGCAAGCGAGCGGGGTGCGCGAGGGGCTCGCGCTGGTGAACGCGATGCACATCACCGCTTCCGTGTTCATCAACGACGACGAGCCCGGTCTGCACCACGACTACCGCCAGTGGCTGGAACAACTCGCCCCGCACGAACCGGTCGATTCCTATCGCCACAACGATACCGGCGAGGACAACGCGGACGCGCACATGAAGCGCCAGGTGATGGGCCGGGAGGTGGTCGTCGCCATCACCGATGGCGAGCTCGACTTCGGCCCGTGGGAGCAGATCTTCTACGGTGAGTTCGACGGCCGCCGCCGCAAGCGCGTCCTGGTGAAGATCATCGGCGAGTGACGGCGCCCTCGGCCGCAGTGCGACTTCACACCGTCGCACTGTGTAAGCGCGCCGCCGAAAGCGGCACGGACCTTGCGTTCTCCGCTCATCCTCCGTAGTGCTCAAGCGGGCCGAAGCAAACTTCTCGAGCCCATGTGGAATGCCAAGCCAGTGCAATTCGTGCGGGGCGTGCTCATCGCTGGGACGGCCGCGCTTCTGGTCGGCGCGCTCGCCTTCCTGTACGTCCAGACCGAGGGTGACGACCCAGGCCGCCAGACCCGGATCGCGGCGTTGCTGAGGCGTCTGACGGACATCCACAACCACTGGGACAGCGAGATACTCCGCCGTCAGAGCGCGGCGCAGCGAGCGGTGCCTGCGCTCGGCTGGCCGGTCGGCGACGTCGACCGCATGCGACGGGCACTCGCATCCGAGCTTGGCGATGACGCCAACCCCACGCTCGCCGCCCTGTTCATGCCGGTTGAGACCGCGCTCGCGGAGAAGACCGCGCTCCTGCACCGCTACGATACCGCAGCCGCCGCTGCCCAGATGGCTCTTGCCTCGTCGCTCGCGGCCTTGGCAGCGGAAGAGGTGGATCAGGCGGTCGCGGACCGGTTCACGCGCGAGTTGGCCGCCTTCGACGCGGCACCGACCGAAAGCGCGCTGCACCGGCTGTATGCCGAGATTGCCAAGATCGAGAAGCGCTCGAGCGCCCTCTCCGCCGGTGCCCGGAAACAGCTCGCGCCGACGGTCCGGGCCTTTCTCGCGCACCGGGCGGAGGAGGCGGCGCGGGTGCACGATCTGACGCTCGCCACCGCCAGCGCACGCCTCGATTCATTCGCCGAAACCGTGGAGCAGCATTTCGCCCTTGCAACCCAGAAAAAAGACCTGTACCGCGTCTATCTCGTGTCCTACGCCGGGGCGCTGCTCGTCCTGCTTGCCTATCTCGGCGTGCGCCTGTCCTGCAGTTACCGCACGATCGCCGACATGAACCGGGCGCTGACACGCGCCAACGAGACCCTCGAGCAGCGGGCGGCGGAGCGTACCCGTGAGCTCACGGCCGCGCTCGCGAGCCTGAAGGAGTCGGAGGCGCAGCTCGTCCAGTCCGCGAAGATGTCCTCGCTCGGCCAGATGGTGGCGGGGGTGGTGCATGAGATCAACACCCCGCTTGCCTACGTGAAGAACAGCCTTGGTGCGGTGGCCGACCGCCTGCCGGAGGTCACCGGTGCGCTAGCCGCGGCAGACGGCCTGATCCGGATGCTCGAGCAGGGTACGGAAAGCGAGGAAGCGCTCGGGCAGCAGTTTGCGCGCGCGGCGGAAGAGATATCCCGCCTGCGCCGGGGACAGGCCGTGGAGGACCTGTGCGCCCTGGCGCGAGACGGCCTGCACGGCATCGAGCAGATCGCGGGGCTGGTCGGCAACCTGCGCAACTTCAGCCGCCTCGACCGCAGCCAGGTCAGCGCCTACGACGTGAACGAAGGCATCGACAGCAGCCTCGCGCTGGCGCGCCACCTGCTCAAGTCGATCGAAGTGCGGCGCGAATTGGCGGACCTGCCCGCGATCCGCTGTTCGCCCTCGCAAGTGAACCAGATCTTCCTGAACCTCATCACCAATGCCGCACACGCCACCACCCACGAGGGCGCCCGCCTGACGCTGCGCTCGCGGCGGGAGGGCACGGATTGCGTCGCGGTCGATGTCGAGGACAACGGCATCGGCATCGAACCCGAGGTGCTGCCAAGGATCTTCGACCCGTTCTTCACCACCAAGGAGATCGGCAACGGCACCGGTCTCGGTCTGTCCATCGCCTACAAGATCGCCGAGCAGCACGGCGGTCGCATTGAGGTCGCCTCGACGCTCGGCACCGGAACCCGCTTTACCGTGGTACTGCCGGTCGCTTTGCGCGCGCCGGTCGAGCTCGCGGCCTGAAGGACCACCTCCGTGCACCCGCGCACCCACATCGGCAAGTACGAGATCCAGGGCGTACTGGGTCAGGGTGGGATGGGCGTCGTGTACCAGGCTCTCGACCCCTTCATCCGGAGGCTCGTCGCGATCAAGACCATCGAGAAGGCGCGCCTCGACGCCGCCGCCCAGCGCATGGGAATGGTGCGCTTCCGCAACGAGGCGCAGGCGGCCGGTCGCCTGCTGCATCCCGGCATCGTCGCCGTGTACGATTACGGCGAGGACGACGAGGTTGCCTACATCGTGATGGAGTACGTGCGCGGCAAGTCCCTGCACGAACACCTTTCCCACGAGACCCAGTACGACCTCGCCGAGGCATGGCAAATCCTGAGTCAGCTGCTCGATGCGATCGGCTACTCCCATGCCCAGGGCGTCGTGCATCGGGATCTCAAGCCCGCCAACATCCTCATCAACGAGGATGGCCGCATCAAGGTCAGCGACTTCGGCATCGCCCGCGTCGATGCCAACCAGTTCACCGAAGTCGGGGAAGTGGTCGGGACGCCCTACTACATGTCACCCGAGCAGGTGTTGGGTGGCCCCATCGATCAGCGCGCCGATCTGTATGCGGTGGGCATCATCTGCTACCAGCTGCTCACGGGTCGGCGCCCCTTCGCGGGCACGCCGATGGAGGTGATGCAGCAGGTCATCGACTTCATGCCCGTCGACCCCTCGCGGCTCAACCCCGACCTGCCGCGCGACCTCGACCGCGTCATGCGCATCATGCTCGCGAAGCGGCCCGAAGACCGGTTCCAGAGCGCGCGGGAACTCGCCGATCGACTGCGCCAGACGCTCGACGTAGCACTCGCCCCGGCCGGCGCGGCGGCGTCGACGGCAGACCTGCCGACACAGCCATCCCTGCCGAGGCTGTCGGCTGCGCCGCATGTTGCCGGTATCGAGCCGCCGGCGACGGCTTCCCTCACCCCGGAGCCGGCGTCCGCGGCACCCGCGCCCGAGCCTCGCCGGCCGCGCGTGCTCTTCGTCGACGACGACGAACGCATCTTGAATGCGCTCCGGTCGCTCGCCCGACCGGAGTACGAGGTGACCACCGCAGCGGACGGCGAGCAGGCGCTCGAGGCCTTGCAGGGTGGCACCTTCGACGTCGTCGTGAGCGACCAGCGGATGCCGAAGATGACCGGCGTGGAGCTGCTGCGCCGGGTGCGCGACACCGCACCCGAGACCGTGCGCCTGCTGCTCACCGGATATTCCGATCTCGCCGCCATGGTCGGTTCGATCAACGACGGCGAGATCTATCGCTTCGTGAGCAAACCCTGGGACAACCAGGAGCTCGCCGCGATCCTCAGGGAAGCCGTGACCCTGGCCGGTGCGCTGCGCGACCTGCGTAGCGACCCCGCGCCCGTGCTCGAGGTCGACGGGACGCTGCTCGTGGTGGAACGCGAGCCGGCTCTGATCCGCGCCGTACGCGAGCTCTTCGGCCGCCGGCACAAAGTGCTGTACGCGCCGAGCGCGGACAACGCGCTGGACCTCATGCTGAACGAGGACGTCGCGGTCCTGCTGGCGGACATCGACGGCCACCAGGCCCAGGTCACGACCATGCTCAAGCTGCTCAAACAGGAGCAGCCGCAGATGCTGGCGGTCGTTGCCACCGCTGCATCGGACTCCGAGCTGCTCGTCGAGCTCATCAACCAGGCCCAGATTCACCGCCTGCTCAACAAGCCGTTCGATCCCAAGGTGCTCAAGGCGCACATCGAATCGGCCATGGCACGCCATCGCACGCTGCGCCAGACCCCCGCGCTGGCGCGCCGCCAGCGGACCGAACCACCGCCTGCGGCGGTGTGCGAATCGAGCGTCGGCCAGAACATCCTCGGCAAGCTCAAGCTGCTGCGGCGTCGCGTCGCCGGCGCTTGACGCGTCCGCCCCCGCCCGGCACTCGCGTCCGCGGGTTGCGCGGCATGCGCCGGATGGCCTATCGTGCCTGCATGACGCCCCGCCGCGCCGACCTCGAGGCCCTGATACGGACCGTACCGAACTTCCCTAAGCCAGGGATCCTGTTCCGGGACATCACCACACTGCTGCGCGATCCGGCGGGTTTTCGCGCCTGCATCGACGCTCTGGCGGAAGCGGTTGCGCCTTACGACTTTGCCCGCATCCTCGGCATCGAATCGCGCGGGTTCATCGTCGGCGCGGCGCTCGCGCAGTGTCTCGGTCGCGGGTTCGTGCCGATCCGGAAGGCGGGCAAACTGCCGGCCGAGAACTTCGGTCACGACTACGAGCTCGAGTACGGCACGGATCGCGTGGAGATGCACGCAGACGCGCTCGATCCGGGTGAGCGCGTGCTGTTGGTGGATGATCTGCTCGCCACCGGCGGCACGGCACTCGCCGCCTGCAATCTGATCGCAATGGCGGGAGCACGGGTCGCCGCCACGGCGTTCGTGATCGAGCTCGAAGGGCTCGCCGGTCGGTCGCGCCTGGCGGCCCTGCCGGTCCCGGTGGTGTCGATCGTGGCGTTCGCGGCGGGGTAGTGAGTACCGGCAGTTCGTCCAAGAATAAAGCCGGCGGGAAGCCGGCCTTTTTTCTTGCTTCGCAAGATCCCGCTAGTGCGCGAGGACCCACTTCACCAACTGTTGCGCCTGCGCTTCGCTGACGTTGTTGGGCGGCATGGGAATCTGCCCCCACGCGCCGCTGCCGCCTTTGAGGACCTTCTGCACCAGAGTTGCCTCGGCCGCCTTGTCACCCTTGTACTTGGCCGCGATCTCCTTGTAGCTGGGACCGACCACCTTCTTGTCGACTGCATGACAGGCGAGACAGCCGCTCTTCTGCGCAAGCTCCATATTGGCGTCGGCGGCCATCGCAGTGCCCGTCACGAACAAGCCTGCGGCGAGCAAGGCTCCGATCCGAACTGAGTTCATGCGTTTCCCCTCACTGTTTGTTGGCGAGCGCACCGATTGTAGCCCAGCCGCCGCGCAAGGTCCCGCAATAACCGTCTCGCAGTGCCGCACCAGGAGCATGTCAGTCCGGCGTCGCCGCCGCCCGATCGATGAGCCGCTCGAGATCGCTCAGCGTGGCGATCGGCGGCCCGCAGCTCGCGCCCTCGCAGACCCAGGCGGCGACGCCTGCGCCGGCGACCGGCTTTGCCAGCACCTGCGGCAGAGCGGTCGCGTCGGCGGGTATCGCGAAGACGAGCGTGGCGGGCCGATAGATCCGCGCCAACGCCCGCCGCCACGCCTCGACCTCGCTCCGGGCACCGCGCAGCACCACGATGCGCGGCGGCGCCAGTTGCTCGTCGAGTGCGGTCAGCAGCGACGAGTATGCCGTCGGTTGGCGCTCGAACCCGCTTTGGAACAGCCGCAGCGTCCGCTCGCTGGCGGCAAGGTAGCGCGACTCGCCGACGAGGTGCCCGAGCCGCTGCAGCGCGAAGGCCGCGACCCCGTTGCCCGACGGGGTGGCGTTATCGTGGCCTGGCTTCGGGCGCATGATGAGCGCTTCGTGATCGCGGCTGGTGAAGGCGAATCCGCCGGTTTGCGCGTCCTCGAACTTGTCCAGCAGCGCATCCGCCAACCGGCAGGCGAATGCGAGATCGTCGGACCGCCAGCGCGTCTCCAGCAATTCGAGCACCCCTGCGAGCAGGAACGCGTAGTCATCGAGATACGCGTTCAAATGCGCCCGGCCGTCCTTGCTGGTGGCGAGCAGGCGACCTCCGGACCACATCCGCCCGCGCAGGAAATCGAGCGCCGCCACGGCCGATTCGAGCCAGTCGTCGCGGCCGAAGACGCGGGCGGCGCGGGCCATTCCCGCGATCATCAGCCCGTTCCAGCTGGTGAGGATCTTTTCGTCGCGGCCGGGGCGGACACGCTGCTCGCGCACCTGGAAGAGCTTCGTCCGAGCGCTCGTGAGCAGGCGCTCACACTCCGCCAATGGCCTGCCCGTGCTCGCAGCCACCTCCAGGAGCGGTCGGCTGACGCGCAGGTGCCAGTACCGGCCTTCGAAATTCGCGGGGCGGTCGAGGCCGTAGTGCGGTGCCATCACCGCGTACTCTTCCGCTGTGAGAACGGCGCGAACCTCGTCCGGTGTCCAGACGTAGTACTTTCCTTCCTCGTGCTCCGAGTCCGCGTCCAGGGTGGAATAGTAGGCACCGGCAGGCGATTGCATCTCGCGGCGGATCCAGCTCACGGTCTGCTCCGCCACGCGCTCGAACAGCGGCTTGCGCGTCACCAGCCAGGCATCGGCGATGAGCGCGAGCAGTTGCGCGTTGTCGTAGAGCATCTTCTCGAAGTGCGGAATGGTCCACTCGGTGTCGACGCTGTAGCGGCAGAACCCGCCGCCGAGCTGGTCGTAGATCCCGCCTTCCGCCATCTTTTCGAGGGTATGGGTGGCGACGCGGATCGCCGCCTCGTCGCCCCGCGCGACGCCGCGCCGCAGACACAGCGCGAGCTCGGCCGGATGCGAGAACTTCGGCGCATCGCCGAAGCCGCCGTGGACCGGATCGAAGCTCTGCCGGTGACTCTTGACCGCAACGTCCAGGATGGCGGGATCGAACCGTGACGACGTCGCCGCCGGCGCCTGGGGCACGGTGCTCGCCAGCGCGGCGAGGAGCGAAGCGTTCTGCGCGCCGATCGCTGCACCTTTGGTGTGGAAGGCTTCCGCGATGCGCGGCAGCAGATCGAGGAAACCGGGCAGGTTGTAGCGCGAGCGCTTCGGGAAGTAGGTGCCGCCGAAGAACGGATTCTGGTCCGGCGTGAGGAACATCGTCAGCGGCCATCCACCGCTGCGCTGGGTCAGCAGGGCATGGGCGGTCTGATAGATCTGATCGAGGTCCGGGCGCTCTTCGCGGTCGACCTTCACGTTCACGAAATCGCGGTTCATTGCCGCCGCGACCTCCGCATCCTCGAAGCACTCATGCGCCATCACGTGGCACCAGTGGCATGCGGAATAGCCGATCGACAGCAGGATCGGCTTGTCCTCCGCGCGCGCTTTCGCGAGCGCTTCCGCGCCCCACGGATACCAGTCGACCGGGTTCTCGGCGTGCTGCTGCAGGTAAGGGGAGGTTTCCCCGGCAAGGCGATTGGGCATGGCAGGCTCCTCCTCGAAAGGGAGACCGACGCGACGGCGATTGGTTGCGGCGCAGTTGGCTATACTGCCGGGCTAGGCCGACGCACCAAAGGAGAACCGCCCATGAAGATCGAGACCCTCGCCGTCCACGGCGGCTACACCCCAGAGCCCACCACGAAGGCGGTCGCCGTCCCCATTTACCAGACCACCTCCTATGCGTTCGACGACACCCAGCACGGGGCCGATCTCTTCGACCTCAAGGTGAAGGGGAACATCTACACGCGCATCATGAACCCCACGACCGACGTGCTGGAGCAGCGGCTCGCGGCCATGGAAGGCGGCATCGGCGGCCTTGCGCTGGCCTCCGGCATGGCGGCGACCACGTATGCGATCTTCACCATCACCGAGGCGGGGGACAACATCGTCACCTCGAGCACGCTCTACGGCGGCACCTACAATCTGTTTGCGCACACGCTGCCCCAGTACGGCATCGAGGTGCGATTCGCCGACCACCGCGACCCGGCGAGCTTCGCGCGGCTGATCGACTCACGCACGAAGCTCGTCTTCTGCGAATCCATCGGCAATCCGCTCGGCAACGTGGTCGATTTCGGCGCGCTGGCCGACGTCGCGCATGCCGGAGGCGTGCCGTTGATCGTCGACAACACGGTGCCGACGCCGTACCTGTGCCGCCCCTTCGAGCACGGAGCCGATATCGTCGTGCACGCGCTCACCAAGTATCTCGGCGGCCACGG
>JAEUMX010000305.1 GCA_016791285.1 Burkholderiales bacterium
GAAGTCCGTGAGTCAGACGCAAGGGACCGCGGGCGCCACGTCGAGTTCGGCGATCACCGGCGCGTGGTCGGACGGTCGCTCGAGGGCACGCAGGTCGCGGTCGATGCGCACCGACTTGCACGCGGACGCGAGCGCGGGCGAGAGCAGGATGTGGTCGATGCGCAACCCCAGGTTGCGCCGGAAGGCATTCATGCGGTAGTCCCACCACGTGAACGACTTCTCCGGCTGCTCGAAGAGGCGGTAGGCATCCTTGAGTCCCAGCGCGACCAAGTCGCGGAACGCCGCGCGCTCGGGCTCGCTGAAGAGCACCTGGCCCTCCCAGAGCTTCGGGTCGTAGACGTCCGCCGGTTCCGGCGCGATGTTGTAGTCGCCCAGCACCGCGAGCTTCGGGTGTCGCGCGATCTCGTCCGCGAGCCACCTCGTGAGCGCCGCGAGCCAGTCGAGCTTGTAGCGATACTTGTCGGAGGTCACCGACTCCCCGTTCGGGACGTAGAGGCAGATGACGCGGACATCGCCGAACGTCGCGGCGAGCACGCGCTTCTGCGGATCGTCGAAGCCCGGGATGGCAGTCACCAGATCCGTACCAGGTTGGCGCGAGACGATCGCCACACCGTTGTAAGTCTTCTGGCCAACAGCGAGCGCCTCGTAGCCGGCGGCCTTCAGGACCTCGAAGGGGAAGTCGGCGTCCTGGGTCTTGGTTTCCTGCAGGCAGGCGATGTCGATCCCTGCCCGCGGCAGCCAGTCGAGCACCTGCGGCAGGCGCACCTTGAGGGAGTTGACGTTCCAGGTCCCGACTTTCACCTTGCCGCCGAGCCCGTCGTCATTCCGGGACAGCGAAGTGGAACCCGGCCTCCGTGGCCAATCCCGCCACGTCATCCGAGGTGGCGACCCAGATGGCCGCCCCGGAGCCCCACTCTGCGCGAATGAAGAGAACCCTGTTCACGGACGATCGCTCCGGATGCTGAGGGCCTTCATTCTACCCTCGCAGAACCATTCTCCAATCCGGCCCCGAAGCGTGACCCGAGACTCCCATGCTCCTGTCCGGACCGGTGAGTACGGTCCCACATCTGGGCTCCCATCCCGGTTTGCAGCGCACGACGCTGAAGATATACATTCGAAGCTGTATATCTGGAGAGAAAGCATCATGCAGGTTTCGAAGTGGGGCAACAGTCTGGCGGTTCGGCTCCCCGCGTCGGTGGTGGAAGCGCTGACGCTGAAGGAGGGCGACGAAATCGAGATTCACGTCGTGGGCGCGCGGGCGTTCGAGATCGCGAAGCGAGCGGGGACACGGGAATTGCTGGCGCGGTTGAAAAGGTTCCGCGGACGGTTACCCGCGGACTTCAAGTTCGACCGGCTCGAGGCTCATGAGCGACGGTGACCGGTTCATCGACACCAACGTTCTTCTCTATCTGTTCTCCGGCGACGAGGCCAAGGCGGATCGGGCAGAAAGGGAGTTGGCAGCGGGAGGTGTCGTGAGCATTCAGGTACGGCATTTCCGTCTACCACGCGATGATCGTTGCTTCGGCCCTCCTCGCCGACTGCAAAATTCTCCTCTCCGAAGACTTACAGGATCGTCAGGTATTCGAGGGAAAGGTGGAGGTGCGTAATCCCTTTCACTGAAGGGCGTCGAAGGCTCCCGGTGTTGACGGTAGTCATTCCACCCCGCACGACCATCTTCTTACCCGCCCCCGAAGCGTAACCCAAAAGTCCTATGCCGTTTCCGACTTGAGCACATGCTCGTCCATCGGCGAGAATCGCTGCGGCGGACATACCAATGACAGATCGCTGCCACGTCTTCCTGAGCTACAGCCACACCGACCGCGAGGCGTGTCTCGCGCTGCGGACGGCGCTGGAGCAGGCGGGCTTCACCGTCTTTCGCGACGAAGCGTCGATCCGGGCCGGCGATCGCTGGATCACGCGCCTCGAAGAGGCGCTGCAGGCGTGCTCCGCGTTCGTCCTCCTGGTCGGGCGCGACGGCGTGCGGCGCTGGGTCGGCGCCGAGGCGCAGGTCGCCCTCAACCGCCATCTCTCGCCCCACGACGACGCGCAGCGCCTCGCGATCTTCCCCATCCTGCTCGACGACACGCCGCCCGCAGCGCTGCCGCCGTTTCTCGCGCTGTTCCAGGCCACGCCCTGGCGTGCGTCCGACCCGCTTCCGGGTGCGCTGCTCGATACGATGCGCTCGCGCGCGACGCGCCTGGATGTCCCGCCCTTCGAAGGCTGCCCGTTCCTGGGCCTGAACGCGTTCCAGCGCGAGGACGCGCGCGTCTTCTTCGGGCGCCGGCAGGAGACCCTGGAAGCGCTCGCCTGCCTCGGCAGCCAGCAGGAGACCAACCCCGAACACCTGCACGGCAGCGGCGGCACCCACTATTACCGCTGGCTGCAGATCGAGGGCAACAGCGGCTCCGGCAAGTCGTCGCTGGTGAATGCCGGCATGCTGCCGATGATCGAGCAGGGCGCGCTGTGGGCACGCACCGGATTCGACCGCTGGCGCATTCTCGGCCCGATGCTGCCGGGCAAGGATCCGCTGGAGAAGCTCTCCGAGGTGCTCGAGCGCGGTCTGGTCGCCGACGAGGCCCGGCGCGATTCCCTCGCCCGCTTGCAGCGGCTGGAGCAGGACGAGCGCGCGCTCGCCTTCGCGCTGCGCGACGCAAGACAGGACGACACCGCGTTCCTGCTCGTCGTCGACCAGTTCGAGGAGCTCTTCACCTTTTCGGAAACCGGGTCGCGCAGGCAGTTCGACGCCCAGCTCGCGACCGCCCTGCAGGACGCCGAGTGCCCGCTCTTCGTGATCAGCACGGTGCGGGCGGACTTCCTCGACCGCTTCGAGCTGCTCCCCCGCCTGCAGGCGATCTACAACAGCCGCTGCAAGCGCTTTCTTCTGCCGACCATCTCGCGGCAGGGATTGCGCGAGGTGATCGAGCAGCCCGCGCGGCTTGCCGACCTCGACGTGCGCGAGGTGACCGCCCTCATGCTCGAGGATGCACGCGACGAACTGGGCGCGTTGCCGCTGGTGGAGAACGCGCTCTACACCTTGTGGCAAAGCCGGGAGGGCAACCGGCTGAGCGGCGATCGGTACCGCCAGCAGAACGGCATCGCCGGCATGCTGAGCGCACAGGCCGATGCCCTGCTCGCGTCCATCGACCAGGCCGTGCCGAAGGGCAAGCAGGCGGCGCTGGAGTTGCTGCTGCGCTTGACCCGCATCAACGACGAAGGGCGCCACACCCGCCAGCGCATCACGCGTGGCGAGGCGGTGATGGTCGCCGGAGACGGCAACGACGCCAACGGCGAGCGCGTCGTGCAACTGCTCTCCGGTGAACGCGCGCTGGACGGCAGAGGCGCGCGGCACGAGGGCGCCTTGCGGCTCGTCACGACCCACGGCGAACACGGCGAGCAGTATGTGGATCTGATCCACGAGACGCTCATCCGCGCCCGGAGCCGCGACGAGAAGACCGGCAAGCTGATCGGTTACTGGCCGACGCTCTACGACTATGTCGAACGCAACCGCGACCGCGACCTGCACCGCCAGCAGCTCAAGTTCCAGACCGAGCAATGGCAGCAGAGCAAGGGACTCGGCCGCTTCAGAAACCTCGCCGGCCTACGCGACTTGAGGCGGTATCGGCGGCTGCGTCTCCCGAAGACGAGCACCGAAGGGCGATTTCTTTCGCGCAGCCGCGGGTTGGCGGGCGCGAAGCTGGCATTGGTCGCATTGGTGCTCGGCTGGGTGGGCGATGCGTATCTCTGGACGCGCGTCCACGACCTGCCGCTCGACTCGATGGTGACGCTGCAACGCTATCGCTTCGGATATGCGCCGGTGCCAACGATGGCAAACGTCCCGGCGGGAGCGTTCGACATGGGTGAGCAGGACCAGGAATTCCGGAATGGGTTTCGCGAGTCGGATCGACGATACTGGGGCGCTCCAGTGAAACAGATCCGGATCTCGAAACCCTTCCGGATGAGCGTCCACGAGGTGACGTACGACGAGTATGACTACTACGTTTGGCTGCAGCCCGGACCGGGCAATGGTGCCCCGATATTCCCGACCACGGCCAAGGGTGGGCGCGGCACGCGTCCGGTGGTCAACGTGAACTGGCGCGAAGCCAACGACTATGCTGGCTGGCTCGGCGGACGACTCGGTGCCGAGTGCCGCCTGCCGACGGAGGCGGAATGGGAGTACGCCGCACGGCGCAACACGAAAACCGCATACTGGTGGGGCGATGACATCGGGTCCAACAACGCGAACTGCCGGGACTGCGGCGACATGTCGGATGGCACGCGATCGTTGCCCGTCGGCAGTTTCCCGCCCAATCCGTTCGGCCTCCGCGACACGCAGGGCAACGTTTGGGAGTGGACGTGTTCGGCGTGGCAGGATGAATTCGATGGCAGCGAGGAGCGCTGCGTGGACGCGAAGAGCGGCCTGGCCCGGGCCGTGCGCGGTGGCGCCTGGTTCGGCAGTGCGGTCGGCGCGCGCTCGGCCGCCCGCCTCGACGCCGCTCCGGACAGCCGTAACGGCGATCTCGGCTTCCGGGTGCTGTGTTCGTCCCCCATCGAATAGCTGGGCGCTGCGCCCCTGATCGCTGAACCGCTGGTTTGCTGTTCACTGCAGCGCCGCGAAGCGGCGCGATTTTTTTCTGGCGATCTGGCACTCCCGCGCCCATACTCCGCCTTGCAGGCTTCGGCCTGCGGGGTTCCCTGAGACGTGGCCCGGGCCGTGCGCGGTGGCGCCTGGAACGACAATGCGATCAACGCGCGCTCGGCCGCCCGCAACGACAACGATCCGGACAACCGTAACGACAATATCGGCTTCCGGGTGCTGTGTTCGTCCCACATCGTAAGCGTGTTCCTGCATGGCGCCTCGCGCGCCGCCGGAAATGCTGGCCGACCACGGTTTGCCAGCCGAGGCCGGAACACGATTCGATGGCGCAGGTGAGTCCCGTCCGCACGCTGCCGCATCGCGTCGGGCGCATAGGCAATACGGGCGCCGCCTGGATTCGCTCCCGCGGCGCCCATCCCTTCAGCCGCCCGACTGTTTGATCCAGCCGCCCAATAGCTTGCCGATCTCGGCCACCTGCTCGGCTGCGTGCTCGTACTGCCCGTCGCTCAGCCACTGCCAGCGGTGCGCGAGACGCAGATACAGACGCAGGCGATTGAGCGCTTCGTCGGCGTTACGTAGGTTGACCTTTCGCGTCTCACCGCGATGGCTCTGGGCCGCGAAGACCGCTTCCTGGCAGTCCAGTGCGGCATCCATCATGCGCTGGGTGACAGTGAAGCGGTAGGTCCGCGGAAACTTCTCGCTCTTGGGCAGCAGCCACACGAGCAGATCGGACAAGCGTGTCAGCAGAACCAGTTCCTCGGCCATCTCGATCCTCCCAGGTCAGTGCGGCGTTTCGGGATCTCAGCAGTTGGACCAGCCTGCTGGAAGCGTATCGCCGCGCATCCCGCGGCAAGCGGCGCACGCGCTCGGTGGCGGCTTTCGAGTTTCAGGCCGCCGACCGCATTCTCGAGCTGCGCGACGAACTGCTCACCGGCGAGTACCGACCCGGTCCCTACACCCACTTCTTCATCCACGAGCCCAAGCGGCGCAAGATCAGCGCGGCGCAGTTCCGCGATCGCGTCGTGCATCACGCCCTGTGCCGCGTCATCGAGCCACGCTTCGAGCGCGTGTTCATCCCCGACAGCTATGCCAACCGGCTCGGCAAGGGCGGACATCGGGCGGTGGATCGCTTGCAGACCTTCGCGCGTCGTTACCGCTACGTGCTGCGTGCCGACATCCGCCAGCACTTCGCTTCGATCGATCACGCGATCCTGGCGCAGTGCCTGCGGCATCTGATCCCCGAAGACGACATCATGGCCTTGGTCCGGCTCATCCTTGCCGGCGGCGAGGACGTGCTCGCGGACGAGTACACGATGCAGTTCTTTCCCGGCGACGATCTCTTCGCGGCGTACCGCCCGAGAGGGCTGCCGATCGGCAATCTGACCTCTCGGTTCTGGTCGAACTGCTACCTGCACGCGCTGGATCTGTTCGTGAAGCGCGAGCTCGGCTGCCGCGCCTACCTGCGCTACGTCGACGATTTCGCGCTCTTCAGCGACTCGGCGCAGACGCTTTGGACATGGAAGAGCGCCATTCGCGAGCGTCTCGCCTCACTGCGCCTGACGATGCACGAAGCGCGGGCGCAGGTGACGCCCGTCGCCGTCGGCATTCCCTGGCTGGGGTTCGTGGTCTTCGCGAACTATCGGTTGGTCAAGGCGCGCAAGGTGCGCTTTGCCACGCGGCGTCTGCGAGCGCGGTATTCAGAGTACCGCGCTGGCACCCTCAGCTTTGCCGAGTTCGACCCAAGTGTTGTCGGCTGGATCAACCACATGCGCTACGCCGACACGTGGGGTCTACGACGGTACGTGCTGGAGCCCTTCGTCCTCAAAGCCGGGGACGTGCCGCATCGACGGGCGCGCCGCTTCGCGGCGCAGCAGTGAACACCAAACCAGCGGTTCACTCTCGATCTGTTCGTGATTCGCGCGCTTCGCGAATGGCGGCGTCGTTGGCGGCGGGGCACTTGCCACGGCGCGCACCGAGGCGACGAATCACCTACCCCAGCTGCACGATCTGGTTCAATATCGCGCACGCTTCCGCGAACGGGGCATCGGCGACTTGCTTCAAAGGATGGGGCGAGGCGCGACGCACTCGCCAGTCGAGCGACTTGGGCCGGTGGCAGAGAACGTAGCTCGTCTTGCCGATCTTGCGGCCGGTGGCGGAGCCGATCGCCACAGCGAACGGGTTGTCGGCGTTGTATTCCGCCGTCGTCATGGGAAGTCCGATCACGAGCGATGTGCGCTCGTTGAACGAGCGCGGCGACAGCACCAGGAACGGATGCACGTCCCGCATCTCGCGACCCGCCTGCGGGTTGCAGTCGATCCAGACGACCTGCTGCCGGTCTGGCACCCAACCCGCGCGAGGCTGTGATCCACGCCGAGTGCTGCTCACGAGCGCTCGGCTCCGAGCGGCGTGGCAGCCATGACCTCCTCGCCGTGCCGTGCCGGGTCGAAGAGCGCCAGCCGCTGCTCGAGACTCAAGGCGCGCCCCGCGATGGGCGTGATGACGACTCGCCCTTCCTCGACCGACACCCGGACCCGCTGATCGACGCTCAGCTTCGCGGCTCTCGCCACCGCCGCCGGCAACCGCACGCCGAGATTGTTGCCCCAGCGCTTGATGTCGAGGACGACTTCCGCCATCGCCTGTCTCCGTGATTGTTTATACGGAGTCTAGACATCGCGGCTGGAGCGGTCAAGGCGGGAGAAATCAACATGGTCGCTGCCGGCACAAACACGACCACCCCCTCCACGACAGGCGCTCACGGAGCTTGGTCGCGATGGCCTTTTTCTGGAGTAGCGATAAACACGTCGCTCATGACACTGCCCGCAAGGTCTCGCGCCACCGCTCCAACGCGGCGATCCGGCCGTAGGGATGCGCTTTGCGGAAATAACGCAGATCGGCGGTGATGAGCGTGCACCCAGCCGACTCCAGCGCCACCGCGTGGTAGAGCGTGTCGAAGAGGTGCTGATTCAGCTCTACTGCCAATCGGGTGGCGCGCTGGTAGACGGCGAGGCTATCCGCCACATCGAAGTCGAGCGCGAAGAGGTCGGCAATGTCCGTTGCAAGCGTGGTGGGGCTCAACCTCGCCATGACCGCCGCCACTTCCGCCAGCCAGTGGGATGGCTGAAGCACTTCCAGGTCGCCAGCGGCAACGGCGTCCATCAGGGACAGGGCGGCGGAAGTGTCGGCTTCGCTCTCCGAATCGTGCAGCAGCCATTTCACGATCACACTGGCATCGAGCACGCACTTCATGCCCGGCCGGATTCGCGGGCCTTGCGAATGGCGGCGTCGTTCGCGGCGGGGCGTCTCCCACGGCGCGCACCCAGGCGACGGATCGCCGCTGCGCGGCTGCGTCGGCGTTCCGCCTCCTCGATCGCACGGCGCATCAGATCGGCGATGATCGCGCTCTTGTTCTGCCCTTCGAAGGTCTGGTTGAAAGCCTCTTTCACTTCGTCAGGCACGCTGAAGTTGACCGTGGCCATGGTGGTCCCGAGGTTGTTGAAAAACTCAACAAGTATAGCAGGGGTCGTTGGGAGTTGGACTCTGGGAGCGCGGGAACGGGCTGCGGTGTGCCGACACGACTGCCACCGCGAACGGACTGTCGGCGTGGTATTCCGCTGTCGTCGTGGCAAGCCCGACACCGCGGCTGAGGATACGGTGGGCAGCAGTTTGCAGGACTGCTGGCCACAGGGATAACTTCAGAACCCGCCGTCGAGCGACGCCAGCGGGCGATGGTAGAGGGTGCGGCCGGCGTCCTCGCCGTCCTGTGTGGACGACGGATTCGCGGATCCGGCGACGGCTGAATCACCCGACTTGGCCGCCG
>JAEUMX010000390.1 GCA_016791285.1 Burkholderiales bacterium
TTCGACCTTCAACGTGATGCGGCTCGCAGCCGCCGACATGGCTCGACTGGATCCGCTGCCTTCCGGCGAGCGCGGCGTGATTCTGTCCACGGCGTCGGTCTCGGCTTACGAAGGCCAGAGCGGCGAGGCCGCGTATGCCGCGTCGAAGGGCGGTGTCGTCAGCATGATCCTGCCGGCGGCCCGCGAGCTCGGGCGCCTGGGCATCCGTGTCGTCGGCCTCGCGCCCGGTCTGTTCGGCACTCATACACTCTTCACGATGGAGAAGAACCTCGACTCCAGGCTCGCGCGCGAGATCCCGTTTCCGCACCGCTTCGGCGATCCGGCGGAGTTCGCGATGCTCGTCCTGCACGTGCTCAAGAACGTCATGATCAACGGTACGGTCCTGCGGTTGGACGGCGGCCACCACCGCTAGACCAACGACCCGGTTCGATCCAGCGCAAAGGGCGGTCGTGAGCAATACCATCGTCTTGCACCTCGTCTCCCACGCCTCGGGCGAGCTGGTCGAGATACTGGCACGCAACGCGGTCGCCCAGCTCGAAGGGGTGGTGGTCGAGCGGCGCCTGTGGAAGATGGTGCGCCGTCTCGGTCAGATCCCCGAGATTCTCGGCGCGATCGGAAGCTCCCCCGGCTACGTTCTGCACAGCATCAGCCACACGGACCTGCGCCAGGCGCTCGAAGAAGGCTGCCGCCGGATGCGCGTCCCCTGCCAGTTCGCGCTCGAACCGCTGATCGGCGAGCTCGCCAAGCACTTCGACGTACCGGTGCAGTCTTCCACCAGCTCGGGCGAAGCGTTCGACGACGACTACTACCGCCGTGTCGAGGCCATGAAGTACGCGCTGACGCACGACGACGGTGTCGCGAGCGACGATCTCGACGATGCCGACGTTATCATCGTCGGCGTGTCGCGATCGACCAAGACGCCGACTTGCATGTATCTGGCCTCGCGCGGGATCAAAGCTGCCAACGTTCCGCTGGTGCCGGGTGTGCCTGCACCCGCAGGTCTGCTCAAGGTGAAGGGTCCGCTCGTCGTCGGGCTGACTGTCACACCCACCCGGCTGGCGGCGGTCAGGACCGCCCGCGTGAAGGAGTTCAAGCTCGCCGAAGACACCGCCTACGCCGACGTCGACTCCCTACGCAAGGAGGTGCTGGAAGCTCGGCGTCTGTACACCCAGCGCGGCTGGCCGGTCGTCGACACGACCTACAGCTCGATCGAGCATACGGCGGGGGTGATCATCGATCTGCTCAGGAAGCGCGGGGGGAATCAGCTCTAGCCTAGATCCGGCACGCTCGTCGGAAGGTAGCACGCTCAGAGCTCCGCGCCCCGCCTGAAGCCGAGCCACACCCCACGTGAAACGCTGCCGTGCCCGTCGCGGCCACTCGCAATTGACACAGCGCAATTCCATGGATGGCTCCATGTCAATCCCCTACATTCCTCTTGCATTCCTCCAGGCTCACGAGTAACGTCATGGCATAATCTCCGTTCGTGCCAAGGTGGCCAGGGCGACGCCAGATCGCCGAACCCATCCGAAGTCCGAACGGTTCAAGAATCAAGAACGATTTGCAAGAGGGAGCGATGCCGACAGTTTGCGTCCAGGACTGGAGCGTTTGGTGGTCTCGCCCGCCCAAAGGTTCCGGCTCACTTTCTCTGATCTCCTTTCTTCTGCTTCACCGATCAGGGCTGCTGCCGCCCTCCCCGCGGACTAATCTTGGCACCGCAGGACTATGCGCAATGCGTCGCCATTGGTATGCCTTCGGCCTCGCGCCGCGGCAAATAACGAGAGAGAGGAAGCCATGGAACGTCTGAGACCGCAGGGATATGCCCGCCTATCGATCACGCTCTTGGCCGCGGGGGCTTGTTCCGGTCTCGCTCTCCACGCGACCGCCGGCAGCGCCGAAGACCGCGAGCGCGAGCTCATGCAGCAGCAACTCAACCAGCAGGTGATGGCCGCGCCATTCTCCGTCGAGGATCAGGCGCGGATCGATGCCTACGTCAAGAACGCGATGGAAAAGGATCTGAAGCCGGTACCGAATCCGCCGCGATACTGGCGCCGCGGCTACACCTGCGATTCGATCCGCAGCTACGGCTGGCGCGCTTACGGCGACTGCTACTACTACTACCGCTACTACGGGCGTTACTGGTACTGAGAACCACTATCACAACCCAGGGAGGGACCACCATGAATCGCCATGCCAGGCTTTTCGCCATGACCGCGCTCGTGCTCGCGCTGGGCGGCTGCGCCGCCACGCAGACGATGATCGCGAAGAAAGACCTCGACGTGCAGTCGCGGACCTCGACGGCGATCTTCATCGATCCGGTGGCGAAGGAGCGCCGGACCATCTATCTCGACGTGAAGAGCGGCGTGATGGAATTCGATCGACGCCGGTTCAAGCAGTTCGTCGTGCAGCAGTTCACGGTAGCGAACGACAACGGCTACCGGATCGTCGACGATCCCGACTCGGCGCAGTTCCTGATGGTGGTGTACGTGCTGAACCTCGAGAAGGCGAGTCCCACCGCGGCGCAGATGGCGTTGAATCAAGGCTACACGGGCGGCGCCATCGCCGGCGGGGCAATCGTCGGCGCGGCGGCGACGCAGACGTGGGCTGGTGCCGGGGTCGGTGGTCTGGTCGGTGGCGCGGCGGAATTGATCGCCGGCGCTGCCGTGAAGGACGTCACCTACATGCTGGTGAGCGACGTGCAGATTCAGGAGAAGGCGCCGAAGGGGGTAATGGTGCGCAAGGACACGCGCATCGACACCAAGGTGTCGGACGCGGGCGCGGCGCGACAGACGAGTTCGGAGGTCAGTAGCCGCAAGGAATACCGCACGCGCATCGTGACGACGGCGAACAAGGCCAACCTCGAGTTTGCCGAAGCGGAGGAGTTGATGTTCAAGAAGACGGCATACTCGATGGCGGGCTTTTTCTGATCTGACGCAAGGGTGCGACCGCCGGGTAAGGACAGCTCAACGAGAATCCGACCTCGCTCATCGGAGCAGTAGTTGTACCTCGCGCTATCGAGGGGATCTCCTGCGGCCGATCGTACGCCCACAGGCACGGCAATACGGCGAGCCGCCAGTGCTCTGCTCGTTCCCGATCCTGCTCGTGCGGCTGCGCAGGATCGGGAACGCGTCAGATTTGAACTACCTTCTCGACAGTTCTCAGCTCTCGTTATCGATAGCCGCCTGCGCAGCCGCCAGCCGCGCAATCGGCACCCGGAACGGCGAGCAGCTCACGTAGTCGAGACCCACGCGATGGAAGAACTCGATCGAAGCGGGATCGCCGCCGTGTTCGCCGCACACACCCAGCTTGATCCCGGGACGGGCTGAACGCCCCTTCTCGACCGCCATCTTCACCAGCAGGCCGACGCCCTTCTGGTCGATCGACTGGAACGGGTCCCGCTCGTACATGCCGTCCTTCAGATAGCTCGGCAGGAACTTGCCAGCGTCGTCGCGCGAGAAGCCCATCGTCATCTGCGTGAGGTCGTTGGTACCGAAAGAGAAGAACTGCGCCTGCGTGCCGATGCTGTCGGCGATGAGCGCCGCGCGCGGGGTTTCGATCATGGTGCCGAGCAAATACTCGAGCTGCTGGCCGTGCTCCGCGAAAACGGCGGCCGCCGTCTGCCGGATGACCCGTGCCTGGGCGTTGAATTCGCGGACCGTGCCGACCAGCGGGATCATGATCTCGGCCTTAACGTCGATGCCCTGTGCCTTCATGTTGAGACCCGCCTCGAGAATGGCCCGGGTCTGCATCTCCGTGATTTCCGGGTAAGTGATGCCGAGGCGGCAGCCGCGATGGCCCATCATCGGGTTGAACTCGTGCAGATCGTCGACCCGCATCTTGATCACCCCCAGCGGCACGTTCATCTCGTGGGCCATGATCTTCTGGTTGGCTTCGTCGTGCGGGACGAACTCGTGCAGGGGCGGGTCCAGCAGGCGG
>JAEUMX010000410.1 GCA_016791285.1 Burkholderiales bacterium
CCTGCGCGGGATGCAGTGCGGGCGCAGCGCCGAGGCGGTGGGCACGGTGACGACCTCCGCGGTGGTGACGAGCCTGGTGCTGATCGTCGTCGCGGACGCGATCATCACCGTCATCTACGACGCGATCGGCTGGTGATGGCGACCTCCGCACCCGTTGCCCCGGAGAGCGACCACATCGTCGTCAGCGGGGTTACCGTCGGCTACGGCAAGCGCGTCATCCAGAGCAACCTCGACTTCACCATCCACCGCGGGGACATCTTCATCATCATGGGTGGCAGCGGCTGCGGCAAGAGCACGGTAATGCGGTCGCTCATCGGGCTGGTCGCGCCGCAGGCCGGCAAAGTGACGATCGATGGCACGAGCCTGTGGGATCTCGACGAAGACGCGCGCGAGCAGTTCGTCCGGCGTTTCGGCGCGCTCTACCAGAGCGGGGCGTTGTGGAGCTCGATGACATTGGCTGAGAACGTCGGCCTCGCGCTGGAGCAGTTTACGCGGCTGTCTGCCGCCGAGATCGGCGAGATCGTCAGGCTGAAGCTGGCGCTGGTCGGTCTCGCGGGCTTCGAGGACTTCTATCCGTCGGAGATCAGCGGCGGCATGCGCAAGCGCGCGGGGCTCGCGCGCGCGATGGCGCTCGACCCCGAGGCGCTGTTCTTCGACGAGCCCTCGGCCGGTCTTGATCCGATCAGCTCGCGCCTGCTCGACGATCTCATCCTCGAGCTGCGCGACAGCCTCGGTGCGACGGTGGTGATGGTCACGCACGAGCTGCCGAGCATCTTCGCGATCGGCACCAACTCCGTGTTTCTCGATGCGGAAACGAAGACCATGATCGCGACCGGCGATCCCAAGGTGCTGCTGGCCGAGTGCGAGGATCCGCGCGTGCGCCGCTTCCTCACCCGCGGCGAGGACAACGGCGAGGCTGCGAAGGCCGCGCCGCCCGTGGCACAATCGCGACCATGAAATCCGCGGCCAAGCCTACTCTCATCGGCGCCTTCATCCTGGGCGCCGTCGCGCTCGTCGCGCTCGGGCTCATCTTCCTCACCCCGATCCTGCGCGCCGGCCGCGCGACCCCGGTCATCTTCAACTTCGATGCTGGCGTCACGGGCTTGCAGGTCGGAGCGCCGATCACGTTCCGCGGCGTCCGAGTCGGCGAGGTCACGAACATCCGCGCCGCCTACGATCCCACCGCCAAGGTGTTCGTCTTCCCCGTCGAGGGCCGCCTCACCGAGCGTGTCGAGATCGTGGGCAAGCCGGATCGCGGCGTGCCCGAGCAGGAGCTCGTATCCGTCAGGCAGGAGGTCGTGGAGAAATTCGGGCTGCGGGCGCGCCTCGAAGTCATCAGTTTCGTGACGGGGTTGCAGCGGGTCCAGCTCGACTTCGAGCCGGAGACCCCGATCGCCTTCCACGGCGGCGCGCCCGACGGGTGGTGGGAGATTCCGACGCTGCCTTCGCGGACGCAGGAACTGGAGCAATTCCTGACAGGGCTGCCGGTCGGGGAGATCGTCGCC
>JAEUMX010000414.1 GCA_016791285.1 Burkholderiales bacterium
GGCGCAAAGCTCGGGCAGCGTGTAGGGCAGGCCCAGGAGCAGCATGCCGTGGTGGAGCAGCGGCAGCATCATCGAAACCAGCGTCGTCTCCTGGCCGCCGTGCAGCGTTCCGGTGGAAGTGAACAGGGCGGCTGGCTTGCCGGCGAGCGCGCCGGTGAGCCACAAGGCAGACGTGCCGTCGAGGAAGTACTTGAGCGGCGCCGCCATGGCGCCGAAGCGCGTCGGAGAACCGAGAGCGAGCCCGGCGCATTCTTCCAGATCCTTCAGCTCGACATAGGGCGCGCCGTTCTCGGGCACCGCCGGCGCCACCGCTTCGCACACGGTGGAGACCTTCGGGACGGTGCGCACGCGCGCGGCGCAGCCGGCGACCTGATCGATGCCGCGCGCGACCAGGCGCGCCATGCTGCTCACCGCTCCGTTCTGACTGTAGTAGAGAACCAGGATTTCGTGCACGAAGAGGCGCTCAGGCAATCGCGGGTATCATTGTCGGGTCATGAGGCAGCGACTTTCCGCGTCGGTTCCCGTCCCGGTTGCACGCTTGGGCGTCCTCACCGGCCTGGTCCGGGAGCGCCTGCGCGACGAGCGCCTGCTCGACACCGCGGCGAGCTTGACCTTCAGCACACTGCTCGCGCTGGTGCCGCTGGTCACGATCGCGCTCACGGTGTTCGCGGCGTTTCCGGTCTTCGCATCGCTCACCAGTCAGATCAAGGATTTCCTCCTCGCCAATCTGGTGCCCGAGGCGGCTTCGAAACTGATCACGGTGTATGGCCGGCAGTTCGTGGAGAACGCGGCGCGGCTCACGCTGTTCGGCATCGTCGGTCTGGCCATCACCGCCTTCCTCGTCATGCATACGATCCTCGATGCGTTCAACCGCATCTGGCGCGTGCGGCGGCGCCGGTCGCTCGCCGTGCGCGTCGCGCTGTACTGGGCGGTGCTTACGGTGGGTCCGATTCTGGTGGGCGCCAGTCTGTCCGTCACTTCGTGGTTGCTCGCGCTGTCGGGCGAGCTCGGCGAGGTTGCGCCCGGCATGCAGGGCCTGCTGCTGAAGGGACTGCCGTTCGGGCTCGCCATGCTCGCGCTCACCTTCGTCTATGCCATGGTCCCGAATTGCCGGGTCGCGCTGCGCCATGCGCTCGTGGGGGGGGTGCTCGCTGCGCTGGTGTTCGAGATACTGAAGGTCGGTTTCACGCGTTACCTGGCACTCTTCCCGACCTACACACTGGTGTACGGCACGTTCGCCAGCCTGCCCGTGTTCCTGCTCTGGATCTATCTCTCCTGGCTCATCGTGCTGCTCGGTGCCGTGGTCGTCGCGGTTCTGCCGGACTGGCGCGCCGGCGCGCGCGCCGGGCAGCATCTGGCGGGACATCGGTTCTACCGGGTGCTCTCGCTGCTGCGCGAGCTCGCTGTCGCGCACCGCACCGGCGCAGTGCTGTCGACGGCTCGGCTGCAGCAGACCGCGGCACTCACCGCAGCCGATACCGAGTCGCTGCTGGTCGAGCTGGCGCACTGCGGGTGGGTCTGCGAAGCGGTACGCGGCGGCTGGGTGCTGGGACGCGACACGGGCGAGATCATGCTGGCCGACGTGTTTCAGCGCTTCGTCTTCGCGCCGCTCGACACGCCGGCGCCTTCCGACCTCGCCGAGGTGCGGGACATCCTGGCGCACATGGAGTCGCGCTCGAGCGGCGATCTCGCG
>JAEUMX010000442.1 GCA_016791285.1 Burkholderiales bacterium
TCCGCGAAGACGGTCTCCTTCGCCACATGGACCAGCATGGAGTCCGCGAGCGCCTGGGCGTAGACGATGTAGGGCCGCTCCATGAACATGAGCGCCTCGCCGAAGCTCTGACCCTGGCCGATGATGTCGACCACCTTTTCCGCGCCGTGGGGGGAGCTGAACGCGAGCTTGACCTGACCGTAGACGACGACATGGAAGCCGACACAGGGATCGCCCTTGTGAAAGAGGATCTCGCCACGCGCCGCGTAGATCTCGCGCGTGCCGAGGGCCAGCCGATCGATCTCCAAGGGGTTGAGCTCGCGAAACAGCGGCAGATTGGCGAGGAACGACTGAAGTTTGATCTGAGGGTTTCCCATGGTGGTCGGAGTCCGAGACGCACGCTAGCACACGGGCGAAGAGAACAACAGAGCGAATCCCGCGGCAAAGCCCCCATGGCGCACGTGGCTGCCCTTGACCGGAATCAAGGAATCGCCCCGCCAGCATGGCGTGCTCTGCAGCAGAGTCCTAGAATCCGGGACATGCAACAGGTGACGATGTCGCGACCGGCGGGTGCGCCGCCCCGGTCGCGCTGGCAGGTGTTCACGGCGGCACCGCATCGGGTGATGTTCTTCGCCGGCATGGTGCAGGGTGTCCTGGCGCTTGGCTGGTGGCTGGTCGACCTCCTCGGCCGCTATGCGGGGTGGTATGCGCCGATCGCGTGGGCGGTGCCGGCGCCGTGGGCGCACGCCGTCCTCGCGATCTACGGTTTCCTGCCGTTTTTCATGTTCGGCTTTCTCATGACCGCGGTGCCGAACTGGCTCAACGTCAAGGTGCCGCGTAGCTTCTACCTGCCGACGATGCTGCTCATGGCCGCCGGCTGCGCGCTCTTCTACCCCGCGCTGCTCGCCAACCGCGAGGTCGTCACCGGCGCGCTGCTGCTGGTGCTCGCGGGCTGGGGCGTGGGACTCGCGGGGCTCTACCGGCTCATCGTGCTGACACCCGAGCGCGACGTGCGCCATGCCGCGATCCTCTTCACGGCGATGACCTGCGGCTGGCTCGGCCTTGCCTGCTTCGTCGCCGCGCTCCATGTCGGCTCGCCCTGGCTGCCGATTCTCTTTCGCGATGGCGCCATCTGGTTCTTCGCGCTGCCGATCTTCGTCAGCATCAGCAACCGCATGGTCCCGTTCTTCTCCGGACGCGCGCTGCAGGACCCCACCATCGCCCGCCCGGCCTGGTCGCACCCGCTGCTGCTCGCGTGCTGCGTCGGCCATGGCCTGCTCGTCGTCCTCGGGTATCCGGAGTGGACCTGGCTCTTCGATCTGCCGATGTGCATCGCGGTCGGCATCCTTGCGCTGCGCTGGGGTCTGCTGCGAGGGTTTGCGGTGCACCTGCTCGCGGTGCTGCATCTATCGCTCATCACATTGAGCATCGCGCTCGCCCTCTACGCCATCCAGAGCCTCGTCCTGCTCGCCACCGGCGACCTGGTGCTCGGTCGCGCGCCGCTGCACGCGATGACGATCGGCTATTTCTCGGCGATGGTGATCGGCATGGTGTCGCGCGTGTCGCTCGGCCACTCGGGGCGCATGCTGACGGCCGACCGGCTGACCTGGCTCTGCTTCCTCGGCATGCTCGGCGCCGCAGCGCTGCGCGTTGCGGCCGACCTGCCTGGCGTGCCGGCCGCTGTCGGACATGCGCTGTCGGTCTTCTCCGGCCTGCTCTGGCTCGCGTGCTTCGTGTCCTGGGCGTGGCGCTATCTGCCGATGTACGTGTCGCCGCGCATCGATCGGCAGCCGGGCTGACCAGGACGGCATGGACGACTTCGCGCTCGCTCGCGTGCTGCACGTGCTCGCGGTCGTGTTCTGGATCGGCGGCGTCGCGATGGTGACGACGGTGCTGCTGCCGGCGGTGAGGAACATGAAGGCGCCGGGCGAACGGGTCGAATTCTTCGAGCGCGTCGAGCGCCGTTTCGCCTGGCAGGCACGGGGCACCACGCTCATTGCCGGCGCCTCGGGGTTCTACATGGTGCATTACATGGATGCCTGGGACCGCTTCGCGCAGCCTGCCTACTGGTGGATGCACGCGATGGTGATCGTGTGGGTGATCTTCACGATGATGCTCTTCGTGCTCGAGCCCCTCGTGCTGCATCGCCTTTTCCTTGCGCGCGCGCAGCGCGATCCGGTCGGCACGTTCGCGCTGATCCAGCGCATGCACTGGGTCCTGCTCACCATCAGCCTGCTCGCCGTCGCCGGTGCGGTGGCGGGCAGTCACGGCTGGTTCTGGTTCCCATGAGCTACGTGCTGCTAAAGCACGTGCACGTGAGCTGCGTGGTCGCTACCATCGTGCTTTTCACCATGCGCGGCGTCTGGATGATTCGGGGCACGCTGCGCGACAAGGGGCGATGGGTGCGCATCGTGCCCCACGTGATCGATACGCTGCTGCTCGCGAGCGCGATAGCCATGGCGATCCAGATCGGACAGTATCCGGGAACCACGGCATGGCTCACGGCGAAGGTGGTCGGGCTCGTGGTCTACATCGTGCTCGGCACGGTCGCGCTCAAGCGCGGCCGGACGCTGGCGGTGCGCGGCGCGGCCTACGTCGCGGCGCTCGGCACGTTCGGCTACGTGGTGTCCGTGGCGCTGACGCGTGACCCGCGCGGTTTTCTCGACCTGTGAGATCCATGTCCTCGTCCCTCATCCCGTCGTTACCCGGTTTCGAAGAACCGATCGAGATGCTGCGTGCCTGCCACGATCGCATCGCGCATCAGTGCGCGACCCTGGAGCGTCTGGTGGCACACCTGCAAACGCACGGCTGTGACGAACCCGCGCGCGAGGCCGCGGCGGCGGTGCTGCGCTACTTCAGGCTGGCCGGACTCAACCATCACGCGGACGAGGAGCGCGACCTCTTTCCGCGACTGCTCGCGACCGCGACCGGCGAAGACGCGCAGCGCGCGGCGATCCTGGTGGCGTCCATGGTCGCCGACCATCGCGAGATGGAGCGGCTCTGGGGCGCGCTCGAACCGGTGCTCGCGACGCTGGCACGCGGTGCCATCGACCGGCTCGATGCCGTGCTGGTCGGTGCCTTCTGCACCATCTACCGCAACCACATCGCGATCGAAGAGAACGACGTAATCGCGCTCGCCGAGCGGGTGCTGCCGCGCGCGGCGCTGGCGGAGGTCGGGCAGGCCATGAGCATACGGCGCGGCGTCAAGCCGCCTCCGCGTGGTGATGCGGCGGGAGACCGCGCGCCATGATGCAGGCGGTCTACTTCACGCTGATCGCCGTCGGACTCTACTTCGTCTCCGACCGGTTGCTCGATCGCATCGAGCGCGCTCGCGGCGAGCGCTTCAAGAACCGGCAGCTGGTGTTCTTCGGCATCATCCTGCTGCTCGCGCTGATCACCTTTCAGATCATCGGCCAGCTGGGCGGCGGACCGGGGTGATCACCCCGGTCACGCGCCGTCGAGCAGCAGCCGGATGTCGTGCGCGAGGGACGCCGCGCCCTTGCCGTAGCCGTGGTAGAGGCGCAGCCGGCCCCGCGGATCGAAGATGAAGGTCCCGGCCGAATGGTCGACGAGATAGCTTTCCGCCGACGCGCCGGGCGCCTTCTGCGAGAACACCTTGAAGTCGCGCGCGGTCTGCGCGATCTGCTGCTCGTCGCCGTGCAGTCCGAGAAAGGTCGGATGGAACGAGGGGACGTAGCGGGCGAGCAGCGCCGGCGTATCGCGCGCGGGATCGACCGTGACGAACAGCACCTGCACGCGATCGGCCCGCGGGCCCAGTTCCTTCATCACTTCTGCCGCCTCCGCGAGCGTCGTCGGGCACACGTCCGGGCAGTGGGTGTAGCCGAAGAAGAGCAGCACCACCTTGCCCTTGAAGTCGGCGAGCGTGCGCGGTTTGCCGTGGTGATCGGCGAGGCGGAAGTCGTTGCCGTAGGCAGCGCCGCTCACGTCCGTGTTCATGAACGGCTCGCGGCTGCAGGCGGCGAGCAGCACGAGCGCTGCGCACGCCACGAGCAGGGGATGACCGCGCATCACGCCCGCCCGCCCCGGCGCGCGGCCAGGATCGCACGCGCCACCACGACGAGGAAGATGAGCCCGCCCACCGCTGCGATCAGTCCGCCGAACCCCATGATGCCCATGGCGACGATCTCCTCGGTGCTGCGCAGCGCCTGGGCGCTGCCCGCGACCTTGCGCTGCACGCCGTAGCCGCCGGACCACACCAATCCGAGTATGTGCAGGAGTTGCCCGCCGCCGTAAACGTAAGGCTGCCACGCCGCGAGCCGGCCCACCGGCTTCGCGAAGCCGAGCCGCGGCAGCAGGTGGTAGGTGAGCCCCATGAACGCGAGCGTCACGCCGACGATGCAGCCGTGGTAGTGGGCCGGGATCTTGACGTTGCTGCCGTGGATCATGAAGCCGATGATGCCGCCGACGCCGAACACGACGAGCGACGCGATCAGCGATCCGTGCAGCGGTTGTTCGCTCGGCCCGGGCCGCGAACCGCGCGCAAGGCCGATGACAACGGCGAGGGCGAACGGTGCGATGGCGAGCCCGCCGCCGACACGCATGATCCAGGTGAGGAAGTTGTGGTGCTGCACCGACCCCACGTCGTGGCCGAGGTACACCACCGGGGTCAGGAACACTGACGCGAGCCCGATGCCGAAGAGCAGCACGCTCACCCGCGGCGACAGCGGCAGCCGGAGATCGAGCGCGGTCGCGAGCCACAGCCACGCGACGAACATGAGCAGCGTGTAGGTGAACTGGATGACGTGGCCGCCGCCCCAGAAGAGCAGCTCGTAGTAGGTGCGCGATTCCACGCCGGCGGGCATCGCCCACCACGACCAGGCGAAGGCGAGGATCGCGACCGCGGCCGATACCAGCGAGCTGTTGAGACCGAAGCGCAGCGCGCCCTCGCCGGTCAGGTTCATGCCCACGAGCGGCACCGCCGCCATGCTGCGCACGACGAGCACCACGAACCCGACGGCAAAGATGCAAAGGCCCCAGAGGAAGACCGGATCCTCCAGCACCGGGATGTAGTTGCTCATCACGGGTCCGCCACGGCCGATGAAGGGCGCGAGGGACATCAACGCGGTGCCGATCACGGCAAGCGTGAGCGCGGCCCAGCCTGCGGCGACGAACCGTGGCGTGCTGTTCAGGCTCCAGAACACCCCGGCAAAGGCGAGAAACCAGACCAGCACCGAAAGGTCCACGTGCACGACCAGCGCGACGTGGAAGAAATCGACGAGCGGGAAAACGTCCTTCACGTATGGCGCGCGCGAGAGCACCAGCAGGACCGAGAAGATGCCTGACGCGATGAGCGAGACGAGCCCGAGCGCGAGCCACCCGACCGCCAGCCGACGCCGCGCGCCTTCCGGAATCGACAGGACGTATCGATGCGCGGCGGCGGGCGCCGATGTCGCAACCCACGCTCGTGCGGACGAGGTCGCGGCGGTCTTCACAGGAACAGCACCCCGCCGCGGTTGCGATCGAAATCGATCGTCAGCATCTGTCCGGGTGCGAGCGAGACGCTCGTCTCGCGGGTGAAGGCGTGACCGGACACCGCCGCATCGTCGTTGACGGCGACCTCGATCTGATGCGCGCCGGCCGCGACAGGAAGACGCAGATACACGGCGGACGAACCGTCGCGCCGCAGTCCCGAGGGCGCGATCGTGTCCTGAAAGACCACCGCCCCGTCGATTGCGAGACGGATCGCAAGCGGCGCGCGTTCACGTGGACATTCCTCGAGTTTGCGCATGTTCGGCGCGCGCGCGCCGAGCTCCGCGTCCGACAGCGGCCGGCACTCGCCGATCGGCTGCCCCGGCTGGCTTATGCTCAACCGGATCATCGCCTGATCGGGTGGCAGATGCAGGTAGCGCGGCGATGCCGAGAAGTAGCCGATGCAAAGCGCGGCGACGGCGAATGCGCCGACCACGCCGATCCAGTTGCGCGGCTCAGCCATGGGCCACACGGGGGAGCGCGCGCGGCCGCCGTCCTGCGTCCAGCGGGGCGAGCGACGCACGAAAATTCGCGAGCGCCTGCGCCAGCGCTTCCTGCTCGACCGGGCCTGCCCACACGACGCGCAGGCGCTCGCGGGGCACGTTGACGCGCAGGTGCGGCTCGCGCTCACCGGCTAGGCGGGCCTCGACCCAGCGACCGCCGAGGCGGTATTCGCAACTGCCCGGCTGGCAGCCGGTGACGAGCACGCCGTCCGCGCCGCCGCGCAGCGCGTACTCGATGAACGACGGCGGCAGTTGCGCCGTGCACAGGAGGCTCATCACGGCCGTGTCCGGGGACGCGAGGGCGCGTACGTCGATCGCGCAGTCGCAGCCGAATACCATCACCTTCGACTGGCCGGCCAGCGCAGCCAGACGCTGCTCGAGCTGCGCGCGCAGGCGCGTAATCGGCAACTGCGGCAGGTCGATGCCGGTCGCGAGCTCCGCCACGCTGCGGAAGGGCGTGGACGACGGGCAGGTGCCGGCGCAGATGCCGCAGCCGGCACAAAGGTCCGTGAGCACGACCGGCATCTTCTGTTGCGGGCGTCCGCCCGGGCGCGGCTCCATGATCACCGCCGCGTACGGGCAGTCGTCGAAGCAGCGGCCGCAGCCGTTGCAGTTCGCGAGGTCGACCTCGGCGACCGGCATGCGCGTCCGCTTCGGGAGCCAGGGCAACGCGAGCAGGAGCAGCGTCGCAGCGCCCACGAGCGCCCAGAGGACTCCTGTCGAGGTCGCGTACTGGAGGGGGTGGACGAACAGGTAGAACCAGTCGAGATCGAGCACCGCCGGGACGCGGGACAGATCGGCCGGCGAGTGGCTCGTCGCGGGATAGACGAGAGAGAGCACGACGAGCGTGGCGAGCGTGCCCAACGCGAGCAGCCGCGGCGGGTTGGTCGCTGCCCGGCTGATGCGCTGGATGTGAACCCACATGGCGAGGAGCAGCACGAGCGGGATGCCGATGTGCAGGAAGATCAGCAGCGAGAAGAAGCGGTCGCCCACGCTCTCGGGCGTGAGGAAATTGCGCGTGAGCGGATCGCCGAAGATCGGCAGCCAGTCGAGCCACTCCGTCGTCGCGATCAGCGAGAACTGGGCGAGCTCGTCCCAGACCAGCCAGTACCCGCCGATGCCGGAAGCGTAGACGAGCCAGATGAGCAGGACGCCCGTTACCCAGGAAAACCAGCGAAACCCGCGGGCGTGGCCACGGGCCCACTCCTTCGCGAGGTGCAGCAGCATCACCACGACGAAGGCGTCGGAGGCGTAGCGGTGGAGGCTGCGCATCAGTCCGCCCGCGTACCATTGCTCGCGGGTCATGTACTCGACCGAGCGGTAGGCGCCGGACGCGCTCGTGTCGAAAAGCGCGTAGACGTAGATGCCGCTCGCGGCGACGATCCAGAAGAGGAAGTAACCGAGCGCGCCCAGGTGGCGCCAAGGGTTCAGGCGCGGTCCGAACCAGCGGTCGAACGTTGCCTCGATCCGGTCGAGTAAGCGGGCGGCGAGGGAGCGCGGGACGGCGGCAAGCGGAATCGGCGATGCGCTCACGTGCTGAAGATGAAGCCGCCCTTCGACGCCTGAAAGTCGATCACGACCGCGTCGCCGGGTTTGAGGTCGACGGTGGCCTCGGCGCTGTGGCTGAAGCCCGCGCCTGACGAGTCGTTCAGCCGCGCGACGACGCTGTGACGGCCGGCCGGCACGGACAAGCGTGAATACAGCGTCGCCGGACCGTCGCGGTTCACGCCGGACGGCGCGATCACCTGATCCACCATCACCTTGCCGTCGATCTCGAGCTGGAAGTGCGTCGGGGCGCGCTCGCGCGGGCAGTCCTCGCGCAGGCGCATGTTGGGCGGCAGCTTGGCGAGCTCTTCGTCGGTGCGCTGGCGGCACGCCTGCAAGCGCTGCGCCGCGTGGCTGAAGCTCACGCGCACGAGTGCCTCGTCCGGCTCGGTGATCTGGTAGCGCGGCGAAGTCGAAAAGTAGCCGATCAGCACCATGAGCGGCACGTACAGCACGAGCTGTGCGGCGATGCGCGTCGCGTTCATCAGCGCCCTCCGCCGAGCTTCACGAGGTCGCCGACGCCGGACTTGATCTGCGGCGCGAGCTTGAAGGCATCGGAGAAGCAGTCGTGCTCCGACATGCCGCGCGCCACGAACGCCGGGTGGGCCGCCTCCACCATGGCCACCGATCCGCAGGCATAGACCTGGTGCTCGGAGAGGTCGGGGAAGTCATGCAGGATCGCCTCGTGCACGAGCCCGGTGCGGCCGGTCCAGTGGTCCTCGGGCGCGGGCTCCGACAGCACCGGCACGAAAGTGAAGCTCGGATGCTCCTTCGCCCACTGCGCCGCGAGGTCGCCCAAGTAGAGGTCGCGCAGGCTCTTCACCCCCCAGTACAGAATCATCTTGCGCTTGAGCTTGGTGTGGAACGCGTGCTCGACCATGCTCTTCACCGGCGCGAAGCCGGTGGCCCCGGCGACGAAGATGATCGGCTTCTTGCTGTCCTCGCGCAGGAAGAAGGTCCCCAGTGGTCCTTCGAAGCGGACCTGATCGCCCAGCTTCATCTCTTCGAATACGTGGGTCGTGAAGCGGCCGCCCTGCACCAGGCGGACCTGCAGCTCGATTAGGTCGTGCACGTGCGGAGCCGTGGCGAACGAGAAGCTGCGCTTCGCTCCATCGTCGAGGAGAACGTTGATGTACTGACCCGCGTAGAAGTCGAGCTTCTCGCCCTGCGGCAGCCGCAGGAAGACCTGCATCACGTCGTAGGACAGGCGCTTCATCTCGACCACCGTCGCGGTGTACGTTTTCGCCGCGATACCGCCGGGCGCCACGGTGGGCTCGTATTCCAACTCGACATCGGAGAGCGCCGTGGCGCAGCAGAGCAGCGCCTTGCCCGCCTGCTTCTCTTCGGCGGTGAGCACGCTCTCCTGGTATGCGCCATAGTCGACGGTCCCGTAGGTGATGGTCGCCTTGCACACGCCGCAGCCGCCGTTGCGGCATTCGTAGGGGAGCGAGATCCCCTCGCGCAGCCCGGCGTCGAGCAGGGTTTCGCTCTCGCGCGCAGTAATGATGCGATGGTCGGGATGGACCATCACATGGTAGCCCTCCTTCGGACCGCGCCGGCGCTTGGGCGGCAGCCACGGCAGCAGCGCGAAGAGCAGCGTCAGGCCGCCGACGAACGCCCAGAGCTCGCCCGGCGACCAGCGATACAGCAGCGGATAGACCGGCAGGTAGAACCAGTCCATGTCGACCGACGTGACCGCTTTCGAGAGGTCCGCCGGGCCCTGGCTCACGGCGGGTTTCACGAGCGAGAGCACGACGAGCGCCACTACCAGGGTGATCGCGATGGGCCGGGGCGGGCTGGTCCGCGCGTGCGGCACCCGGTGCGTGTGCACCCAGAGCAGCACCAGCACGCCGAGCGGAAGGCCGATGTGCAGGAACGAGAGCAGCGAGAACAGCCGGTCGTTGACGTTCTCGGGGAAGATGAAGTTGCGGATCAGCGTGCCATTGAAGACTGGCAGCCAGTCGAGCCACTCCATCGTCGCCACCACCACGAACTGCGCGTACTTGTCCCAGGGCAGCATGTAGCCGTTGATCCCCGAAGCGTAGACCAGCCACAGCACGACCAGGCCCGTGATCCACGAGAACCAGCGGAACGACCGATAGTGGTCGAAGGTGAAGTGGCGCAGCAGATGCAGCACCATGGTCAGCACCATGACGTCGGACGCGTAGCGGTGCAGGCTGCGCATGATGCCGCCGAACCACCACTGCGCGGTGAGGTATTCCACCGACGCGTAGGCGCCGGTGACGCTGGTCCGGAAGAAGATGTACTCGATGAGGCCCGTCACGACCACGATCCAGAACATGAAGTAGCTGATCGGACCGAGGTAGTACAGGGGGTTCAGACGGTCACCGAAGGCGAGGTTGAAGACCGATTCGACCCTCAGGAAGAACCACTGACCGGCGCGCTGAATGGCTCTGAGCAATTGGGAGATCCCGCATCGACAGCGCGGCCGGACGGGGGTGCCCGGGTGGCGCCTTCGTCGCTATGCTACAGCGAGCGGCCGTCGCGCGAAATTGATGTGAATCAATCTGGAGGAGTAGGGGGCGGCTGCAGCCGGGATGTACCGGGGGACGCGGCCAACGCGGGGCGCAGCCATCGCGGTCCGGCCTTATGTATCCGCTTCACGACGTCGCGAGATCAAGCGGGCTCCTCACCCCTTTCCCGCCGCGGTTGAGCAAGTGCGTGTAAGGCCCGGACTCGGCGGGCGCTTGCGCCAGGGGCGGGCAGGGCCTATGTACACGCTTCACGACGTCGCGAGATCAAGCGGGCTCCTCACCCCTTTCCCGCCTCGGTTGAGCACATGCGTGTACACCATCGTGGTCGAAACGTCGCTATGCCCGAGCAGCTCCTGTACGGTGCGGATGTCGTAGCCGCCGCGCAGCAGATGCGTTGCGAACGAATGCCGCAGCGTATGGCAGCTCGCGGGTTTGTCGATTCCGGCAGCCCGGGCAGCTTTCCGGACTGCCCGCTGCATCGTCTGCGGATCGAGATGGTGGCGCCGGATGACCCCCGAGAGCGGGTCGATGGATCGGCTGCCCGAGGGAAAGACGTATTGCCAGGCCCACTCGCGACCCGCGTTCGGATACTTGCGTGCGAGCGCGTAGGGAAGCGCGGCCTCGCCGAAGCCCGCCGCAAGGTCGCGTTCGTGTAGGCGTCTCACCCGAGGCAGGTAGTTGCGCAGCGGCTCGACGAGACCATCGGGCAACATCGTCACCCGGTCTTTCGCACCCTTGCCATCACGGACCAGCACCTGCCGGTAGTCGAAGTCGAGGTCTTTCACGCGCAGCCGCAGCGCTTCCAGCACCCGCAGTCCCGCGCCGTAGAGCAGTCCCGCGACCAGCCATGTGACGCCCGAGAGCTCGGCGAGCAGCGCTCTGACCTCCTGCTCGGTCAGCACGACCGGCAACCGGACCGGCTTCTTGGGGCGGGTCAGCCCGTCCAGCCAGGGCAGATCGGTCTTGAGCACCTCGCGATAGAGGAAGAGCAGGGCCGAGAGCGCTTGATCTTGCGTTGCAGCCGCGACCTGACGGTCGACGGCGAGATGGTTGAGAAATCGGGTGACCTCCGCCTCGCCCAGGGTGGCTGGGTGGCGTTTGCCGCAGAAGAGGACAAAGCGCCGTACCCAGTGAACATACGCCTGCTCGGTGCGGTAGCTATAATGCTTGTAGCGGATGGCCTCGCGCAGCTGCTCCAGCAACCGGGGCCTGCGATCGGGATCGGCGGGGTGGGACTCCGACATGTGCGCCTTCTTGAGCGTCTGACGCCTATGCTGGCGGCGGTGTTGATAATGTATACAGTATTCGGTGATATCCCCATGATTGCAATGGCCGATTGTCGGATCGCAGATTCCGTGACGCAATTGATCGCGTCACTTCGGACGTATACATCACGTTAGACCGCACCGAGACTATGCGCATTGAGTTGTTCTGAACACAGCCGTGTCGATCCCAAGCCCAATGAGCGTAACGAGATGAGCTTCCGATTTCGCCTCGGCCCATTTACCTTCGGCCGCACCGGCATACGCCTCAGTGTGTGGCGACGTGGCAGCGGGGTTTCCATACCTTTGTCTGGAAAGGGCCGCCCGTTCGGAAAGATAGGTTTCGGTCCCGTCAGCTGGTACTTAGGCGAAACGCAGCTCAAGACCGCCGTGCGGATAGCTGCCATATTGCTAGTCATCGGCGCAATCATTGCGTTGGCTCTGCTACTTTTTTCACTATTCCGCAGCTAGACCTCGACGGCGACCAGAGACGTTCTATTCGGAGGTGATGCGTATGGACCTTGGTTTCTGGTTCTCGAGGATTCGATCGGCCTACACTGCGGCAAGTATATTTTGGCGGCTCTTGTTTGGTTAGCAGAAGCACCGCGGTTCATCCGATTTGAATCGCGATATTCACATTGGAGGGATCACAGATATGGCTGAGCTGGATCAAGTTCCGTTTTCAGGTATCGAGTTCGCAGACAATCCCGAACCGCGATGCCCGTGCGTTCTGCTACTCGATACCTCTGGGTCGATGAGCGGTACAAAAATCGCCGAGCTTAATGACGGCCTTCGCACGTTCGCAGAGGAACTGAAATCGGATGGAATGGCCGCGAAACGGGTGGAAGTTGCAATCGTCACGTTCGGTCCCGTCCAGGTTAATCAGTCGTTCGTCACGGCTGATGCTTTCCAACCCTCGACTCTGGCGGCGGCGGGGGACACTCCGATGGGAGCAGCAATTCAGCAGGCAATCGCCCTAGTTTCCGATCGCAAGTCGGTTTACAGGTCCAACGGCATAGGCTACTACCGGCCATGGGTGTTTCTGATTACCGACGGGGCACCAACAGACGATGTCGGCGCGGCGGCCGCAGCCATCCGGGAGGGCGAAAGCTCAAAAGCTTTCATGTTCTACGCGGTGGGCGTGGACACGGCGGACATGGCACGGCTCACCAATATTTCGGTGCGTCAGCCTCTTAAGCTCCGCGGCTTATCCTTTAAGGAGCTATTTGTTTGGCTATCGAACTCCCTAGGGAGTATATCGCGCTCACAACCAGGTGATGCTGTCCCGTTGACCAATCCTACAGCCCCAGACGGGTGGGCGGTTGCGGATTGAAGCAGTCATGTGGCGCTTCGCGCAGGCCCATGCAACCGGCAGGGCGCATGTCAAGGTTGGACTACCGTGTCAAGATCGGATTGCTTGCACCGTGTTGGCAGATGGGACTTTCCTGGCCGCGGTGGCGGATGGCGCCGGATCGGCAGCCAAGGGCGAGCGCGGTGCCGAGATCGCAGTTCGTACTCTCATCGAGGAGGTGCGCGAAGCTGCATCACTTGGGCGTACAGATCTAGAGGGTGTCCTTAGGCAAGCAGCGGCTCGATGCCAGAAGGCCGTGGTCGCCGACGCGATGGGCCAAGGATCGAACCCGCGCGATCTAGCATCGACTCTCCTTGCAGTTGCAATTGGCCCGGATAGTGGAGCGGCTTTACAGATTGGTGATGGTGTCATTGTTGTTAGCAACGGCGGAGACGGCTGGGGTTGGGTGTTCTGGCCGCAGCGCGGCGAGTACGCGAACACAACCTATTTCCTAACAGACGCAGACGCAATGGAGCGCATATGCGTCGAACCCTTCTCAGTGAGGGTTATGGACGTTGCCATGATGACTGATGGCCTCGAGCCACTTGTCATACACTATGGCAGCCGATCGGTTCATGAACCGTTCTTCAACGGCATTTTCCAACCTCTCCACGAAGAGAAAGCGTTGGGTGAGAGCATCCACACATCGGCCTCCCTGGAAACCTTCCTCGCATCTGACCGGGTCGCTGCTCGCACCGATGACGACCTATCGCTAGTCCTGGCGACGCGACGTAGCTAGATCACACCGGGAATGCTGCAGTTCTCCCTGGCGCGTGCACGGACAAACATCCGTCTCGGACAGGAGCTCGGGCGCGGCGGCGAGGGGGCCGTGTTTGCGATCGAAGGACAGAGCGATAGGGTCGCAAAGGTCTACTCCGCACCCCCAGGCCAGCGGAAGGTCCAGAAGCTAATTGCTATGGCCGAGGCCGCCAGCTTACCTCTACTCAAGATCTCAGCTTGGCCCATAGACCTGCTGATCGACAACAAAGGGGCAGTCCGTGGATTAGTCATGCCGCGTGTCGTTGCTCGTCGCGACATCCATGAGCTGTATAGCCCGAAGAGCCGATCCGAGGCATTTCCGGAAGCGGATTTCCGATTCTTGATTCACGTGGCAGCAAACATTGCGAGGGCCTTCGCCGTCGTTCACGAGCAAGGACACATCGTTGGCGACGTTAACCATGGCAACCTGTTAGTAGGGCCTGATGGGACCGTCATGCTGATCGACTGCGATTCGTTTCAGATTGGTACGGGGGCACACGTATTCACGTCTGACGTAGGAGTACCGTTGTTTACCGCCCCTGAGCTTCATGGACGCAACCTTCGTGGGGTGGTCCGGACTGCCAACCATGATCGCTTTGGACTCGCAGTTCTTCTATTCCACTTGCTCTACATGGGTCGGCATCCTTTTGCCGGGCGGTACTCTGGTCCTGGTGACATGCCCATCGAGCGGGCCATCGCGGAGTACCGCTTTGCCTACGGACCGGACCGGGCGGCGAACGGCATGGAACGGCCTCCCGGAACGATTGCTCTTGAGACAATGGGGAGAGATATAGCTCAGCTCTTCGTGCTCGCATTTGGCCGTACGGGGCCCGGGGGAACCAGGCCAGACGCAAGAGCTTGGGTGGCCGCTCTTGAGAAGCTGAAATCCAATCTCCGCGTTTGCTCAAGAGCGAACTGGCATCAGTACCCGGGTGAGCTACCCGCATGCCCCTGGTGCACTGCTGAGACTCAGACTGGAGCCCGGTTGTTCGGCCAGCGGATCGCCGCCGGTGGCCCTACCGGAGTCGTCGATCTGGCAACGCTCTGGAATGCAATCGCAGCCATCCCCGATCCAGGTTCCGATCCACCTCTGCCATCTGAACGCGCCTGGCATCCGCCCGCCGGCGTCCAACTCCCAAGCTCGATACTTAACGTATTCCGGAAGTGGGTCAGTGTAGGACTGGTGTGCGCTGGGCTGGCCGCTTGTGGTGCACTGAGCAAGAGCGGCGGGCTGATCTGGGCCTTTGTCTCCTACGCCTTTGCATACGCCGTCTGGCCGCGAGTCTCTGCAGAGCGGGCAGCAGAGGCACAGCGGGCGTGCGCCGCAACGAAAGCCGATTGGGACACCCATCTAGCTCGCTGGAAGCGCGAAGCTTCGCGCGATGCCTTCACAGAGAAATTGAAAGCACTCGGAGCGGCCCGTGCCGAACTGGCGGACCTGCCGAATCAGCGCCGCAGGCGTCTGGCCAAACTGGAAGCGGAGCGCGAACTGCGCCAGCGCGAGCGATACCTGGACAGGTTTCGTATAGATCGGACCAGGATCCGTGGCATCGGACCAGGCCGCACCGTTATGCTGGCTTCCTACGGCATTGAGACGGCGCTGGATGTTGATCGCAGTAAGATCTTGCAGATTCCTGGCTTCGGCGAGACTCTGACCTCTGAGCTTGTTGGGTGGAGACGGCAGCACGAACGCAATTTCCGATTCAATCCGTCTGAGCCGGTAGATCGACATGATGTCGAGGCTATCGACCGCAACCTAGAGGCACGACGACAAAAGCTACTCGCCGATCTTCGGCAGGGACCCGATATCCTGCGCCGGCTCAGCCAGGAAATTGTTGCGGCCAGAGGGCGCTTGCTGCCAACGCTTGAACAGAGTTGGACCGCCCTGAAGATCGCAGAAGCCCGACGTAGCGCTTTGTGATATCTCTAGTCAGAGTGAATACTATGTGGGCAGGTTGCGGTCTAACTTCGGGTTCCAGGGGACGCAGGCCAGCGGCGCTGCGCTTGCTGGCCTGCGCCCCTGAACCCGGGCGTTAGGCGTGCAATGGACGTGCAGACCGCAACCGCCGTGACCACCGCCGCCGTCGCCGTGCTCGTCGCCGTCATCACATGGCGCCAGTGGGTTACCAATCGAGCTCGTCTCAAGCACGAGCTATTCGACAGACGGTACGCCATCTTCGAGAAGATCACCGGTTTTCTCGCGGGCGTGCTCCAATCCGGTCGCGTTGCGTCTGGCCACGAAGAGCAGTTCTTGCGAGACACGAAGCAGGCGTTTTTCGTCTTTGATTGTGATCCCTCAATCAAGACTCTGGTCAGCGACATATACGAACACGCTGTTCATCTCCACGCCCTCGACGCCGAGCTCGCCGGCTTGAGTGGCCTCGCGCGGAGCGAAAACATCCAGGAGCAGAGAGAGATTAAGGACTGGTACCAGACCCAACTTGGCACCATCGAGAGTCAGTTTGAGAGGTACCTTCGCCTTGGGCACTAGCACGCCTAACACCGCGTTCGAGCGGACGGCCGCAAGCGCGCTTCGCGTGCTTGCGGTGCCCTCCTCGCTACGCTCGTCGGCCGCCGCTCAACGCGATCGTTATCTGTCTTAAGAATCATGCCACCATTTGACCCGGAAAAATTTCTAAGCGAACCGATCTATGCGCTCGACTTCGGGTTCATGATCGGAGATGTGGAAGATTTCTTGGAATTCACGGAGTCAAACGTTGAATGGCAATTCAAACGCGAGATGCTCTCCATTCAACGGCAAGCGGAAACGGAGCAGTTCGAGCCCGGATACAGGGAGCATCTTGAAGCGAATGCAGAGCACAGATTCAAAGTTAGCCTTCCGCTGCGCGTGCGATATGCAGCACTCGTGGCTCTGATTACTTCAGTTGAGTGGTCGCTGGTAACGCTTATCGACAGGCTGAAAGATCCGCTTTCTAAGAAACCAGAGAAGACGAATGGTACTGTTCATGCCCTGCGTGAACTAGAGAGCCGCCTAGCTATGGGGGCGAACCAACTCATCTCGGAGTTCGAGGCGCTCGTTCGAGTAAGGGATTGCATCGTGCATAGTGCCGGACTTGAACGCCACTACAAATTCAAAGCGCAACTGCCTGAGTTCCTCAGCCGCATACGCGGCATCTACCTCGGTAGTTGGAATTTTCTGGGCAAGCATATCTGTATCGATCGAGGTGCGCTGAATCAGTACATTTCTGGCCTGGCTCATCATGTAACGGCGCTTCATGAGGCATGCCACAAGAAGGGGCTTCTGAATGAAGACAGATAACAAGCGCGTCAAGTTCGTGCCCTTCGGGCACCCGACGTGCAAAAGCGAGGCGCTTTTGCCCGCGGCTTACGCGCGGCGTTGGGCGTCTCAGTCATTGCCGGTGTATTCGGAGAACTAACTGATGGTCAACATCGCACTTGCCTTCGCCTTTGCAATTTCATCTCTCCTATCTCCGGGGAGGCGGATTCTCCAATTAGCAGTTGATGGGCCCGTCTTCCAAAGCCTTCCTCCTTATCAAGGCCATCTGCTGTTGGGCTTCGCCAATTACTGGGTGCCTGCTGTTCTTGCGTACCTGATTTTACGTTTCATTCGCGCCGAATCATGGCTTCGACCGCGACCTGCAATTCACGTTCTGCTCGGCTTGGCGAATGGTCTACTCATTCTCTACGTTGCTTCACGCACATTCGCTTCGACGGTACAGGGGGGAGGTGCAAGCTTCGTTGTCATGTCGTTTGCCCCCTTCGTAATTTTCCCTGCTTGGACAATGTTGGGCACCGGGATCGTATGGTTAGCAGTCCGCTCCGTTCGCGGTCGCAAGGAGCAACCACGAAACGTCTCTCGGCCTTTTGGTATCGGTGCAGCTTTCGGGATAGTCGCCGCATTAGGCATACCGGCGGCTGCGGTCGCGTGGACGTTGTTTCTCTCAGAGAGAGCCCCCTTTCGACTCGCCAAGGAAGCGGAAGCTCTGTTTCGTGAGCGATGCGTGGCGGCTGGCGAAAAGGTAGTCGAAACTCCAGAAAACATCCAAAGCGTCTATCTCGATCGAGACGGAGGCCAGTACTTCGAAAACATTGTGAATGGCGTTTACGGTGGTTATGGAGGAAGCATATTGGGTGAGCCTCTCGTAAACAGTGGCTTCCTGCTGTACTTCGAAAAGCAAAATGATCGGCAGCGCGTTGACGGAAGCACCGCCAAATACCGGAAGCATGAACTCAAGGATTGGAAGGGTGAACCCGAGGACGAACTAACAAGCGAATTTGGTGTGTTTCAGAAGTCATTGGTGAGCGATGATGATGAGAAGAGACTTGGAGTTCACGGAACAGAGGTGACGATCAAGAATTTGAGAAACGAACACGTCGTGGCATCGCTTGTGTTCTACACAAGCAGCCGACATCGCACCATTTGCGGTCACACTGGTGACGGTCATTTCGGCGTCAGCGATTTCGTTCGTAAGTCATTGAACCTCACGAGACAGTTTCCGAGTGCGTTCCCTCCAAATGCTGTGGCCCAGACGCCCAACCCGGCGGTGCAGGGGACGCTGCGCGATAAAGCCGCGCAGCGCCCCTGACCTTGAACGTTAGGCCGCACAGCAATGTCACCCGTGTTCATCGACCCGAATCGTCCATGGATCGGCTGCCGCTACGCGCAGCGGCGCATCTTCGTAGTGGGCGAGAGTTACACGGGCACATACGAGGGTGACATGGAGTACGACGATACATACATGGCTGCATTGCTTGCGGGCAAGCCTGTGCTCGGTCCAGAGCTATTCATCACAATGGCCGAGAAGCTCAACACATCGCTCTCTGACCTCTGGCACCAAGTTGCCTTCACAAACATGGCCCTCGGTAGTATCGGAGCCACCAATGCAACTAAGGTCACGCCTGCTCAACTCAAAGCCGGTCAACCGCGCCTCGAGTCCCTGTTTCGACTACACGAACCAAAGGGTGTTCTCATTCTCGGCGCGAAAACGGGCCAAGCTGTCGCGCCAGTATGCAAACGCCTTGGCATTGCTCATCGCACCGTCTATCACCCGTCTGGCGTCAACAACATGAACCCGCGTACCGCCTGTACCCGAGAGATGCTCCAAGCCGCATGGCGCGACTTGACGGCTATCAATGAGCCCGGTGCGGCCTAACCCGTCGTTGCACCCGACCTGCTGCAGGCGGGTGAACTCCAACGTTGGGCATCGCTGGAACGTTCGCTAAGTGTTCGACGCAGCTCGTGATGCACGTGTAAGGGCTGCCGCCTTCGCGTGGCTGTCGGACCAAGTTGCGCTACATGGCGATGTACTTCCTCGGGCGGTCCTGGCTGAGGGATTCCAGTTTGAGGGGGTGCGCGTCCCATTGGTCGGACCGCAGGGCATCTTCAAGCCTCAGGTCTTGAGCGAAGTTCCGCTTTCCATTACGACGGCGCCCCACGGCCCTTACGACGACTCGTTTCGTTCGGACGGATTGCTCCGCTATCGATATCGTGGAACCGACCCTGACCACGTAGACAACCGGGGCCTGCGGTTCGCGATGGAGCGGCGCCTTCCGCTGGCGTGCATACACGGGGTTGTGCCCCGGAAGTACCTTGTTACGTGGCCAGTATTCGTAGTGGAGGACGACCCGGGGAACCTCGCGTTTACTGTGGCCGTGGACGACGCCCAGCACATGGGGTTGGCAACCGGTACAGGGCTGCCGCCGCCACTTGCACAGGAAGGTGATATGGCCCGCCGGTCCTACGTTACGGCGGCGGTACGTGTGCGGCTGCACCAAAGAGCGTTTCGGGAACGGGTGCTGGAGGCATATCAAAGACAATGCGCCTTCTGTCGCCTTCGGCATGAGGAGCTCTTGGACGCAGCACATATCATCCCGGACACTGAGCCGGGTGGCGATCCACACGTCCGGAACGGACTATCGCTGTGCACCCTGCATCACGCGGCATTTGATCGGTACTTCATCGGATTGCGACCCGACTGCACCATCGAAGTCCGTGAAGACCTCCGTCGGGAACGTGACGGACCAACACTTGTGCACGCGATCCAAGCGCTGCACGGCTCCCGAATCGTCCTGCCGCGGCGCGCGGAGCATCGCCCAGGGAAGGAACTCCTGACGGTTCGATACGAGCGCTTCCGACAAGCTGCTGGTGCTGGAGTAGAGTAGCTGACACATGGTGGAAGCGATGCCCAACCCCGCAATCGACCGGAGCGCCCAACGGCGTCGCCGTTGGGTTCCCGTCGCGCTTCGCGCGCCGGCGCCCGGTCATTGCGAACGTTAGGCACCGCGTCATGCAACCAGCACTCCGCATCCCTTTCGATGAAGTAGCCGCATATAGCCGGCGCTATGACTACGACGCAGATCCGAAGCTTGCGCACATCCGCGTGGCCGCGCAGAACCAGGGGTTCCTCGTCCGCGACCAGTTGCACGAAGTGGCGCTGTGGAAGTCCAGACGGCGTGCTGCTCTCGTCAAGGAGAATGAAGAGAGTTTCGTGAAGGAGGTGACCGAGTTCGCTTTCAAAGCAATGCACGAGCATTCGCGCATAGGCAGCTTGGTGCTCTTGTCTGGGGTGCACTACCCGACAGCCTCTGTCATCCTGCACTTCTGCGTCGATGAGACCTACCCAATACTGGACTTTCGCGCCATCTGGAGCCTCGGCCTCAAGCAACCTTCGGTCTACACCCCTGAGTACTGGGTGGAGTACACCTCTTGCTGTCGCTCTATGGCGCAGCAGCATGGTTTGTCCGTTCGGCAGTTCGATATGGCGCTCTGGCAGTATTCAAAAGAGCACCAAGGCGATGCCTAACCCTTCGTTGCACCCGACGCCCTACAGCGGGCTGCGCCCGCTTCCGGCAGCGGGTGAACTCAAACGTTATGCAACATAGGAGACGCTGAGGCGTGCCGCCGAAGGTCCGGGAACTCATCGCAGAACTTGAACGAGCCGGTTTCGTCAATCGCGGCGGCAAGGGCAGCCACCGCAACTTTGTGCATCCGAAAGTGGCCAAACCAATCACAATCGCTGGCGCGCCAAGTGACGATGCGAAGCACTACCAAGAGCGCGCCGTGAAGCGCGCGATTGAGGAGTCGAAATCATGAATGAGAGCGCGAAATACGCAAAGATCGTGGAATGGTCCGA
>JAEUMX010000455.1 GCA_016791285.1 Burkholderiales bacterium
CCGCCGCCGCAAGCGGACGCTGACGGCAACGGTCAGGCAATGGCAGGAGTATGCTCCCCGGTATGTGCCGCTGCCGCACCCCTCCCCGCGCAATACGCCGTGGCTGCAGCGCAATCCCTGGTTCGAACGGCAGCTGCTGCCTGTGCTGCGCGCGCGCATCGAGGCCCTTCTCCCTGATTGAGTGATTCGTGCAGGAGGACGCCGAACCCGTCGTACTGACCATCGGGCATTCCACGCGGCCCCTGGCGGAGTTTATCGATCTGCTCAAGGCGCACTCGGTAACAACCCTTATCGACGTGCGCACCGTACCGCGCTCGCGCCACAATCCGCAGTTCAACCGCGACACGCTGGCAGGCACGCTACGGAGCGCCGGCATCGGCTATGCGCACGTCGCCGCCCTGGGAGGCTTCCGCCGCGCGGCTCCGCAGTCCCTGAATTCGGGTTGGCGAAACGCTTCGTTCCGCGGTTACGCCGATTACATGCAGACCGCCGAGTTCGGGGAGGCTCTGGCGCGCCTCATGGAACGGGCGAAGAAGGAGCGGGTCGTACTGATGTGCGCCGAGGCCGTCCCGTGGCGCTGCCATCGTTCGCTGATCGCCGACGCTCTGGTGATACACGGGATTCGCGCCGAGGAAATCCTCGACCTGAAACGCCGCCAGGCGCACGCGCTGACGCCATTTGCCCAGGTGCACGGTACGGTAATCACTTATCCGCCGTACGCACCGCCCTGACCTTCGACGCGTAGCGCTCAAGGGGAGCTGGCGTCGCGTTTCATTGTCCACGATGCCTCGGGGATCAGTCTCAACGGCGCGGAAGATACATTGTGTCCATGCAGGAAACCCAGCGGTTCGCTTCTGCTTACTTATCAAGCGAGCGAGCCGGGGCTACGATCGGGTTGTATTGTGATTGCGTGGCCGGGGTAACGATTCGAGCGCGGCGGCAATGCCTGCAATGCAGATGAAAGGAGACGAGTGCGATGGTTGCACATAGAGAGGCCATCGCCAGGGCGGGATCGATTCGGACCAAGCGCGTCTACGAGCCCGCGTCGCCGGCGGACAGCGCGCGGTTTCTCGTGGAGCGGCTATGGCCGCGCGGGCTCAAGAAGGAGTCGCTGCGGCTCGATGCCTGGTTGCGGGAGGTCGCGCCCAGCACCGAGCTGCGGCGCTGGTTCGGCCATGATCCGGCGAAGTGGGACGAGTTCCGGCGCCGCTATCGCGCCGAGCTGGAAGCGCATCCGGACGCTTGGCGCGTGCTCCTCGACGCGGCGCGACAAGGTCCGGTCACGCTGCTCTACAGCGCGCACGATGTCACGCACAACAACGCAGTCGCGCTGCAAGACTATCTCGTCGAGAAGCTGCGTTCGGCCGCTTGACGGCGTCCTCGGCGATGGCGCGCGATCAGGTGCAAGGGATGCGTCGCTCGCAAACCTGCCATGAGCGGCCGCGCAAGCACCTCCAGCCAGACTGACTACACGGAGCAGACAAGCTATGCGCTATCTTGCACTCGTCGCCGATTATGATGGGACACTTGCCACGGACGACAGGTTGTCGGATGCAGCTGCGCTAGCGCTCGGTCGATTGCGAGTCTCCGGACGCCGCACCATCCTGGTCACCGGTCGCCGCCTGGGCGACCTGCTCCGCGTTTGCCCGCACCTGGAGCTGTTCGATCTGGTGGTCGCTGAGAACGGCGCCGTCGTATACGACCCGAGGAGCCAGGAGTCCTCCGTCTTGGCGAATCCTCCGGGGGGACGTCTCGTCGAGCGGCTGCGCGAGCGCGGCGTCGAGCCGCTTGA
>JAEUMX010000001.1 GCA_016791285.1 Burkholderiales bacterium
TTCGGTCAAGCGCGCACGCGAGATCGGCCACCTGCCGCAGTCCGGCGCCGGGGGTATGATGGAATGGCTGGATCGGTTCGAGAAGCCGCGCAAGATCCTGATCCACATCAACAACACGAATCCGATCCTGAACGACGATGCGCCGGAGCGCGCAGAGCTGGCGGCGCGCGGCATCGAGGTGGCGTTCGACGGCATGGACATTCGAATCTAGACGAGGGAAACCGCATGGGCGCCGCCGACACCCTGCCCTGGAGCCGCGAGGAATTCGAGCGCGAGCTGCGCGCCAAGGGCAAGGGCTACCACATCCATCACCCGTTCCACATCGCCATGAACAGCGGGCAGTGCACCAAGGAGCAGGTGCAGGGCTGGGTGTACAACCGCTTCTATTACCAGATCTCGATCCCGATCAAGGACGCAGCGATCATGTCCAACATGCCGGACCGCGACCAGCGCCGGCTGTGGATCCAGCGCATCATCGACCACGACGGCTCGCAGGGCGAGGAAGGCGGCATCGAGGCGTGGCTGCGGCTCGGTGAAGCCTGCGGACTGAAGCGCGAAGAGATCACGTCGCTCAAGCACGTGCTGCCGGGCGTGCGCTTCGCGGTGGACGCGTACATCAATTTCGGCCGCACGCGCCCGTGGCAGGAGGCGGTGTGCTCGTCGCTCACCGAGCTCTTTGCCCCCGAAATCCATCAGAAGCGGCTCGACAACTGGCCGCAGTTCTACACCTGGATCGAGCCCGCGGGTTATCACTATTTCCGCAAGCGCCTGTCGGAGGCACGGCGCGACGTGGAGCACGGTCTGTCGGTGACACTCGACTACTTCAAGAGCCGCGAGCAGCAGGAACGGGCGCTCGACATCCTGCAGTTCAAGCTCGACGTGCTGTGGTCGATGCTCGACGCGATGCAGGTCAACTACGGCATCGGGGCAGCAAAGTGAGCGAGCCGGTCAAGTTCACCGGCGACACGGTGTTCGCCCTGGGGCGCTACTTCCGCTTCCAGTGGGAGCCGGCGCAGCAGGCGCACGTGCTCCTCTATCCCGAGGGCATGGTAAAGCTCTCGGGCAGCGCCGGTGAGATCATGAAGCGGGTGGACGGCAGCGCGACCGTCCAGTCCATCGTGGAAGATCTGGAGAAGACTTTCACCGGCGTCGATCTGCGCAACGACGTGACGGCATTCCTGGAGGTGGCCCATGGCAACGGCTGGATTCGCATCAAGCAGGCCTGAGATCGCGAACCCGCTCTGGCTGCTGGCGGAGGTCACGTACAAGTGCCCGCTGCACTGCGTGTTCTGCTACAACCCGACCGACTACACGACCTTCGGTGCGGAGCTTTCGACCGACGACTGGCTCAAGGTGCTGCGCGAATCGCGTGAGATCGGCGCGACCCAGCTCGGCTTTTCCGGCGGCGAGCCGCTGATGCGCGACGACCTCGAGATTCTCGTGACCGAGGCGCGCCGGCTCGGCTACTACTCGAACCTCATCACCTCCGGTGTCGGCTTGAGCGAGAAGCGCATCGCCGCGTTCAAGGAAGGCGGTCTCGACCACATCCAGCTCTCGTTTCAGGATTCGACGCGGGAGATGAACGACTTCCTCTCCAGCACCCGTACGTTCGAGCTCAAGGCAAAGGTCGCGAAGCTCATCCAGCAGTACGACTACCCGATGGTGCTGAACGTCGTGCTGCACCGCATGAACATCGATCACACGTGGCAGATCCTCGAGATGGCGGAAGCCATGGGCGCCGAATATGTCGAGCTCGCGAACACGCAGTATTACGGGTGGGCGCTCGTGAACCGCGATCGGCTGCTGCCCACCCGCGAGCAGCTCCAGCGCGCGGAAGAGGCTACCAACAAGTTCCGTGAGCGCGTCGGGAGCAAGATGAAGATCTACTTCGTCGTGCCCGACTACTACGCGGACCGTCCGAAGGCGTGCATGAACGGCTGGGGCTCGGTCTTCATCACCGTGCAGGCCGACGGGACCGTGCTGCCGTGCCACGAGGCGCGGATGCTGCCGGGGCTCACCTTTCCCAACGCACGCGATCACGACATGAAGTGGATCTGGTACGACTCGCCGGGGTTCAACACCTATCGCGGCGACGCCTGGATGAAGGAGCCGTGCCGCACCTGCCCGGAAAAGGTGAAGGACTTCGGCGGCTGCCGTTGTCAGGCCTTCATGCTCACTGGAGATGCCACCAACGCCGACCCGGTGTGCAGTCTCTCGCCACACCACCACGTCGTCACCGAAGCGGTGGAAAAGGCGCAGCATCCGGAGAAGCGGGTCACGGTGCACCCTATCGTATTTCGCGACGACAAGAGCTCGCGCGAACTGAGCAAGCGGTCCCAGCCGGCTGCTGAAGCACCGGTCTGATTCTGTCGCATCGAAGTTGCGCATCCGGTCGCGCACGGGCGCACCGGAAGGTTTACACTCCGCCCTAGCTCGACCCGAACCCGCGTGCCTGCCCACGCCGCCACTGTCATGATGCGCGACGCCCCCGATCTCGCGAAATATCTCGCGGTGCACGCGAACGGCCTCACCAAGCAATACGGCGAAACGCTCGCCGTGGATCGTCTTGACCTCGATGTGCCGACGGGCGAATTCTTCGGACTGCTCGGCCCGAACGGCTCCGGCAAGACCACCACCATCCACATGCTCTCGACCCTGGTGCGTCCGAGTTCCGGCCAGGCGCTGGTGGCCGGTCACGACATTGGCCGCAACGGTGTCAAAGTGCGGGGCGCGATCGGCGTCGTGTTCCAGGATTCGGCGCTCGACAGAACGCTGTCGGTGTGGGAGAACCTGCGCTTCGCGGGCATGCTGGCCGGACTCACCGGCAAGGTCATCTGCGAACGAACCGACGAGCTGCTTGATCTCTTCGGTCTGGGCGAGCAGCGCCACAAGTCTGTCGGCTCGCTTTCGGGCGGCATGCGCCGCGCGGTCGACGTCGCGCGCGGAGTCATCCATCGCCCGCAGGTGCTCTTTCTCGACGAACCGACCATCGGGCTCGACCTGCCCAATCGCAAGAAGATCTGGCGCTTCATCGAGCGGCTGCGCGCGCAGACCGGCATGACCGTCCTGCTCACTACGCACTATCTGGAAGAAGCTGCGGACTGCAACCGCGTCGCCTTCATCAAGAAGGGGCGCATCGTGAAGAGCGGAACGCCGCAATCGTTGATCGATGGCCTCGGCGAGCACGTGATCGAGATCGAGGGCGAGAAGCTCGACGGTATCGTGAACGACCTCAAGGCGAACCTCGGCGAGCCAGTGCTGGAGGAGGATCGGGCGAGCTTCCGGTTCAGCGGATCGCCGGCGGACCTCCTCAACATACAGGCCGACCTCGCGCCGCGTGTGACCGGGCTCAAGGTGCGGCGACCGAACCTGAACGACGTTTTCCTCTGGGTGAGTGAGACCGAGGCGTTGTCCCGTCGCCCCGGCGAGCGGGGGGTAAGAACCGCGCGATGAACTACCGGCCGGTGCTCGCCGTAGTGCAGCGCGAAGTGCTGAAGCTCTTCCGCCAGCGCTCGCGGCTCCTGTCCGCGATGATCCGGCCCCTCATCTGGTTGCTCGTGATCGGCGCCGGCTTCGACGCGATGCTCGGTCGCACCGGCGCCGACAGCTACAAGTACTTCCTCGTTCCCGGCGTGATCGGCATGGCGATGCTGTTCGGCGCCATGCTCGCCGCGCTCTCGACGGTGTACGACAAGGAGTCGGGCGTGATGCGGATGCTCGTGATCGCGCCATTCGAGCACTACTGGATCGTCATCGCGAAGGTGTTGGGCGCTGCGATCGCGGGCATCATCCAGGCCGTGCTGCTGCTCGTGCTGCTCGCGCTATTCGGCTACCTCGGCAGCGACATTCACTGGGGCGTGCTCGCGCTCGCTCTGCTCATGACCGCGCTCGCCTGCGCGAGCCTCGGCATCCTCACCGCGGCGTGGACGCCGACCCTCGACAACTACGCCGTGATCATGAACCTCGTGATCTTCCCGGTTTTCTTTCTCTCGGGGTCTCTCTACCCTGTAGCGCAACTTCCCGACGTGCTGCGCACCATCGCGATGCTCAATCCCTACACCTACGCCGTCGACCTGCTCAAGCACGCGAACCTGTCGATGACCGGCCCCGGCTTCGCGCCGGATTTCTCGATCGCCACCGACGTCGCGGTGCTCGCCGCCTTCATCGTGCTCGCCACCGTGGTCGCCTGCTTGCGGTTCTCGCAGGAGTCGCGCTACTCGGCGCTCATCCACGTGCTGGCGAAGAAGGGCGGGGGCTGAGCGGAGTATGAATCCTACTGCACCGACTTGGTGATGCGATGGGTGCTCTGGAGACCGTTCAACGCCGCAGGCTCTCGCTGGAGGAGTTTCACCGCATGGGCTCGGCCGGGATTTTGGGCGAAGACGACCGAGTCGAGCTTATCGACGGGGACATGATCGAGATGGCTCCCATCGGGGCGCAACATCTTGCGATGGTGAATCGGCTGTCGCGGATACTGACTCTCGCGGCAGGCAAGGAAGCGATCGTCTCGACGCAGAATCCCGTCGCGCTGCCGCCGCGGAACGAGCCGCAACCCGATATTGCATTGCTCAAGCCGCGTCCGGACGACTACGCGGCTGGCGTGCCGGCCGCAGCGGACGTGCTCCTCATCATCGAAGTCGCCGATACGACGCTCGCCTACGACCGCGACGTCAAGATCCCGCTCTACGCGCGGCACGCGATCGCCGAAGCGTGGCTATTCGACATTCAGGGCGGTTCCTTACTCGTTTACCGCGACCCTGGCCCAAAGGGTTATCAACGAGTGCTCACGCCAACGCAGACGGAAATCGTGTCACCGCTGCTTGTGCCGACGGTCAGCATCAACCTCGCGGAGGTCTGTCGTTAGAGGCGTCTTGACAACCAGTGAACCTCTACGTCGACGAATCCGGCTCGTTCGTAACCCGGGCCCCTCAAGGAAGCTGGAGCGTCGTTGGAGCTCTTGCGACGGCAGAGACGGCGAGACGGATTGTGGAGCGCGCGGTAGTTGGTATTCGTGCGAAGAGTCAGACCCCCGCGAAGCGTGAGGTCAAGCTCCATGAAGTTGACGAGCCCGACTAGATCAGCTTCTTGCACGCGCTCGATCACCCTAGCGTCGCGCTCTTCGCTACAGCGACCGACGCTGCGCTGAACACTCCCGCGGCCGTAGCGGAGCATCAACACGATCAAGTCGAGCGAATTCGCGTCAATATACCGCGACTGCTCTATGAAGACGGGCGGCTCGGCCTTAGCCGGTTGGCTGACCAAACAGAAGCACTCAGTACTGTCCGGTTGATTTGATGCCGGCGGTGCGCAAAGCCAATGCTGACGAGGGTTTCGAGCGATTCATGGGTGTCCACGATTTGAATTTCGGATTGCTAGTTTGCGATGCTCTCGGGTTTGAACGACCCGGGGTGATGCATGAACGTGGGCAAGACGCTGTTTGCGCAGGTCATGGAGTTCGTGCCGTGGAAGACCTTCGGGCGCATCGTCGCGCGACACAAGGGCGATGCGGGTGTTCGCACGCTGGGTTGCGCCGACCTGTTTCGCGTCATGGCCTTCGCGCAGCTCACCTGGCGCGAGTCGCTGCGGGACATCGAGGCCTGTCTGGCCGCCAATCAAGCCAAGCTGTTCCACATGGGGATGAAGGCGCCGCCGGCTCGCTCGACGCTGGCCGATGCGTTGAACCTGCGCGACTGGCGCATCTACCATGCACTGGCTCAGCGGCTGATCGCCCGCGCCAGGGCGCTGTATGCCCAAGAGCCTTCGGTGCTGGATCTCGATGCCAGTGTCTATGCGCTGGACTCCACCACCATCGATCTGTGCCTGAGCCTGTTCGACTGGGCGCCGTTTCGCTCGACCAAGGCCGCCATCAAGCTGCACACGCTGCTGGACCTGCGCGGCGCGATCCCCGCGTTCATTCACGTCAGCGACGGCAAGCTGCACGATGTCAACGTGCTGGACATGCTGCCCATGGAGGCCGGTGCCTTCTACGTGATGGACCGCGGCTACGTGGACTTCGAGCGCTGGTACGCGATACATCAAGCCGGAGCGTTCTTCGTCACCCGCGCCAAGGCGGGTATAGACGCGCGGCGCGTGTACTCGGCCACCACGGACCGAACCAGCGGCGTGATTTGCGATCAGCGCGTCATGCTCAATGGCTTCTACTCGGCCAGAAACTACCCGGAGCATCTGCGGCGCATCCGCTTCAAGGATCCCGAGTCGGGCAAGACGCTGGTGTTCCTGACCAACAACACCAGCTTGCCCGCCTTGACGATCGCCGCGCTCTACAAGAGCCGCTGGCAGGTGGAGTTGTTCTTCAAGTGGCTCAAGCAGCACCTGCGCATCAAGCGTTTCCTGGGCACCAGCGAGAACGCGGTGAAGACGCAGATCTGGTGCGCCGTGGCCACCTACGTGCTCATCGCCATCGTCAAGAAAGAGCTTCATCTCGATGCTTCGCTCTACACATGCCTACAGATCCTGTCGGTCTCGGTGTTCGAGAAAACCGAGGTTTCATGCGCCTTGCAGCCCGATCGATCCCAATCCGAACGACCACCCACCGCTAACCAATTGCTCTTGTTCGACTTTTAACCGGACACTACTG
>JAEUMX010000006.1 GCA_016791285.1 Burkholderiales bacterium
CCGTTCAGAAGCTGAGCCGCCGCGTGTCGCGACGCCGGGACGTCAGCGTCGTGACGCGGGTCGCGGCCCTTCGCCGTGGTCGAGGCGATACGCTTCGACATACAGGTGCACCTCGTTCACGGCCCGCGCCGGTTCGTCCCCGAGCGTGAGGTCCGCCACCAGTGCGACGTTGCCCTCCCACTTCGCGGGATCGAGACCGAGCTCGCGCGCGTAGCGCTGCAGGGTCCGCACTTGCTCTGGCCCCACGTGGTAGGCCGCGAGCGCGAGATCGACACTGGCCTCGTCGTCGGCGCCGGTGTCGCGGGCGTACTGGTCGCGTAGTGTGGCGAGGTAGCGCACGCCTGCTTCGATGTTGCGCTCCGGCCGGTCGATGTCGGTCACGCCCACTGCGGCGGCCATCTCCGGGGTGACCTGCATGACGCCGATGGCGCCGTTCGGTCCGCGTCGAGCCGGGTCGAGGCCCGACTCGGCCACGGCGTGCGCGAGCACGATCCGCCAGTCGAGCCCCGCGGCGGTGCTGCGCTTCTTGATGGCGCCGATCACCGCTGCCTCGCGGCGGCGCATCGGCTGCGTCGCCGGGTTGGCGATCCAGCGCGTGTCGCGAAAATAGCGGTCGAACAGCATGCGGTTCATCGCGCTGCGCGCACCGTCCTGGCGGATGAACGCGTCGAGCGCAAGCAGGAGCTCGTGACTTTCGGGGCGAACCGCCCAGGCGATGCTGCCGCCCGTGTTCACGGCCACCTTCTCGTGCACGGCGATGCCGGGGAGAACCTGCGCCCAGAGGTGGGCCCGGTGCGAATCCACGATGGTGTAATCGACGATGCCGGCGTTCACCAGCTCGAGGATGTCCTCGGACTCGAGGCCGGATTCGGCCGCGATCACCGTGACCGGTGGCCGGCCTGCCTGCCGTTGCGTCTCCGCCAGGCGGCCCAGATGTTCGGCATAGCTGGAGCCCGCCGGGACGAGAACGCGCTTGCCCTCCAATGCGGCGAGCGAGGCCGGCGCCGGCACGTTGCGACTCGTCACCACCACCTCGTCGACGTCGACGAAATACGGTCGCGAGAAATCGGCCTTCTGGTGCCGCGCCGGCGTGATGGTGAGGTTCGCCGCCGCGATGTCGCCGCGCCCCTCGATCAGGTCGGACAGCGTGCGCTCGAGATGCGTGACGACGAACTCGAAGCGGATCGGATGGTCGCTGCGTTGCAAGCGCTGGTTGAGAAAGCGCTGAAACTCGCGCAGATACTCGTATTCGAAGCCCCTCGCCTCACTCTCGCTCACGAAGAAATCGGTGCGGTTGTAGTTCACGAGAATGCGCAACGTGTCGACTTTCTCGAGCGGGATGCGATCGACGCTGCGGTCGACGACGCTGCGAAAGCGGAGGAACGAGCCGTCGGCAAGCGCCACCGGACCGGGTGAGGGGCCTGCCGCTGCTTCCTTGATGACGACGCCGGTCGATGACGAAGTGCTGGAACCCGGGTCGACGGATGTGGCGGACACGGGCACCGAATCCTTGTTGCACCCCGCGATCAGGCACACGAGCACGAAGGTGATGCCGATGAGCAGGCGCGTCCGCGGCTCGGATGATGTGAAGCCGCGCCGCAACGTCGGGCGCGGGGTCGGTATGCTCTGCATCGGGCGGGGATTGGCCACGGCGGCATTCTACCGCCAACAGCGCACGCCGGCCGCTATCGCTTGGAGGTCACGTGCGGCGTGGCGTATATTCACCCGGTCTAGCGTCTTCCGATCGATGAACCGCCGCCGCTTTCTGATTTCACTCACCACTGCCGTGACCGCGCCGGTGTGGATGCGTTCGGCATCGGCGCGGGCACTGCCGCGCGCGGCGACGGTGCCTGGCGGTGTCGCCCGGGTGGGTCTCGGCGAGGCGCATGAAGTGCCACGGGCCCGGCTCGGGGACGACCGCGTTCTCGTCCTGCGCGATGGCGACAAATGGATGGCATGGGTGGGCATTTCCCTCGATGCCAAACCAGGGTCACGCCTGTGGGTCGACGCCGAGCGCCCGGGCGGCGCCGTGCAGCGCTTCGGGATCGACGTGCAACCGAAGCAGTACGCCGAGCAGCACCTCACGGTCAAACCCGGTCAGGTGGAGCTCTCAGCGCAAGATCTTGCCCGCCACGAGCGCGAGCGGGCGCATCTGGAGCGCGTGCGCCGGACCTTCTCCGAAGCGCCGCCCGCGACGCTGCGCCTCGCGCAGCCTGCGCCCGGACCGCGCTCGAGCTCGTTCGGGCTGCGCCGCGTCTTCAACGGCCAGCCGCGCAGCCCGCACAGCGGCATGGACATCGCCGCTCGGCTCGGTACGCCCGTGGTGGCTGCAGCGCGCGGACGGGTGATCGACGCCGACGACTATTTTTTCTCCGGCAACACGGTGATCATTGACCACGGGCAGGGACTGCTCACGCTGTATGCGCATCTGACCCGGGTCGATACCCGTGTCGGCGCGACCGTGGCGGCCGGGACACCCATCGGCGGGGTCGGTGCGACCGGGCGCGTGACGGGGCCGCATCTGCATTTCTCCGTCTACCTCAACGCGGTCGCGGTGGACCCTGCCCTGTTTCTTGGCTGAGGCGCGCGCCGCGGCGCGTCGTGCGGACCCCGCGCTCATCGGGAAAGGGTGAAAGTGGCTTCAATCGTCGTCATCGGTTCGGTTGCGCGCGACGACGTCGTGCGTCTCGTCGAACCGCTCACACCTGGCGCGCACTTGAATGGCGTGTCGGCGGGCTCGCGTCTCGGCGGCGGTGGCGCGAACACCGCCGTCACCCTTGCGGCAGCGGGACATCGGGTGGCGCTGCTCGCCGCGGTCGGGCACGACGCGGATGGCGAGTGGCTGCTGGCCGAACTCGGCGCGGCCGGGGTGGACACTTCGGGCATCGCCTGTGTGCGGCGTCCGACCACGCGTTCGCTGGTGTTCGTCGACCCCTCGGGCGAGCGCACCATCGCGAACCTCGGCCGCTGCGAGGAGGATGCGCCGCCGTATCGGCTGCAGGACCTTGCCGCCGACGCCGTGTTCGTCCGCAGCCGCCGCCACGACCTGGGTCCGCTGCTCGCCGCCAAGGCCGAAACGTCGCTCGTCGTGGCCCACGTGCCGCCAGTCGATCCGGGGTCGCGGCCGGCGCAGATCGTGGTCGCATCACGCTCCGACCTCGGCCATGCAACAGCAGACCTCTGGGCGCTGGGACGTGAAGTCGCAGGCGAACGCTTGCGCTGGTTCGTCATGACCTCGGGTCCCGATGGTGCCTGCGCGATCTCCCCCGAATCCACGCTGGCGGCGCCCGCCGAGGCGGTGGCGACGGTGGAC